>OZ255707.1:3241908-3566099 GCA_965277075.1 Candidatus Lustribacter sp.
GGCGATATCCGGGTAGGCGAGACCGGGATACTCGAGGTCCTTCGTGAGGATGACGAGCACATAGGGGCCCTCGCCCAGCGGGTCGACGATCGCAGCGTCGCTGCGGACGTAATCGAGTTCGCCCGTCTTGTTCGCGATCGCGACCTTGCGCGTGATGCCCGCGGGAATCATTTCGCGGTACTGCTGACGCAGCATCAAGTTGATCATCGCGCGGCACGACGGGACGGACGCGATCGTCGGCACGCCTTCGTGCGAACCGCGTTCGATCGCGTACAGCAGGCCGCCGATATCACCCGGCGTGGTGGTGTTGAGATTTCGCCGCCCGGGCGGGACCGTACCCGCGAAGTGCCGTGCAAGCGTCGTCCCGGTCATTCCCGCCTTCCGAATCGTGGCGTTGATCGCCGGGAATCCGAAATGACTGATCAGCGCGTTCGACGCGATGTTGTCGCTGAACATGATCATCGCTTCGAGCAAATCGCCGATTCGCCAACGCTGCCCCGAATGCGCGTCGCCGAGCACCGGGGCACCTTCGGTGATATCGCCCGGCAGCAGCGTGATCTCGTCTTGCGGCGTCGCCGCTCCCGCGTCGAATGCGCGATAAACGGCCAGCATCACCGGAAGCTTGATGATCGATGCGGCCGGAAACGCTTCGCTTGCGCGAACGGCGACGACCGGCGCGGCGCGCGGGACGATCGTCCGCGCGACGATTCCTACGGTGCCGTCCAGCCTCTCGACGAGGTCCTCGACGGCGATCGTTTGCGCGCTCGCGCGCCCGCCGGCCGTCGCGAACGCGCCGGCGGTGCCCGCGATGAATGCCGCACGCCGCATCAGCGCAGATGTTCTATTGCGAAATGCGCCGTCATGACGCCCAGTTCGCGCAAACGCGGCCGCAGCCATGCGGCTTGCACGGGACATGTGATCTCGCCGTACTCGACGAGTATCTTGAACGGGGCGTCGACTTTCCGGAAGCCGTAGTAGTGTTCTTCGTTGCTGCTGATGTTTTCGCCGACGAAGCGAAAGGGAAACACGCGCCGATACGCGCGTTCCCACGCCGTGATGAACGCCGGCGGCGTCGCGCGCGGGAAGCCGACCGAGGAGCCGCTCGAACATGCGGGCTGCGCGCCGTCGAAATGGATCGCGATATAGATTCGCGCGTTATCGCGTTCGGGGTAATCCGCCGGACGGCGTGCAACGCGGTATCCCGCCGCGAGCAGCGCGCTTGTCGCCGCGTCGGCGACGACGGGCGTCCACTCGATCTCGCGGTCGCTGCCGTTGCTCGCTCCGATGTTACACGCGTGCACGTGGTTCGGCGCGCACGACGCCGGCCGGCCTTGATGTCCCGCCGCAATCACGACGTCGACCGCTGCCGCGGACGCCGGGCGCCCCCAGCCGAAAAGCGCCCACATCGCAAGGCACCCGATCGCCGCTCGCATCGGGACCGACCGTGTACGCATCAGCTGCCCGTGCCTTGATAGCGATTGAGGCCCACACGCCAAAAAAAATAGGATACGGTGAGCGCGAGCGTGCCGACGACCGGCGTCAACAAACCGACGGCGGGATTGAGCTGCAAGCCGTCTTCGGACTTTCCCAATAAAAACGTAGCCGGAAAATAGTTCATGAACGCAAACGGCAAGATAAACGTCAACACGATGCGCACGCTGCGCTGATAGATCGAGATCGGATAGCGCGAAAACTCCTGTTCGAGCGACATGAGCGCCCAACGCAGCGCGTCGATGCGAATGAACCAAAACGACGCGGTTGCGATTCCGAGGTTGATCGCGAAGTCGATCATCGCTCCGCCGAGCGCGACGAGTGGAACGTAGAGAACGAAGAGCCAGTCGACGTGCACGCCGCTGTATGGAACCACGATCGCGAAGTAGATCAGCGAAAGGATCAGTTCGTCGGGCCAAATCTGTTGGGGAACCGTCATCACCTGGAATAGCGCGTCGAGCGGTCGAACGAGGAAGCGGTCGAACCGGCCTTCCCGCACGAACTCCGGTACGCTGCCGACCGTGAAGAAGAACGTATTGTGGAGCCCGTGTCCGAGAAACCATAGGCCGTACATGAACGCGGTCTCTTTGAAGTTCCACCCGTTGATCGACGGGAAGTTTCGCAGCGTTACCCACAGCGCGAAGACCGCCGTTGCGTGATAGATCACGGTGAAGCCGGCCCACATCAAGAAGTTCGCACGATACTCGAGCATCGTGAGCAGATTGAGACGCCAGTAGCGTGCATACGTCTCGAGATACACGCCGGGAGGGTTCGACACGCGATGACGGAGACCACGCTGGCAGTCCGGCCGCCGTTTCGGCTCGACCTCACCGCAAACGTCCTACGCCGTCTCTCCACGAACGTCGTCGATACGTTCGACGGCGTTACCTATCGGCGCGTCTTCGGCGGTGTGGAACCGTCGCTGCTGGAGATCCGGCAATGTGGGCCTGACCGCATCGCGGTGTCGGTACACGGACCGCACGCGCCGGCGGTCGACGCGCCGCGGCTTGCCGAACGGATGTTGGGCACCCGCGTCGACCTGACGTCGTTCACCGCCGCGGCGGCCGCCGTACCGTGGCTCGCGCCCATCGTGCACGGTGCGCTCGGCGTCAAGCCGCCGCGATATCCGTCGATCTGGGAAGCCTGCGTTAACGCGATCGTCTATCAGCAGGTGAGCATTCACGCGGCCGGCGCGATTTTGCGCCGCGTCATCGAACGATACGCGGTTCCGGTCGTGAGTGGTAAGGCAAGCATGTACGCGTTCCCGGCGGCGCAGACGCTCGTCGACGCGGACGCCGAGGAATTGCGCGGTCTCGGCCTGAGCGTGAACAAAGTCGTCTCGCTACGCGCCGTCGGCCGTGCCATTCTCGAGGGGACCATCGATGAAGACGCGCTGATGCGACTCTCAACGCCGGAGCTCATGGCGGAACTCGTCGCGCACCGCGGTGTCGGTCCGTGGACGGCAGCCGTCGTGGCCTTGCGCGGGTTCGGGCGACTCGATCTCTTTCCGATGAACGATTCGGGCGTCGCGCGGAGCGTCCGCGACCTCTCCGGAACCGCCGAGGTCAACGTTTCGGCACTGCTCGCGCAACTCGGCGAGCAGCGCGGCATGCTGTATTATCATCTCTTACTCGGCCGCCTGGCGGCGCGCGGTGAGGTGGAACGGGTGGAACGGTCGCCGAGTCATAGCCGGCATGGATACTCTGGCATGACCGCGAGTACGGTCGCCGGTTGCACGCACACCGGCACGATGCGCGACGTTTCGCCGCACACCGACGGCTGTGAGGAATGTTTGAAAATGGGTGATGCGTGGGTGCATTTGCGCCTTTGCACGGAGTGCGGCCACGTCGGCTGTTGTGATTCTTCGAAGAACAAGCATGCAACGAAGCACTTCCATGCGACCGAGCATCCGATCATCCGCTCGATCGAGCCGGGCGAAAATTGGAAGTGGTGTTACATCGACGCTGTCGCCTGGGAATAATTGGGAACGATAGGCGCATGGCAAAAACAGAGCGCAACGGCGTGGCGCACGACCCCGTCGCCGAACACCGCGTCGATCCGGCCGGCACCGATCTGACGACCAACGTCGGCGTCCCGATCGCGGACGATCAGAACTCGCTGCGTGCGGGCGAACGCGGGCCGACGCTGCTCGAAGATTTCGCGCTGATCGAGAAGCTTCAGCACTTCGATCATGAGCGAATTCCGGAGCGCATCGTGCACGCGCGCGGCGCGGCGGCCCACGGCTTTTTCGAAGTCTACAAGTCGATGGCGAGCGTTACGCGCGCGGCGTTCTTGAACGATCCGGCCGTCAAGACACCGGTCTTCGTGCGGTTCTCGACCGTCGGCGGTTCGCGCGGCTCGGCCGATACGGCACGCGACCCGCGTGGATTTGCCGTCAAGTTTTACACGACCGAAGGCAACTACGATCTCGTCGGCAACAACATGCCGGTCTTTTTCATCCAAGACGCGATCAAGTTCCCGGACTTCGTGCACGCGGTCAAGCCGGAACCGCAAAACGAAATTCCGCAGGCGTCGTCGGCCCACGATACGTTTTGGGACTTCTGCGGCCTCACGACCGAGTCGGCGCACATGGTGCTGTGGCTGATGTCGGACCGGGCGATTCCGCGCTCGTACCGCATGATGGAAGGTTTCGGCGTTCACACGTTCCGCTTCGTCAACGCGGCGGGCGAGTCGAAATACGTTAAATTTCATTGGAAGCCGCTACTGGGAACGCACGCGCTCGTGTGGGACGAAGCGCAGAAACTCGCCGGCAAAGACGCGGACTTCCATCGCCGCGATCTTTGGCAAGCGATCGAAAGCGGAGCCTTTCCCGAGTATGAACTCGGCGTTCAGATTTTTGACGATGCCACAGCCGACGGTTTCAATTTCGATATCCTCGACGCGACGAAGCTCGTGCCGGAGGAACTCGTTCCGGTGCAACGCATCGGCAAGATGACGCTCAACCGTAATCCGGACAATTATTTCTCGGAAACCGAACAGGTCGCATTCGGCACGGCGCACATCGTGCCGGGCATTGATTTCACGAACGATCCGTTATTACAGGGCCGCAACTTCTCGTATCAAGACACGCAGCTCTCGCGCCTCGGCGGACCGAACTTCAACCAGATTCCGATCAACCAGCCGAAGTGTCCGTTTCACAACAATCAGCGTGAGGGCGAGCATCAGATGCTGATTCCGGTCGGACGTGCATCGTACGATCCGAACTCGTTCGGCGGCGATCCGAAGGAGAAGCCCGTCGCACAAGGCGGGTTCGAGACGTTCAAGGCACACGTCGAAGGGGATAAACGCCGCGTCCGGGCGGACTCGTTCAAGGATCACTTTTCGCAAGCGAAATTGTTCTGGAACAGCCAGTCGCCGATCGAGAAGCAACACATCATCGGGGCGTACTCGTTCGAACTCGCGAAAGTCGAAACGCCGGCGATCCGCGAACGCTATCTCACGGTGTTGGCGAACGTCGACGAAAGCTTGACGGCCGCGGTCTCGAAGGCACTCGGTGTGCAGGCGCCCAAGGCGCCGGCCAACGGTTCTAAGGCGAACGGCTCGAAAACCAACGGTTCAGGTGCGGTCCTCGGCATCGACATATCACCGGCACTGAGTATGGTGCAGGGTCCCGGATCAATCGCGACGCGCAAGGTCGCGTTCCTCGCGGCGGACGGCGTGGATGCCGCGGCGATCGACGCGATGCGCTCGGCGCTGACCGCCGAAGGCGTTGTGGTGGACGTCCTCGCGACGCACCTCGGCATGCTCAAGGCGGCAAACGGCGCATCGGTCCAGGTCGATCACACGCTCGTCACGCAGCCGTCGGTCGCCTACGACGCCGTATTCGTGCCGGGCGGTGCCCAGAGCATCACGACGCTGCAAGCCGACGGTGACGCGGTGCACTTCGTCGCCGAAGCGTTCAAGCACGCGAAGGCGATCGCCGCGACGAACGAAGGTGAGGAGCTCTTGCGCGAAGCCGGCGTGCGCGCCGACGACTCCGGTATCGGCGATGCGACCTCCGGCGTTGTCGTCGGGACCGGCACGGCTGACACGATTGCCGCCTCGTTCATCGCGGCGATGAGCAATCACCGTGCCTGGGATCGGGCCGGTCTCTCGGCCGTTCCGGCGTAGGCGCTACCCGCCTTGGATGACGACGTGGCGCTGAGCAGCTCGCCAAACGATCGATGAGATCGCGGCGAACGCCAGCGCCCACGCCGCTTGGACGGCGAGCGCCGCGCCGTACTGCGCCGGCGTGACGTTGCCGAGGTAGATCAACAGCGGCGTCGAGTAGATCGCGGCGAACGGCAGCGCGAGAACGATCTGCTGTAAGAAGGCCGGAAAAAAGATCAGCGGCACGATTTGGCCGCCGAGCAAATCGCTCACCCAGCGCACCATCAGTTGGATCGCGAAGGTCTCGAGTGTCCAAAACGCGATCGCGTTCATCGTAAAGTTCAGCAAAAAATTCACGATATAGCCCAGCGCGAAGCTCAGCGCGAAAACGGCCAGCGTCGCCGCCGGCGGGACGTCGATGTGCACGATGAAGAGCGCAAGAATCAGAGCGGGGACGATGAGCAGCCCGTGCAGCAACGTCTGACCGACGCCGTCGCTGAAGAAGTACAGCACGAGGTTGATCGGCTTCATCAGGTCGGTTGCGATCGTGCCGTCGCGTACGCGCGTTTGGATCATCCGCGTTCCGTCGATCTCGAGAATGAGCGACATCAGCAGCGCGACGCTCGTGTACGTGATGATTGCGTCGAGCGGAACGCCGGCCGGCGCAACGTTCTGGCTGTAAAGCGCCGTCCACACGGCCTTCATGATGAACAACCGGACGAGCACGCTGCCGACGCTCGTGAAAACTTCGAAACGGTAGGTCGCCTCGCGCGAGAACGCTTTCTTGGCGAACTCGACGTACGGTTCGATGCGGAACCCCGGCACGTTATGGCACCGGCACCGGCACCGCGGGAGAGTAACCGTCGCGATAGATCAGCCGGATGATCGATTCGAGATCGGGTTCTTCGATCGTGATATCGCTGACGCCGTATTTGTCCGTCACGCGGCGAATGAGCGACTCCGCCGAGACGGCGCGGCGGTCGAACCGGAAGCGCGCGGTCGTCGCGCCGTTGAGCTCGGCCTCGGCTCCGTCGATCGCCACTGCGTCCGCCGGTTCGCAGAGTTGAACGACGAGCGTGCGATGCGTGCCGTACCGATCGCGCAATGTGTCGACGGCGCCGTCGAAGATCAGCGTGCCGCCGTCGATGAGAACGATCCGGTTGCAGAGCCGTTCGACATCGGCCAAGTCGTGGGTCGTGAGAATGAACGTCGTGCCGCGCTCGCGGTTGACCTCAGCGATGAACGTGCGAATCGCTTCCTTGGCGACGACGTCGAGACCGATTGTCGGTTCGTCGAGGAACACGACTTTCGGATCGTGCAACATCGCGGCCGCGAAGTCGCCGCGCATCCGTTGCCCGAGCGAGAGTTGACGCACGGGCGTGGCGAGGAAGTCGCCCATTTCCAGCAGCGCGACGAATTGATCGAGATTGGCTTGATAGCGTTCGCGCGGAATGCCGTAGATCGCGCGCAGGAGTTCGAACGACTCGATGAGCGGCAGGTCCCAGTACAGCTGCGAGCGTTGGCCGAAGACGACCCCGATGTTCGCGGCATTGCGCGTGCGTTCCGCGTAGGGCACGATTCCCGCAACACGGATCTCACCCGAGGTCGGGACGAGGATACCGGTCAGCATCTTGATCGTCGTCGACTTGCCGGCGCCGTTGGGCCCGATGTAGCCGATCAGCTCGCCGGCGTCAACCGACATCGTCACGCCGGTCACGGCGACTTTGTCGACGTACTCGCGCGAGAACAGCGTGCGCAACGTGCCGCCGATTCCGGCCTGCCGTTTAACGGAGCGGAACACTTTACGCAGGTCACGCACTTCGATGATCGGCATCGCGGGTGGGTTCGACTCGCACGCATGGGTCCATGCGGGAACGCCGCGCTTGCCGTCGGTGTCAGGATAGAACGATGGCGACACGTACGACTGTATGGATTGCCGGGGACCAGTGCACGATCCGGAATTCGGCGCTGGCGTCGGTTTCGCGCGAGAACGCCGTCGTCCTGATGATCGAATCGATCGATCGCGGGCGGCTGCAGCGCTATCACAAGCGCAAGCTCGCGCTGATCTATGCCGTGATGCGGCATTTCGCCGACGATCTGCGCCGCGATGGTTGGACCGTCGATTACCGGAGCGAAGAGCGGGATTTCGCGGCCGGCATGGCGCGGCATGTCGAAGCGTACCGGCCCGAGCGCATCGTCCTCATGCAGCAATCCGAATGGGGCGCGAACGAAGCGATGAGCGCCTTCGCGGACGCGCACGGCGTGCCGGTCGACATCACGCCGCACTCGAACTTCATCTCGACGTCCGAGGATTACGATCGTCACCTGCGCGGTGAGAAGCCGCGCGTGACGATGGAAGTGTTTTACCGCGGCATGCGTCGTTCGACGGGCCTGCTGATGGACGGCAAAACGCCCGCCGGGGGCAGCTGGAATTACGACTCCGCGAACCGGCGTCCGCCGAAGGCCGGGCTGCGCTTTCCGGCGGTGACGCGCTTCGAACCCGACGAGTTGACACGCTCGGCGATCGCGATGGTCGAACGGCACTTTCCGGACAATCCGGGGACGCTCGACGGCTTCGCACTGGCGGTTTCGCGCACCGAAGCGCTACGTGCGCTCGAACACTTCGTCGTCGACCGGCTCCCGACGTTTGGTCCGTGGCAGGATGCGATGGTCGCCGGCGAACGCGAGATGTCGCATTCGCACCTCGCGTATGCGATCAACACCGGCCTCTTGCACCCGCTGGAAGTTGCCGAGCGTGCGGAACTCGCGTACCGGCGCGGCGACGCGCCGCTCGCGTCGACCGAAGGGTTTATCCGCCAGCTTATCGGTTGGCGCGAATTCGTCTGGCGCGTGTACTGGAAACGCATGCCGTCCTATCGCGAGCGTAACGCGCTGGGCGCGACGATGCCGCTCCCGCGCTTCTACCGCACGGGAGCGACATCGATGTTCTGCCTCGCCGACGTGCTCGGCGGCGTCATCGAAACGGGCTACGCGCATCATATCGCGCGGCTGATGATCCTCGGTAATTTTGCGCTGATCGCCGGCTGCGAGCCGAAAGAGACCAACGATTGGTTCTGGTCGATGTTCATCGACGCATACGACTGGGTCATGGAGCCCAATGTGATCGGGATGACGCTCCACGCCGACGGAGGCGAGGTCGGGACAAAGCCGTACGCGGCATCCGCGAACTACATTAATACGATGTCCGACTACTGCGGACGGTGCTGGTACGATCCAAAACAAACGGTCGGCGAACGCGCGTGCCCGTTCAACGCGCTGTATTGGGATTTCATCGACCGCAACACGCCGCGTTTTGCTCGCAATGGACGCATGGCCGTGATCGTGCGCGCCTGGCAACGGCGGGAACCATCCGTCGCCGCAGCGATTCGCAGCCGCGCCGCCGACGTCCGGGCGCGGCTGGCCGGCGACACCGCTAGCGTGTAACCAAGCGACGATATGGGCAAGACAGCGCCATGATTCACAAACGTTCTCATTTGGTTCCCGTCGTTTCGGTGCTGATGATCGTGCTTGCCCTCGCCGTTGGTGGAGTCGCCTCGGCGGTGAAAGCCGGATCGCAAGTGTACGAGGGCCTCGTCAAGCATATCTCGACCTCAAGCTTGCAAGTCTTCAATCCGACGACGAAAAAGACGTTGTCGTTCGTCTTGGTCCCGCGCTTCGGCAACGTGTTTAAAAAGGACGGCCGAACGTCAGCGAGCGTTTCCGATCTCCAGGCCGGCCAGTATGTCAAAGTTTATTACGATCAAAAAGCGCTCGGCGTCGTTCATGCGGATCGCATTCTGATCATGAGCAGCAATAATACGGCCGTGAAATCTCAGAAGACGTAAAGGGAGGCTCATGGTCTGCGCGGTGGGAACGCAGACCATGAGGGTGCTACATACCGAGATTCCGCGAGAGGCTCGTCCGCGGGCCGGCCACCGGCGGCGCGTTGAACGCGTGGCCTATTATCTTGTAGCCGGCCTCTTCGCGGCGGTCACGCCGTTCGCTCGGCGCCCCGGCTTCGACATTCCAGGTTTTCGCGATACGGTCTTTCTCTCGTCGGCGTTTGCGGCGGCTGCGACGTTTGCGGTTCTGGTTGCGCTCTGGCGCGCGAAGCCCCGTTCGTCGTTGCTCGTGCTCGCACAGGCATATGCGTTGGCGGTTGCCGGGATCATCGGCGGACTGATCATGCTGCCCGCGACGGCGCCGTACCTCTTCTTGACGTGGCACCTGCTGTTCGCGTTGGTGGCACTGCTTTACGTTACGCTGCGTCGCCGAGCGAGTACCCTGCGTGGCCCGGTCCCGACGACGGGCTGGATGCTGCCGCTCGTGCTGCCCGCCGGGATTTCGTTCGGAGTTCTGGTCGCGGTCGCGCTCGTCGGCAGGTATCTCCCGGTCTTCGTGCCGGGCCAGCGCTTTGCGGCCGGTCCGGTCTTCTATCTCGATGTCGTCGCCTTGCTCTCGATGTGCGGTGCCGGTGTCGCCGTGCTGCGTTTGCGACGCCGCGATTACGTCGACGTTGCGCTGGGGCTGACGCTTGCGGGTCTCGCGATCGAACTCGCACTCAATCTTTTTTCGACGCGGCCGTCGAGCGTCGGATGGACGGCCGCACGTCTTTCGATGCTGGCATCGTGCACGTTCGTCTTGATCGGCACCGGCATGCAGCTCATTGCAACGTACCGCACGACGTTCACGCTGCGCGACCGTTTGCGCGTTGAAACGGCGCGTTCGAACGAGCGTTCCCGGCGAATGGACGCCTTGTGGACTCTCGCGCGAGATCCGCATCGCGACGAAGACCGTATTGCACGCATCATCGCCGAAGGTGCGACTGCGTTAGCGGGTGCGCACAGTAGTGTGACGGGACGTCTTTACACACCGAACGATTGTCCTGCCGCCGACGCCGACGTCATGTCGGTCGCGCAAGCGCCGAACGCCGTGCGCGTGTGGGCGCAGCCGCATCCGAGTGTCGCCGCATCATTCGAGGTCGATCGCTGCACGTACGTCCTGCACTTCGCGCGCAACGGAACCGCCGCCGGCTTCGACGCCGACGACTTGGTCTTCGTGCAAGTGCTCTCGACGCTCTGCGCTGAGACGCTCGAGCAGACCGGGCGCCGGGAGCGGATGCAGTATCAAGCCGAGCGCGAGATCCTTACCGGTTGCTACAATGCGACGATGCTGCGCTCGCGGCTGGTCGGCGCCGTTCGCGACGGCGACGGCGCGTTGCTCACCGTTCGCATTGCGAATCTGCGCGACATCGGCCGCACGCTCGGACGTCTTGCGGCGGACGCAATCGTCGTTGAGATCGCCGCATTGCTTGCCGGAACCGCTGCCGGCGACGAACTTGTTGCACGGGCCGCCGACGACACGTTCGGTATCTTGATGCCGGGAACATCGCAGGCGCAGGCCGGCGTCCGTGTCGCGGCGTTCGCGGAGGCGGTCGATCGATCGTTCGATCTCGGCGACCGCACCGGCCGTGCGTCGATCGACGTGATTTCGCGTTTGCGTGCGGTCGTCTTCGAGCGCGGCAACGACGCCGAAGCCGTCCTAACCCAAGCGTCGTTCGACGACGACGGCGCTCTCGGATCGGAGCGCGTGAAGATCGTCGTTTACGACCGCGAACACAACCGGCGCTACGCGGAGAGGCGCGATTTGCTCGCCGAGTTGCGCTCCGGTATCGAACGGCAAGAGATTACGGCGTATTACCAGCCGTATATCAGTTTAGCGTCGGGGAAGGTCGTCGGGGCAGAAGCCCTGATGCGCTGGGAACACCCGCAGCGCGGCCTCATGGAACCGCAGCAGTTTATGGGGATGGCACAGGAATGGGGCCTGATGCCGGCGCTCGGCGCGTCGGTGATCGATCGCGTTTTCGACGACATCGCGTTGATGCGCAAAAACATTCCGGCGCTGCGCGTGTACATCAACCTCGACGCAGCCGGCTTCGAGTCCAGCAGTTTGATCGACGATTTGCGGAGCCACGCCGCGCGCGCCGGCGTGCCGCTGGCGGCGCTCGGCGTCGAGATCACGGAGACGACCGCGATGCGCGACATCAGCGCCGCGCAAGCGGTAATGGAAGCGCTCCACCGCGCCGAGATCGCGATCGCCCTCGACGACTTCGGCACCGGCTTCTCGTCGCTCGCCTATCTCAAACAGTATCCGGTGGACGTCATCAAGATCGACCGGAGTTTTGTCGCCGGATTACCGCACGATCCGTTCGACGTCGCGCTCGTCGGCGCGATCGTCGCCGTTGCGGAGGCGTTCGGGATGCGCGTACATGCCGAGGGGGTCGAGACGTCCGAACAGGTGGAGTGGCTGCGTGTCAGCGGCTGCGCGAGCGTGCAGGGATACTACTTCGCGCGCGCGTTGCCGATCGAGAAGTTCGTCGGCTACACGGCCATGGCGGGCGCCGGGATATCGGCCGGACGTACGTAGTCCGCACCGAGTTGCGTGAAGAGTTCGCGTTCCGGAATCGGCGTCGGAACGACGAGCGGAATGCCGTCGAGCAGTCGTTGCGCGAGGTCCATCCAAGGTGCACCGATGAAGCCGCTCGGATCTTGCTCGAACACGGTCTGTGCGGTGAGCCGCGACTTGCGGACGCCGTCGTTTTCGGGAATGCACGTCAACACCTTCGACCCAATGCGTGCCGCGTACGGTCCGACCAGTTCGGCGTTGCTCGCGCGATTGGCGACGATGCCGGCCAGTGTTCCACCGCCGGACTTCTGCTTGATGCAGATCGCGGTCGCGATACGATTGGCCGCGAAGATCGAGTCGAAATCGTTCGTCGCAACGATGATCACTTGTTCGGAGTGTTGCAGCGGGGCGGAGAAACCGCCGCACACGACATCGCCGAGAACGTCGAACACCATGACGTCGTAGTTTTTGTACACACCGAATTTCTCGAGCAGCTTGACGGTCTCGCCGACGACGTAGCCGCCGCACCCGGCACCGGCGGGCGGGCCGCCGGCTTCCACGCAGTCGACGCCGAATTTCCCACGGACGATGATGTCGTCGTGCTCGATTTCGTCGGTCTTGAACTTGTTCTCCGAGAGAACTTCGACGACGGTCGGAATCAGGTAGCCGGTCAGCGTGAACGTCGAGTCGTGTTTAGGATCGCAACCGACTTGGATGGTCGATTTTCCCAGGCGTCCGAACGCAGCCGAGAGGTTCGAGGAAAACGTACTCTTCCCAATCCCACCCTTACCGTAGACCGCGATCTTCAACATGGATTCAGCGTACGTCGGTGGCCGGCTTGCAACGGTGATAACCATCACCAGCGTCTGGACAGGTAGTGATCGTGACGATTTCTCGCGAGTACGGCGCGCTCGGACGAGCCGTTACTCGCGGCGTGGCGCACCGGCTCGGCTACCGGCTCGTCGACGACGACCTTCCGGTGGTCGTCGCGGCCCGTTTGGGGACGTCGCCCGAAATGGTCGAGAATGTCGAGAACCGCAGTTCGGGCTTCGGCGAGCGTTTTTTGCGCTCGCTGAGTTCGGCTGTCCCGGAGGCCTTCCAGCCGGCGGCGGCCGAGGACGACCTCTCGGACGCCGCCTTGCGGGAAGTGGAGCGGCTCATTCGTGAAGCGGCCGACCGCGGCAATGTCGTCGTCGTCGGGCGAATGGGCAACGCGATCCTCGCCCCGCGCCCGGATCTCGTGCGCGTCTTCCTTACGGCGCCCGTTCCCTGGCGCGCCGCGCACATTGCGGAGTCGCTGCAGGTCAGCGAGCCGGCTGCGCGGACGGAGATCGCGCGCGTCGACGCGGGCCGCCGCGCGTTCGCGCGCGAGCGCTACGACGTCGTGTGGGGCGACCGGCATAACTACGACCTGATCGTCGACGTGTCGGCATTCGGCGTCGACGGAACGGTCGCGATCATAACGGCCGCGACCGGCGAGCGCGCATGAAGACGGCCGACGCGATCGCCGGCGAACTGCCGGTCCCCAACCCGCAGGGAAGTTTTCTCGGCCCGTTCCGTTACCGCGACTTCTCGCTGCTGTGGAGCGGCCTGCTCGTCGGTAATATCGGGACCTGGATGCAGTTTACGGCGCTGGGCTACTACGTCGCCAAGCTCGCGCCGAACGCGGGCGTCGGCTCGTTCTACATCGGTTTGCTCGGCGCTTCGCGTATGGTCCCGGTCCTCATCGCCTCGCCGTTTGCGGGTGTCTTCGCCGATCGATACCCGCGCCGCTTGATTTTGCTGTCGACCAACGTCCTCACGGCGATCCTCGCGGTGCTGCTCGCGGCGGCGTTGATGACCGACACCGCGACACTGCCCGTCGTGCTGCTGTTGAGCGGATTGCAAGCAGCGACCCAATCGTTCGACGCACCCGCGCGCCAGAGCTGGGTGCCGCTGATGGTGCCGCGCGAACTCGTCGGTAATGCGATCGGGCTCAACTCGTTCGCCTTCAACGCGCCGAGCGTCGTTGGTCCGCCGCTGGCCGGACTGTTCATTGCTGCCTCCGGCATCGCGCCGTGTATGATCCTCAACGCGATCGTAAAGTTCGCGGTTGTCGCGGCGGTGTTGTTGATGCGTCCGGCGGCGACGAGCTCGAAGCAGCGGAACTCGTTTCTCGCCGCGATCCGGGAAGGCATCGCGTTCATCTACGGGCACGGTGTTTTGCGCTGGATATATCTGATGCTGATCGTTACCGCGCTCTCGGTGCGTTCCTACAACTTCTTGCTGCCGGCCTACGCGGTGCACGTCGTGCATACCGACGCGCGCGGACTCGGCTGGCTGATGGCCGCGGCCGGCGCTGGCGCGATGCTCGGCGCGCTTTCGATCGCCGCACTCAATGTAAAACGGCGCGCGCTGATCTGGTTTGTTTCCGGGACGCTCGCGTCGGCCGGGGTGATGGTGCTCGGTCTGACCGATAATTTGATGACGGCGGCGATCATCCTCACGGTCATCGGCCTCGGCACGCAGAGCTTCATCGGTTCGTCGAACGTGCTCGTGCAAACGCTCGCCCCCGACGACATGCGCGGTCGCGTCGTCTCGGTGTACTCGATGATCTTGCTCGGACTCGTTCCCGGCGGCGCACTCGTGATCGGTTCGATTGCACGCTTCGTCGATCTGCGCATCGTGTTCATCGGCGCGGGCGCGCTCTGTACGATCATCGGTGTTTGGACATACGCCGCGCATCCGAAGCTGCGCGCCGGCTAGTGGCACGTTAGTGGCCAGTCACTAGCCGCTAGCGGCATGCTCGAGATTCTCGTCTTCGTCATCCTTGGCTTCATCGCGGTCTTTGCGGTCGTTGCGAAATGGCTACGCCAGCCGTATCCGATTGTGTTCTTGCTCGGCGGCATCGTGCTCGCGATGATCCCGGGCATGCCGACGGTACAGCTCGCTCCGGACCTCGTCTTCCTCGTGTTTCTGCCGCCGCTGATCTTCGGCGACGGGTACGTGACCGACTGGCGGGATTTCAAACGCTACATTCAGCCGATCTCGTTTTTGGCGACCGGGCTCGTCATCGCAACGTCCGTGTCGGTTGCCTACGTTGCGCATTGGCTCATCGGATTGCCGCTCACCGTCGGCTTCGTCCTAGGTGCGATTCTTTCGCCGACCGATACGGTCGCTACCGACGCGATCGCCGAAGCGACGAATCTGCCGCGCCGCATCGAGATCATCTTGGGCGGCGAGTCACTCGTGAACGATGCGACGGGCCTCGTGCTTTACAAGTTCGCGGTCGGCGCGGTCGTGGCAGGGACGTTTTCGTTCACGCTTGCGTTCGGACAATTCTTATACGTCGCGATCGTCGGCGTCGCGATCGGAATCATCGGCGGCGCCGTGATCTCCCGCGTCGGGCGCTGGCTCTTCGACACGGGGCTGACCGACGACACGGTATCCACCGTCATCACGCTCGTTTCGCCGTACCTCGTATACCTGCTCGCGGATCGAGTCGCCGCGTCGGGCGTTCTCGCGGCCGCAGCGGGCGGCATTTACGTCAGCCGTAAAGGCGGCGGTTTTTATACGGCCGGCTCGCGCATCGTCGGACGCAGTGTTTGGAACACGATGTTCTTCCTGTTCAACGGCGCGCTGTTCATCATTCTCGGCTTGCAGCTGCGGACGATTCTGCGCGAATTGCAGATCTTTCCGGCCGCGACGCTCGCCGTCTACGGCGGTACGATCGCGCTGACGGTGATCGTCTCGCGCCTCGTATGGGTGGCGATCATCTCGCGCGCGCGACGCTGGTTCGACCGCGACATCGAGCGGCGGGAGGGACCCACGCCGCCGGTTTCGTGGACATTCATCTTAGGCTGGGCGGGGATGCGCGGTATCGTTTCGCTCGCTGCCGCGCTGGCGATTCCCGAAACCGTCGCCCCCGGCGTTCCATTCCCCGGACGCGACCTCATCCAGTTCATCACGTTCGTCACGATCCTCACCACGTTGATCGGTCAAGGCTTGACCCTGCCGATCTTCATTCGCATGTTCAACGTCCACGACGCGAACGTGTCCGAGCAGGAGATCGAAATGGCGCGCCTGCGCGTTTCCGAAGCCGGCTTGAGGCGGCTTGAGGTGCTCGAGCCGTCGTTCGTTTCGCCGGCGCACTGGGAGATCGCAGGCAAGTTGCGTTCGCGCTATGAGGAGCAAACGATTCACTATCGCGCGCACGTCGAGGGCACCGGCATGGACGGCGACGAATTACGGCACGACATTACGCGTGGTCTCGTGCGCGAAGTCCTGACCGCCGAACGGACGATGCTCGACGACTTGCGCCGCCGCGGCAACGTCAGCGATACGATCTACCGGCGCTTGCAGTACGACATCGACCTCGAGGAATCGCTGCTTGCCTGACCCCAGTGACAGGGCACCTGTTGTTTTGGCGTACGGACGGCCGGGAAAACCGATCGCGTATGAAAGCGATCGTCATCGATTCGTTCGGCGGCCTCGACAAGCTGCATTCCGCCAACATCCCCGATCCAGAACCGCGGCGCGACGAGGTGATCGTTCGGGTGCAAGCGGCAGGCGTCGGAATCTGGGATTCGATGCAGCGCAGCGGCGAGATGCCGGTCGAGCACGTGTCGTTTCCGCTCGTCCTCGGCACTGAGTGCGCCGGGACGATCGAATCGATCGGCGAGGACGTTCAGGGCCTGGGCGTCGGTGACGCCGTGTACACGTATTTCTACGGCAAACAAGGAGCGTATGCCGAAAAGGTGGCCGTCGTCGCGAGCGCAGTGGCTCCGAAACCGGAACGTGCGAATTTCGTCGAGGCGGCTGCCGTACCGACCGATGCGATTACGGCGCATATGGCGCTGGTCGATGCGCTGCACGTCGGAGCGGGGCACACCGTCTTTATTGCCGGCGGTTCGGGCGGTGTAGGAACGCTGGCCGTGCAAATCGCACACGCGCTCGGAGCGCACGTCATCGCATCGACGAGCGCCGACAATCGCGACTTCGTTCTGTCGCTGGGAGCCGACGAGGTGATTGATTATCATGCCGGCGACCCGGCAGCGCAAGTACGCGCGAAGTATCCGAACGGTGTCGACGCGGCACTCGACGCGGTCGGCGGCCCAAGTGCGGCGGCTACCATCCGCGCCGTGAAGTCGGGCGGCCGCTTCGCGGAACTCACCGGCGAAGACGTCAGTGCGCCGAACGTGACGGTCGCGCACATCGAATCCGAACCCAGCGCCGAGCGGTTGAATGTGATTTCGACGATGATCGATGCACAGAAATTGCGCCCACACATCGCCAAAACGTTTCCGCTCGATGAGGCACGCGCCGCGCAAGAGCTTGTCGAGTCGCGCCACGTTCGAGGAAAAGTCGTCTTGACCGTCGGCTGAGCCGAATCTCGGCTACGATCGCGGAACTCTTCCGGCTTCTCGATGCTCCATCGTTTCGCACGAGCAATCGGTTGAGGAGATCAGGATGACGGATGCAACGCTAAATTCACGCGGCACGACGACATGGCCGGAACTTGCCGAGGGCCTCTACGGTTTTCTGACGGGTCGCGGTGCAACGATCGAATATCACTTCGATAATATGGAAATCGGCGTACCGAGCTCGACGAGTCAGAATGCGTCGCAGGCGATTTGGAAGCTCAACGGAGCGCTGAAGATTCGCACGACGGAGAAGTAGCATGCTCGACGTTGAGACGGACGTCGTCGTCGAATCGCCGGCAATGCGTATTCGACTTCAAGGCAACGGCTCGACGATCGTCGCGCGCTTCAATGGGCCGTTCGATCCGATCGGTGCGATCCGGCAAGGAAGCGAGTTTCTTGCGCTCGTGCGCCAAGCCGTCCCATGGTTGACGCGCGCCGGGCTGACCTTCGAACTCGTCGTCGGCGAGACGCGCGTCGCGCGCGCAGGCGCCGGCGTTGAAGCGGACGGCGTTGCGCGGCTGCTCAACGTGGCGAACCTCCACCTCGGAGGCTAAGCGTGCGGGTTCTCGTTACCGGTGCGACCGGCTACATCGGCGGCCGGCTCGTCCCCGCGCTGGTCACCGCCGGCCATGACGTTCGCTGCGTGGCGCGCGCGCCCGAGCGGCTGCGAGGCCGATTCGACGACGTGGAAATTGTTCGGGGCGATGTGTTCGACGAAGCGTCGATACGTGCTGCGATGGACGGCGTCGAGGTTGCGTACTATCTCGTCCACTCGATGAGTCGTGACCGCAATGACTTCTCGCAAAGCGATCGCGTAGCGGCCGAGCGCTTCGGCCGTGCGGCTCGCGAGGCCGGTGTGGAACGCATCATTTATCTCGGCGGGTTGGGTGAAGAGAACGCGCAATTGTCGCGCCATCTGCGCAGCCGGCACGAGGTCGGCAATATGTTGCGCCAAAGCGGCGTCGTCGTCACCGAATTTCGCGCGGCGATCATTGTCGGATCGGGCAGCATCTCGTTCGAGATGATCCGCTATCTCACGGAACGCTTACCCGTGATGGTCGCGCCGAAATGGGTGTCGACCCGTTGCCAGCCGATCGGGAACCGCGACGTCGTCGCATACCTCGTCGCAGCGCTGCGCCGGACCGCCGACGCGTCGACGATCTACGAAATCGGCGGTGCGGACGTGCTTTCGTATCGCGAGATGATGTTGCGTTATGCGGCGATTCGAGGCCTCGCGCGTCGGATGCTCGTTGTCCCGTTCTTCACGCCGAGGTTATCCTCGTATTGGGTGCACCTCGTAACGCCGATTCCGGCGAGCATCGCCCGTCCGCTCATCGACGGTCTGCATAACGAAGTGATCGTGAAAGATTCTGCGGCGCGCCGCGACTTTCCCGAAATCGTGCCGATGGGATACGAAGAAGCGTTGCTCTTGGCACTCAACCGTTCGCTTTCGACCGGCCCAACAACGACCTGGTTCGATGCGTACGACGTGCGGACGCTGCCCGGTGAATTTGCGGGACTCACGCAAGGCATGCTGATCGATCGCCGCGAGCGTACGACGCTCGCGGCACCCCGGGACGTGTTCACGATCTTCTCCGGCCTCGGCGGCAAACGCGGCTGGCTTTACGGCGATTTGCTCTGGCATCTCCGGGGCATCATGGATCGTTTGGTCGGAGGCGTCGGGATACGTCGCGGCCGCCGCTCCGCGACCGACTTGCGCGTCGGTGACGCGGTCGATTTCTGGCGCGTCGAGGAATACCGGCCCGCCGAACTCTTGCGCTTGCGCGCTGAAATGAAGCTGCCCGGTCTCGCATGGCTGCAGTTCGAATCGTTACCCGATGAGGGCAGCGGCACGACCTTGCGGCAGACGGCGTTTTTCGAACCGCGCGGCCTGTTCGGCTACGCGTACTGGTACGGGGTCGTTCCGTTTCACGAATTCATCTTCGGCAACATGGCGACGCGCATTATCGAAGAAGCGGAAAAGCTCGAGCGCCCGCGCAGCAACGCCGCGTGATCTGCGCCACGATCCTCTCGTACACTATGAATCAGACACACTCCTGAGTGCTACTCTCCCGCGGTTCCGCTGAGCTGACGGCGGTACGTCGTCAGTTCGACGTCGGCGTCGAGTTCGTTGAGTTTGTCTTTGAGTTGCTGCTCGAGTTCCGGGTCGGCCCACATGCCGCGCCGTTGTGTGTCGAGCAGGACCTCGCCCATCTCGCGCGTCTTGTGCGGGTTTGCGCCGGCGATGCGATCCCACTCATCGATCGTCACCTCGACCGTGCGTTTCCACAACTCGGGCGATATGGTGTTGCCGAGCGCGGCCTCGGTCGAACGCATCGCCTTGAACATGTCGCCGAATTCGAGCACGCCCGAGTAGCCGTGCTGCAGGACGCGGTCGCGCCATGACTTCGAATGGTAACGCGTGAGCACGCCGTTCACGACGACGTTGCGGAAGTTGCGAACTTTCGCCTCACGTCGGGTCAGATCGCTGACCACGATCATCGTGTCTTCGTGGCCCATCGTCCGCTTCGCCGCACCGAACGCCGAAGTGAACGATGCGAACATGTCTTCTTTGACCGGGCCGCCCGACGCCATTTGAATCATCGGCTGCTGGATCACTTCGACCTTGTGAACGAGATAGCGTTGCACGTCGGCCGCCGGCTGCACGACGATCGCCGCGAAGGTCGGCAGGTAGGCGTTGCAGTTGTCGCTCATCCACGCGCCGCCGATGTCGGTGTAATCGCCGAACTTGCCGGTATCGAGCATCGCGCCGACTTGGCCCATGAAGGCGTCTTCGCCCATGCCGAAGCAGCGCGCTTGCGCGAGCTTCGGATCGAGACCGTTCGCGATCATATCGTCGGTGTGTTTTCGTACGAAGTTCCACTCGTACGGTTCGTCGGCTTGGGCCGCGAGCACGGCGGCGTCGTGAATCAACCGGATCGCGCCGGGGAACGTGTTCTTGAAGACGACCGACGTGTTCGCGAGGATGTCGATGCGCGGGCGTCCGAGTTCGTCGAGCGAGATCAACTCCACGCGCTCGGCGCGGTTGAAGCGATCCTTTTGCACGCGCGCGCCCATCAGGTCGAGCGCTTGAGCGATTCCGACGCCGTCGGATTCAAGCACTTCGCTCCCCCACAACACGACGCCGACCGCCTCGGGAAAGTGACCGCGTTCGGCAACGGCCGCTTCGAGGATCTGCTGCACCGTTCGCCGGCCTTGGCGCTGCGCCGCCTCGCGGGGCAGCATCCGCACATCGGTCGACGCCATGTTGCGGCCGGTCGGCAAGACGGTCCAATCGCCGATGATCTCACCGCCGAGCGAGGGTTCGAGATACTTGCCGTCGAGCGCGCGCAGCAAGCCGTCGCTCTCCGCGGTGCCGATGCGTCCCAGTTGCGCCCAGAGTTCGCGCGCGCGTTCGATGAACGACTCGAGTTCGGGAACGTCGTACGGATTCGTTTTCAGCCGTTGTGTTCCGACGGTGCGAACGGAGAGCACCGAGGCCAGGGCGGCGCGGCCGACGTTGCCATCGGCGTTGAGCACTTCGGCGGCGATCAGATCGCGACCGATCGCGCGTAGTTCGTCGATGATGTCGTGATGGTAGTTGCCGCCGGCATCGCGGCCTTCCGGATTACGTCCGAGCGCATCGTAATCGACGCCGTAGCACCCGGCAAGCAGACGGTACAGATCGACGTCGCAGAATTCCAAGCACGCGTCGAATGTGTCGCGGCGATCGTCATCGGCGAGGTTGCGTCCGAAGACATGCTGCCCGGCCGGGGCAAACTCCCCTTCGAGCGAGACAAGCTCGTCGTGCACGCGCGCCACGTAGGCGACTTCGTCATCGGCGAGCGATACGCGCGCGTTGCCCGCGCTTTCGATGCGAATACCAGTCCGCTCGACGATCTCGCCGATCTCCGCCGCTATGTCGGCGCGTTTCTCCAACTCGTCGCTCGGCGTATTGTAGTAGTCGTGTACGAGCCGGTGAAGCGCCCGCAGGTCGGCGCTGCCTTCGACCGCCTTGAGCGGCGGACACATGTGCGAGAGGATCGTCGCATACGAGCGGCGTCGCGCGATCGACGCTTCGACCGGATCGAGCACGTTGAAGACGTAGGCGTGCGGCGTGCGGTCGATCAGGAATTCGGGATAGTCGCCGGCGGCGGGGCACCATTCTTTCCCCTTCGCCCACTCGACGAGTCCGTGCGTACCGATATGCACGATCGCGTCGGCGTTGAAGCGGCGCGTGGCATAGCGGTAGCTCGCGAGCAGCCACGGCGACGGCGGAGCCTGCTTGTCGTGGATGACGCTAAGGTCTTCCATCCCTTGCATGTCTTGCATGAAGACGATGACGTTGCCGTAGCGTAAACCTTTGATCGGAATCGTCGCCGGCGGTTGGCCCCACGTTTCATAGAAGAGTGCTTCGTACTGCGTCGGCAGGTCGTGCACCCAGTCGCGGATCTCCGGCGCCGACACCGCGCCGACCGTTTCGTAGCCGGCATACATCGATTGGAGTTTCTTCGAGACGGCTTCGTCGGTGTCGTCAATGGCGCCGATCGTATAACCGGCATCGCGCATCGCGCCGAGCGTCGAGCGAAGGGAGCCCGCGACGTCGAGAAAGTACGCGACGCCCATATTGCCGGGGCCCGGGGGAAAGTTGTAGACGAAGAGTGCGATCTTTTTCTCGGCGTTGGCGAGGGTGCGCAGCTTCAGCCAGCGGGTCATCGTGTCGGCGACGAGATCGACGCGATCGGGGATCGGCTCGAGCGCGCTGACGTCGCTGTTCGTCGCTTCGCGCGAGCAAATCGGCGGAAGCGGCTGGATGCCTTCCGTCTCGGGTGTGACGACGTTGCCGATGTATTCGAGCGACGCAACGCCGAATTTCGAGCGCGCGAGATCGGCGCGCGACATCGCGGCGTTCACCGGCGAGGTGTACACGCGCGGATCACCGAGATCGTGGATCAGCGCAATCGAATCGTCGGGTGCGCCGGCGAACATCGAGCCCGCCAGGTACAACGGGACGTTGTGATAGATCGCCCCGACAAGCGGCGCTTGCGTTTTCGTCGCGAGGAGATGTTTGCGCGACACGATGTGCGCGTTAAACACCGCGGTCATCGAAGTGATCACGCCGACGCCGCGCTTCTCCCAGCCGTCGATCGCCGCATCGAGCGTCGGATGGTTCCAATCCGGTAAAAAGAGATCGTGCGTGATGAAGCCGACCCTACCCCACGGCGCTTTGCCGTACGTCATCGCGAACCACGGTTCGTACCACGCGAGATAGGCCTCCGGTGTCTGAAACAGTCCCGGGTGGGCCGGGTGGTAAATGCCTTCGTTCTCGACCTTTTCCGGCAATGGAACGTCACCCGCGTACGCGTTCATGAAATGCTTCATCAGGTAGAGATACATGTTTTCGATGTTGGTGACGCTGCGGTTATTCCAATAGCCGATCATCACGAGCGACTTGAAGACGGGCTTCTTCATCAACTTTGCCATCATCGGCGCCGCGCCGACCATCTTCTGCATGCCGAGAAAGCCCTGACGCGCTTCCCACAGCTCGTCGATCTTTTCGTTCTTTGCGCGGGCCTGAAAGCGTTTGATCGCCATCGACATCTCGCGCATCGGGTTCGACTTGTTCATGTCGAATTTGAACCCGAGCGAATCGAACATCAATCGTTGCAAGCGCGGATCGGGGATATCGTACCAGAGAAACTTCAGATGCCCGAGCTCGCCGGCGGCTTCCATGTCGAGCAGCAGCAGCGCGATTCGCTCGACGGTATCGTGCGTCATCGCTTGCCAGCCGACGAGGATGTCGGCGCCCTTGATCGCTTCGCGAAAGCGACCAAGAGCAGCCGGGTCATTGAACTCGGAGGCGCCGAAGTGCTCGAGCGACCACTCCCGGCCCGTCTTCGTTCGCAACGAGTGAAACGCCAGGCGCATGGCGTTGGCGCGCTCGTCCGGGGCCCACGATGAATAACCGACGACCTTCATAGCGTCACGCTACTCGGCGGGCTCGGCCCGGGCCGTGACCGGCCTCACCCGCGTCTTGCCTACCACGATGATACAAAGCATCGCTCGCTGAATGGATGCACATGAGAAGGGTGCTGATGCTCATAACCGCCGTCGTTGCCGCGGCGAATTCGTTCGTGCCCGGCGTGGTTGCGGCCGCGGCCGGCGCGATCGTCGCGAAGATGCAGGGCGAGGGGACCGCGCAAAACGGCGCCGTTCGGCTGACGGCGAGCAGTGCAGGAATCCTCGTCGAGATTCGTTTGAAGGCCGCCGCCGGCAAGACGGAACCGGCGATGATCCATCACGGCAGCTGCAGTAAGATCGGGACCGTCGCCGAGCCGCTGACCGACGTCGTCGGCGGCACTTCGACGACGACGGTGACCGGCTTGACGCTGCCGCAAATTCGCGGCGGTACCTACGCCGTACTCGTACATGCGTCAGCCGGCAACTTGAAGCGGTACGTCAGCTGCGGCGACGTCGGGAAGGGCGCCCACATGAGCGACGATGCGCTCTTCAAAGGCTTCGGCGGACGCACCGGGGGATGATGCCGAAGCGATCGCTCGCGACGATCTTTGCGTTCCTTGCACTCGCCGCCGCGGTGATCGCAAGCGCGATCACGGACCGTGAAATCAAACAAGGCAACGCAATGTATCACACAGCGTTACACGAGGGCCACATCGTCCAGCATGATTCGACGACGACGAGCGCCGTCGAGCCGATCACCGCAAAGCTTTTCCCGATCTTACAGAAAAGCTACGGTGCGCCGTTCTCGGTCGTGATCGTGCGCGCCGGAAAGGGTGAGGCGCCGGACGCGTATACGCTGATCGGTCCGCGCATCTACATCGATACGGCATTTCCGGGGTTCATCAAGAATCGCGATGCCCTCGCCGGCGTGATGTGTCACGAAGCAAATCACGTGCTCCACCACGACGCGCTGCGTAGCAAGAAAACCGCGGCCGGCGGTGCCGTCGCATCGTCGTTGGCGCAACACACGCGCAGCGAAGAAGAACGCGCCGACATCGGCGCGGTGAGTTTGTGCGCGCAAGCCGGCTTCAATCCGTGGGGCATCGTGTGGGCGTTACGCACGTTTCAGGCGGCCTACGGATCTGCGCCGGCCAAACCGCCCATCCTCGCGAACCATCCGTCGACGTCGGTGCGCATCGCACGGTTGACCAAATACATCAAGGCACGCGCAGCGCAATATGGTCGCTGGGCGGACGATGCATCGTCGGCGACGCGCAGCTGAAGATCGCGGTTTCATCGAACGTGCTGCCCTCCGCGAGGAGCCGCGTGAGGGCGGCTTCGTCAACCGCGCTGCGAAGCGCAGCGTCGAGACGCCGGAACGATCGTTCTTCGGTTGCGCCGCGCGCGACGTCGAGGGCGGCAAGCCGCGCATCGCTGAACCCCTTTGCCCGTGCCGCGGCCGGCGCATCGCCACGTAAAAGTGCGATCTCGGCGGCGTACTGACCGGCGATCGCAGTGATCAGGGGAACGTTGCCGTCGGCCAAGCTCAGCGCGCCGGCCAACGCGGCGGCGGCCGCCTCCGCGTCACCGGCGTCGAGCGCGTATGCGCACAGGTTCGCGCTGCAGAATGCGGCCTGAACGCGTTCGCCGAGCGCGACGAGCGTCAAAAACGCTTCCGTTCCGCGCTCCTGCGCCGCTTGACGGTCGCCTGCATCCGATGCGAGTTCCGCCAGCCACATCGACAGCGCGGCAACATCGCGTTCGTTATGCACCCGCACCGCGATCGTATGCGCCTCTTCGAGCAACGCCCGCCGTTCGTCAAGCAGCGTTTGGTCGACGGTGAACGACCGCGTCTGCAGCGCGTTGATGATGAGCGCCGGTTCGCCGAGTGTTCGCGCCGTGTCCAGCGCCGTCCGGGCGTGCGCGTCGGCCGTCGCGCGGTCGCCGATTTCGACGCATGCGAATGCGAGATCTTGCAAGGCGGCAATGAGTCCGCGTTCGTCCTTGAACGCATGGCAAATTTCGACCGCGCGCGTCGACGCGGAACGCCGGCGTTGCACGTGGATGCCGTACTCCAGTAATTTGCCGAGCGCCAACAACAGGCGGGCGACGGCGAGCGAGCCGTCGTCGCCGGCGGCGGCCAGTGCGCGCTCGCACCAAGCGACGCCTTCAGCTGGGCGGGCGGCAGCATCCCACAGTGGCCGGAGCGACGTCGCGAGTCGCATACCGGCAGCGGTGTCGCGGCGGTTGTCGATCGCCTCCGCTAGCGCAAGGCGCTGATTTTCAATATCCGGGATATACGTCGCGCGCCAGGCCGTACGCGCCCGCGTCGTCCATTCGCTCTCCCCGCATTCTGCTACGGCGACAAACCAATCGATGTGGCGGCGCACGACGTCGTCGCGTTCACGGGCTTCGTCTAACCGCTCGAGTGCGTAGGCGCGCGTCGTCTCCAAGAGATGATAGCGGGCGTCGCTTTCGCTGGTAGCGTGCGCGACGAGCGACTTGTCGACGAGAGAAGCAAGACGGTCAGCGACGTCCCATTCGTCGAGGTCGGTATCGCCACAAACGGCACTCGCAGCGTCGAGGGTCCAGCCGCCGGCGAAGAGCGCGAGCCGCCGGAAGATGCGGCGTTCCGCGTCGTCGAGTAAGTCGTGGCTCCAGTCGATCATCGCGTGGAGCGTTTGCTGGCGCGGCAGCGACGTGCGATTGCCGCCTGTCAGCAGCCGGAAACGCGCCGACAGCCGCGTCGCGATGTCGACGGGTGTCATCGCGCGCATACGTGCAGCGGCGAGCTCGATCGCAAACGGGATGCCGTCGACGGCGCGCGCGATCCCCGCAATCGTCACCCGGTTCTCGTCGGTGAGCCGGAACGACTGCGTCGCCGCCGTCGCGCGTTCCGCAAAGAGCGCGACCGCCGCGTCGAGATCGAGCGACGGCACGCGATACACGACTTCGCCGTCAACGCGCAGCGGCTCGCGGCTCGTCGCGACGATCGTCGCGGGCGTCGCACGAACGAGTTCGTGCACGAAACGTGCGACGGCGGCGATGAGGTGTTCGCAGTTGTCGAGCACGAGCACGAGCGCCGGTCCGGCATTCCGTAAGGCGCCGACGATTGCGGCTTCGACCGACGCGGCGGCGGTTTCGGGCAGACGTAGCGCGGACGCGGTCGCCTCGGCGACGCGCGCTTCGTCGATCAGCGGCGCCAAATCGACGAAGATGCATCCGCCGGTAAAGTGCGCGGCCGCGTTTGCGACGGCAGCGAGTGCAAGCCGCGTTTTTCCGACGCCGCCGGAACCGGTCAGGGTGATCAGCCGGTGCGTCGCGAGCAACGCATCGAGCCGGTGCAGATCCGCCTCGCGTCCGACGAGTGTCGTCGCCACGGCCGGCAAATTGTTCGGCGGCGCCGCGCGCGTCGCGCGAACAAACGGCGCGCGTTCAGAACCGGAATCGTCGAGCAACGCATGGACGACCTGCGCGATTCGCGTCGTGTCGGGCCCACCGGCGGCGAACGCATCGTGCCATTGCACCCCGGCAAGCAAATATCCGAGATTGCCGGCCGGGGTGACGTCGTGGAGACGGATCGGCACGAGCGGCCGGTGTGCGTCGAGCGCTGCGATCACTTCGCGCGCGACTTCCGCGGATGCGTTCGCCGCATCGGAGACGAGCACGGCGATCAGCCGCGCCGATGCGATCGCATCGGCGATGCTTGCGGGCCATGTGCGACCGGGCGGGATATCGCGCGGCGCGATCCAGCACGAGATGCCGGCACCCTCAAGGACCGCGCAAAGCTGCTCCGCCTCGGCCGCGTTGCGGCGGCTGTGGCTGACGAAAACGTCGCTCACGTTCTGACGGATGAGACGGGCGCCTTCCCTCGAAAGTTGCACGGGCTCTCACGGAGGTGGTATGCACGACGGCCGAGGGAACGGCGGCGAACCGATCGATACATCGGCGGTCGCGCTCTCGAACGAGTTGCAGCGGCTGATCCCGTTGCTTGCGCGAAATACGCACGACGTTTGGCAGCGCCAGCGTCAGGCCGATGGTTGGAGCTACGGACCGCGGCGCGACGACGATGCGAAGCAACATCCCGGTCTGGTCGGCTTCGACGATCTGCCGGAGTCCGAACGCGAGTACGATATCGCCGTTGTCACCGAAGTACTCAAAGTGATGGTCGCGCTCGGCTATCGCGTCGAGAAGGCCTGAACGTGGACGCTCGCGTCGCGCCGGATGCGGATGTTCGCGCGGCGATCGCGACCGCGCGCGAATTGACCGGGGTGCCGTACGAACGCGCCGACGCAGCGGCGATGCGGCATCAGCGGCGACACCGCATCATCGTCGACATCGTCGCGGTGACCGGTACGCTGGCCGTCGTCCTCGGCAGCATCACGCTGACGCAGCCGGTCGGCTTTACCGCCGTGCGCTTTTCAGAAGCCGTCGCCGCCGCCGCTGCGATCGTTGCCGTCGCGCTCGGACTTTGGGCAGGCTCGCAACGCCGCTGGCTGCTCGAACGCCACAAAGCGGAGCAACTGCGGCTGATCGCGTTTCGCGCGCTCGTGCGGTTCGTCGGTGAACCGGGCCGCGATATCGCGCGCTGGCGGGATGCGGTTCGCGACGATGTCGCGCAGATGCAACGGCGTTCGCTGCCGGAGCTCGCGGCCTGGATCGCCGACGAAACGCCGGCCGAAGTCTACCAGGCGCTCGACGAGAACGTCCGCTCCGAGGAGGCGCTGCGCGCCGTGGTGGCTGAATTCGCGCGCGACGCGATCGACGGGCAGCGCACCTATTTCCTCAGGCGCGCGCAACTGAACGAACGCTGGGACACGCGCACCCGCAGCATGACGCCGATCTTATTTTTCGTCAGCGTCATCGCGATCATTCCGGGCGCGCTCTTCCGCTTGCGCGGCGCGCCGGACGTCGCAGCGGTATTTATCTCGATCGCGTTGATCGCGCCGGCGCTCGCCGCGGGCATTCGGTTATTTCGCTCCGCCCACGAATTTGCGCGCAACGGAATCCGCTTTCGGGCGAAGGCGCTGGTTCTCGGAATGCTCGCGCAGCGGCTCGCAAACGAAACGTCTCCGCCGGCGTTATTCCGCGATCTCCAGTTCGCGGAGCGCCTATTCGAGGCAGAGCATCGCGAGTGGCTTGCGCTGATGCTCGACGCCGAATGGTACGGCTGAGGGAGGGCTCGCGTCAGCGCCGGCGCGACGCCGTAAAGTAGTAGTCGACGATTCGAAAACCGCCGCGCTCGAGCGTGAGGCGAATGCGCTCGTCGTGGAGGTGCACGCCCGCGCAGATCAGACGACCCTCTTTCGCCTCGAGCTGGTCAGCCGCCGTCGCGAGGATCGAAGCGCCGTAGCCATTCCCGCGCTGCGGCTGATGGACCGCGATCCGCAACTCGGTCCACGTCTGGTCGATGTCGTCGCTGACGACGACGCCGACGGCTTCGCGATCGATTTCGGCGACGAGCGTCTTCGGATCGTCGAACGTCGCGGCTTGTTCGCGCGCCATCTCACCGAGTATCAAAGAGTCGCGCATCGTCGTTTCGCGCAACGTCACCTTGTGGGCGAGGGCCGGCGCATGCCGGAACGCAAACGCCGCGCCGTCGACCGAGACCTCGAGTTCGAGGCCGCGCAGGGCGCCGCGGACGACCTCGTCACCACCGAAATACGAGATCGCCCCGGCATTCGTCTGATGAAACGCGTCGGCGAGCCGGCGCGGCGGTTTTTCGCCCTCGGCGACATCGAATCGCACGATCGTATCCGTCGGAACGATCGAGCCGTCGGCCATCCAGGCGATTGCATTGGCGCGACCGCCGTCGCGGATCGGCACGCCGCGCGCGCGCTTGCGAATCAAACGCTGATGGGCGAGTTCCGGGAATCCGTCCAGGTACATAAGAAAAGAGCGAGCCGGTTACGACTCGCTCGTTATCCTCCGTCGTCGGGTTTAAGCGGCCGACGCTTTTTTGCGCCGCGGAGCGGCTTTCTTGCGAGCCGTCGTCTTGCGAACGACTTTCTTCGCGCCGGTCTTCTTGCGTGTGGTTTTGCGGGCGGTCGCCTTTTTACGAGCGGTCTTCTTGGCGACTTTCTTCCGTGAGGTCGAGGACTTCTTGCTGGTGGTTTTTTTACGCGAAGTTTTCTTCGCGCCCTTACGGACGGTCTTTTTCGCGGTCGAGGCTTTACGCGCGGTCGACTTCTTGCGGCTCGTGGTCTTACGGGCCGACGTCGACTTCTTACGCGTGGCTTTCTTGCGAACAGCCATGTTTGCGATAGTCCCTTCTCCGTTGCGCTTCCGCGAAACGGTGCTACCGATTGATGCCGCGCGGGCATCCGCCGGCTAGTGTTGCATATGTTATAGCATCACGAAGGAATTTTCGCAACAACGTCCGTGAGCGCGAAGTATCGGCCGCGCGCAATGTCGGCGATCTCACGCATCAGCGGATGCGCTTCATAGCGGTCAAGGTTGACGCACGTCAGCGCCACGCGACCCGCGATCGCCGCCGCAAGTGCACGACATTGCTCGGTCGCGAGCTCGGTGATCGCGCGCGCATCGCCGCCGGCGAGCGCGGCCGCAACTTGCGCGGGATCACCGAGCGGAACGTTCGCGCGTCCGTCGGAGAAGACCGCGACGTCGACGTTTGCGCCGGGATGCGCGCGGCGAAAGCGTTCTGCGATCCGGCGCACATGTTCGAGTGCGCCCGCGAGCGGTGTCAACGCGCGCGCCTCGCCGGGATCGAGCGACTCGAGCCGCGACGCGACGAGGTCGACGTTGCGTCCGGTATTCTCGTCAACGACGACCTCCGCTTCCGGTCCCCAGCACGAGACGAGCGCCGCGCGTTCACGCTCCGCGTACACCGGCCGCAGCAGTTCACGACTCGCCGCACGCACGTAGTCCGCCGACTCGCGGGTCGAGAGCGAGGCGTCGACAACCAGAATCGTCAGTCGCGGCGGCGCGGCGATGTCGACGCGTTCCTGTGGTTCGGCGGCAACGTTCGCGCGGTTGGACACGTTGCGATCGACGAGCGTCGCGGTGATGTCGACTCGACCGTTCGGCCCGAGCGGCCGCGTCGCGACGGGCTGCCCTTCCACGGCCTGCTGTGCGCGTGCTTTGGACGGCAGCCGAGCCGTGAGCGACGGCGAGACGATCATCACCGAGCCGTTCGACGGCGGCGTCTCATCGTTCGGCGCGCGTGCACCCTCGGCGACCGTCGCTTCGAGCGCCGCGGCAATTGCTGCGTCTTCCGCCAGATGTTCGGAGAGCGCTTCGACTTTGAGACGGCTGCGACGCAATCGTGCGGCGAGCGGAAACACTGCCGCCACGTCGGCAACCGTTGCTTCGCTGCGGCCGTGCCACGCGGCGTGCGCGACGGCCGCTTCGAGCGCGACGATCTCGGTGCGATGACTGTCGATACCTAAACGCGTAACCGCATCGATCGCCGCGCCTTCCGCATCGTCGGCGACCGTCGTGTTCGGCAGGAGCACGATCGCGCGTGCGAGCCGGCGACGGTAGGTCGCCGTTTGTGCGGCGTACGTATCGGCGAAGCAGCGCGGGTCGCGCAGGAAGCGTGCGTTGCGGCGGTAGATTTCGAGTCGTTCTTCGCGCTCGTTGGCAGCACCGACGAAGACGCGCAAGCCGATGCGGTCGGTGATCTGGGGACGCAACTCGCCTTCTTCGGGATTCATCGTGCCGACCAGCGTGAATCGCGAGGGGTAGTCGATCGCGTGCTGACCGCGCTTGACGTGCACGATGCCTTGCGCCGCAGCATCGAGCAGCGCATCGACGACGACGTCGCCGAGCAGATTGATCTCGTCGACGTAGAGCACGTTGCGGTTGGCCTGCGCGAGGAGTCCCGGCCGAAATGCCACGGCGTTACGCTCGAGTGCGGCCCGCAAATCGATCGCGCCGACGACGTCGTCGAGTTGCGCGTTGGCCGGCAGTTCGACGATATCGCCGGCCGACTTGCGCGTCTTCGGCCGCTCGCCGCGCTCGATCGCGGCTGCGCACGTCGCGCAGAGATTCGTGCCGTCGACATCGCAGCCGTACGCGCACGTCGCGCGTACGAGTGCCGGCAACAGTGCGCCGGCGCTGCGGACGAGCGTTGTTTTCCCGGTGCCCTTCGGCCCGGAGAGCAGAACGCCGCCGATTCGCGGGTTGATCGCGGCGAGCGTCAGTGCCAGCCGCGGCTCGTCTTGCCCGACGATGGCAACGAACGGAAACGGGACGTAGGTCGCACGAGTGGAACGGGACATGACGATATCCTTCCCGTCGTAAGGGATGCGCTCCGCCGCGTTGGGAGACCCGCATGCGCCTGCGTCCGCATCATCTGTTGTGTATCCTCACGTTCGTCGGCGACGGGTACACGCCGGCGTTCGTCGATAATCTCGCCGCGATCGTACGGCGAATCGGCGCCGGCGAGCCGATCGAACTCGTCGACGGGAGCGACGATGTGTGCGCACCGCTCGAGGCGACGGAGGATCGGCACTGTGCCGGTGCCACGGTCGGCCGCCGTGACCGTGCGGCGTTGCTCGCGCTCGTTGAGAGCGGTTTCGCGGTTGACGTCCGGCCACTTACGCTCGATGCCGCAACGCTCGCGCAGATGCGCGAGCAGTTTACCGCGGGAACGATTCGCGGTGCGTGCCGTGGATGTGAATGGTCGGAGCTGTGTACGTCGGTCGCGGCGTCGGGTTATCGCGAAAGCCTGCTGCTCGGTACGTAGTGCGCGACGACGGGAGTATCGCAAAAGCAGACGCAAGGACCGTTTCAGTCATGAACTCTCAAGGATGACGGCGCAGTTGGAGCGCGGCGCCGCCGTGCGTGCAGCCGCCGACCGCATTCGTAGCGGAATCGTACGCACGCGAACCGATCGTTCGCGCGCTCTCTCGAACCTCATCAACGGGGATGTTTTCTGCAAGCTCGAGACGCGTCAGGTGACCGGCTCCTTTAAGGAACGCGGCGCGCTCAATGCGCTCTCCCAACTTTCCGCCGATCAGCGGGCACGCGGTGTCGTCACGATGTCGGCGGGCAACCACGCGCAAGGCGTCGCCTACCACGCCGTGCGGCTCGGCGTCCGTGCGACGGTCGTCATGCCCGACGGGACCCCGTTTCTCAAAGTGCGGCGGACGCGCGATTACGGTGCCGACGTCGTGATGGTCGGCGCGACGTTCGAAGAGTCTTCCGAATACGCGCGCGAGTTGGTCGCGCGTACGGGTGCGACGCTGATTCACCCCTACGACGACCTCAACGTGATCTTCGGTCAAGCGACGGCGACGTTGGAACTGCTCGAAGACACCGGTGAACTCGACACGATCCTCGTGCCGGTCGGCGGCGGCGGACTGATCGCGGGCGCCGTCCTCGCCGTCGAAGCGATGGGATCGCGTGCCGAAGTCATCGGCGTGGAGACGGAATTTTATCCGGGCCTGTACGCCGAAATGAAGGGCGAAGTCGTGCAGATCGGCGGCGTGACGATCGCCGAAGGTATCGCGGTCGCGCAGGTCGGCCGCGTTCCGTTCGGCATCTTGCAATCGACCGTGCGCGATGTGATGCTGGTCTCCGAGCCCGATATCGAAGCGGCGATCGCGTTTTTGCTTGAAGAGGAGAAGCTGGTCGTCGAAGGCGCCGGCGCCGCCGGCGTCGCCGCGCTACGCGCGCTTCCGTCACGCTTTGCCGGCAAACGCGTCGGCACGTTGCTGTGCGGCGGCAACATCGATTTGGGGATGCTGGCATCCGTGATCGTGCGTTCGCGCATGCGGGCCGGGCGGGTCGTGCGCATCCGCGTGCGCATCGTCGACAAGCCCGGCCAACTCGTCGCGATCGCGACGGCCGTCAACGACGCGCACGCAAACGTGCTCGATGTCGCGCATCATCGTCTTTTCGGCAGCGTTCCGGCAAAATACGCGGAACTCGACTTGACCTGCGAGTTGCAGCGTGCCGAAGACATCGCGGTGATCCTCGCCAACATCGCGGAGCGCGGCTACGAAGCCGAGGTCGTCGAAGGCTGAACGCGCGACCGCGTCGATGATGAAAGTGCAACGTCGCGCCTATACGGTCGAATCGCTTGCGAAGGGCTTGCGCATTCTAGCGCTGTTTTCCGAACGCCGCCCGCAGCTGCGGTTGACGGAGATTGTCGCGGCGCTCGACATGCCGATGCCGACCGCGTTTCGTCTTGTGGCGACGCTCGAGGGCGAAGGGTATCTGGAACGGTTACCGGACGGCGCGGTACGCCCGAGCGCGGCCGTGCTCACGCTCGGTTTTGCGGCGCTGCGCGGTCTCGATCTCGTGCAGAGTTCGGCGCTGATCTTACGCGAACTCGCCGAAACGACGAAACAAACGGTCAATCTCGGTGTCCTCTCACACGATCAGGTCGTCTACGTCGCGCGCTTGCAGAGTGATACGTCGCTCGTCACGGCGAACATCACGGTCGGCTCGACCCTTCCCGCGTTCTGCACCTCAATGGGTAAAGTGCTGCTCGCCTTCGCGGCGGACGACGACCTCGCGAGCCGTATGGACGCACGTTCGTTTGCCGGAACATGGGGTCCGCGGGCGGCCGCATCGCTCGACGCGTTGCGTCCGCAACTCGCGCGCGTGCGCGCCGCGGGCTACGCGCTGCAAGATGAAGAAGTCGCGGGCGGCTTGCGTTCGATTGCGGGCGCGGTGCGTGGCGAGGACGGACGCGTGATCGCGGCGGTGAATATCGCCGTGCCGGCAGTGATGTACAGCGTCGACGACCTCGTCGAACGCTTCCGCGCGCCGCTGCTCGCGGCGTGCGAACAGATCTCGCGACGAATGGGAGCACCCGAATGAAGCACGGCCGCCTTCCCTGGTACGGACCCGCCGGCCTCGACGCCGAGCAGCGCGCGTTGTACGACCGTATCGCGGGCGGACCGCGCGCGCAAGGCCCGCAAGCGTTCCCGCTCACCGACGACGAGGGGCGCTTGAACGGACCGTTCAACGCGATGCTGGTCAGCCCGGATATCGGAACGGCGGTGCAAGAGGTCGGGGCGGCGATCCGCTACCGCAGCTCGCTTTCGGCGCGCGAACGCGAGATCGCGATTCTTGAAGTCTCCGTCGTGCGGCGCTGTGAGTTCGAATGGTACGCTCACGAACGGATCGGCCGCGCCGCCGGGCTTGCGGGCGAGGAACTGCGCGCGTTGCTGCACGCGCTGCCCGTCGTGACGTTCGACGCCCGCGAAGCGATGGTACGCATCGTCGTACGCGATTGTATCGTCGAACGAAGCCTCTCCGATCGGGTGATGGCCGACGCGGAGCGTCTCCTCGGCACGCGCGCGCTGGTGGATTGCATCACGCTAGCCGGCTACTACGACTTGCTCTCACTCTCGTTGACCGTCTGGCAGACGCCGCTCCCCGACGGTGCTCAAACGGTCTTCCCGTAAGGAAGCGAAGGTCGGTCCCTGACGCTCGCGAAGCACTAGAGAAAGTAAGTTTCATCAGGTGAAAGTTCGTGAACGTGTGACGGTATCGCTGGCGGAGAATCCGGTCGGGTCATGGTTGGGCCTCGCGGATGCGGCGGTCGTCGTCGCGGGCGTAGGTGGAATCGGCCGGGCAATCGTCGAGGGGTTCACAGCGCTCGGGGCACGGGTCGTCGCGGTCGACGGTGATGCCGGGCGCGTCGATGATACGGCGCGATCGCTCGCGCTCGCTGAACGCGGGGGTGCCGGGTTGGTCGCAAACTTGACCGACCCTGACGCCTGTCGGCGCGTCGTCACCGACGCGCAGACGCATCTCGGGCAGATCGACGTGCTCGTCCACGCGGTCGGAATGAATAATCGCAAGCCCGTCGCCGAGTTCACCGACGACGAGTGGCGCACGATTATGGATGTCAACCTCAACAGCGCGTTTTGGCTCGGGCAAGCCGCGGGTGCGCTGATGTGTGCAGCGCGCTACGGGCGCCAGATCTATCTGTCGTCGGTTTCCGGCTTGCTGGCACATAAGCATCACGCGCCGTACGCCGCGACCAAAGGCGGCGTCAATCAGATGATGCGCGTGATGGCGGCAGAGTGGGCGTCGCGCGGCGTGACGGTCAACGCGATCGCGCCGGGCTACATCGAAACGCCGCTCACGCGGGACTATCTCGAGCGGCCGGGCATTCGCGAAGGTCTCGAAGCGCTCGTCCCGGCCGGCCGCCTCGGCGTCGTTGACGACGTCGTCGGTCCGGTGCTCTTCCTCTCGTCCCGGCACGCGTCGTTCGTGACGGGACACGTGCTCTACGTCGATGGAGGTCGCACGCTCGTATGAACGCGGCGCAAACGAACGCGCGTCTCTCGCGCGTCTTTCCGCGCTTCGAGGGCAGGTGGGTGATGGTCACCGGCGCCGGTACCGGTTTCGGCGCGACGCTCGCGCTGCGTGCCGCCGCCGAAGGCGCGAACGTGATCGTCCACTACAATACCTCGGAAGCCGGCGCGCAACGCACCGCCGCCGCCGTTCGCGAACTCGGCCGAGAAGCGCTCGTGTATCGAGCCGACATCAAACACTGGACCGACATCAAGACGATGATCGCCGGCGCGTGGAACGCGACCGGCGGCATCGACGTTCTGATGAACAACGTCGGCGACATCGCGACCGATCAAGAATCGTGGCGCGACATCGACGAGGCGATCATCGACCGCGTTCTCGCCGTCGACATCAAGGGCACGCTTTTGATGATTCACGAGGTGGGAACGCGAATGCTCGAGCGCGGTCACGGCAATATCGTGAACATCGCTTCGACGGTCGTCGTGCGTGGAAGCCCGCGCGCACCGCAGTATGCCGCCGGAAAATACGGCATCATCGGTCTGACGAAGTCGTATGCCTACGCGTTTGCGCCGACCGTGCGCGTCAATGCCTTCGGCCCGGGATTCATGGAAACCGAAGCGATCCTTACACGCAGCGACTGGAACAACGGGCGCAAGGAACGCGTGCTCGCGCAAACGCCGATGGGGCGTGTCCCCGCACCCGAAGAGCTCGCGGCCGCGGCACTCTTTCTCGCCACCGACGATGCCGCACACATGACCGGCAACTTCATCATGTGCGACGGTGGCTACAGCATGATCGGAGCATAGGTGCGTTCCTCGACTCCTCGGAGCTTCGCTCCGTTTCGCTGCGGTACGCACGAAGGTGCGTTCCTTATTCAATAATTGGGGAAAGTGTATGAAGCTGGTTACTTTTAATGAAGGCCGGGTGGGCCGGCTGGTGGGCAACGAGATCGAAGAGCTTGATGCTGCGTCGATGCGCGAGTACTTCGAGAGGGGCGAGACGGCGCGGCCGACCGGGAAGACGTTCGCGCTCGATGACGTGCGCTTGCGCGCGCCGATCGTACCGAAGAAGTTTTTCCATACGGCCGGAAATTATCAAGAGCATCACGAGGAATCCAAACGCGTCGGCTGGTCGCATCCGGTCGCGCCGTGGATCGTGTTCTTCCAAAACGTCGACGCGATCATCGGCCCGGATGACGCGATCGTGTATCCGGAACATCTGACGAACGAGCTCGACTACGAGCTCGAACTCGCGGTCGTGATCAAGAAAGCCGGCAAACACTTCACGAAAGAGGATGCGCACGAGTATATCGGCGGTTACATCGTGTTCAACGACATCACGGCGCGCGATATCCAGCGACGGGAGATGCGTTCGGGTGTGTTCACGTTCTGTAAAGCGATCGATACGTTCGTGCCGATCGGGCCGTGGATCGTCACGCCCGACGAGGTTCCCGATCCGCACAACCTCAACGTCGAACTACGCGTCAACGGGCAGAAGCGCCAGGTTTCCAATACCGGCAACATGTCGTATTCGATCGAAGAGATCGTCGCGCACTATTCACCCCTCGGTTACAGCGCGGGCGACATTCTCTCGACCGGCACGGTTTCCGGCGTCGCCGGTTTCAGCCCGGATGCCGCATCGCTCTACATGAAGCCCGGCGACGTGGTCGAAGCGGAGATCGAGCGTGTCGGCATTTTGCGCAACCGCATCGTCTCGTGGCAAGAGGCGCACGGGACGCCTGCACCCGCGAAAGTGGAATGGTAGCGTGCGCTCCATTGCAGCGGTAACGCTGCTCGTGTTGGCATCGTCCGTCGCCGGCCCGGCGGGTGCGGCCGTCGCCGGTGCGCCCGTTGAGATCAATGCGATGGTGCCGTTGACCGGGTCGGGCGCGTTCATCGGGACCGCCTCCAAAAAGGACATGGAGCTCATCGAGGCGCTCGTGAACGGCACCGGCGGTATTAAGGGCCGGCCGCTCAAGTTCGTGATCGCGGACGATCAAGCGAACCCGCAGACCGCCGTCCAACTGACGAACGATCTCGTCGCCAGAAAGGTGCCGGTCATTCTCGGCGGTGTGCTCGCGAATACGTGCCGCGCGATGTCGCCGCTCGTCGCGAAGAGCGGCCCGATGCACTACTGTCTCTCGCCCGGACTCCATCCGGTGCGCGGCAGTTACACCTTTTCGGCGAGCGTCGGAACGCTTGACGACGCGATCGGCACGGTCCGTTTCTTCCGCCAAAAGGGTTGGACGAAGGTTGCAATCGTGACGACGACCGATGCGATCGGTCAGGAACTCGACCGTTCCTACGCGGCGGCACTCGCGTTGCCCGAGAACCGCTCGATGCAAGTCGTCGCAACCGAACATTTCAATCCGACCGATATCAGCGTTGCGGCCCAGGTCGCGCGCATCAAGAACTCGAGCGCCCAGGCCGTGCTGACGTGGGTGACGGGCACGCCGTTCGGTACGTTATTGCGCGGTCTGCACGACGGCGGCGTCGACCTGCCGGTGAGCTCGTCGACCGGCAACATGAGCTTCACGCAGATGGCGCAGTACGCCAGCTTCGTGCCGAAGGAGCTCTACTTCGCCGGGCTGCGCTCGATCTCGCGCGAGGGCACGTTGCCGGGTCCCGTCAAAGACGCGCAAGATGCGTACTTCGGTGCGTTCAAGTCGGCCGGCGTCCGGCCCGACGTGCTCAATGCGATCGGCTGGGATCCGATCATGATCGTCGTCGACGCGTATCGTCACATCGGTCCCGGCGCCACCGCCGATCAGCTCAAAGCCTATGTTGACAACCTGCACGGCTACGCCGGTACGTCGGGCGTCTACGATTTCGGCGACGCGGAACAGCGCGGCCTGACCATTACCGCGCTGGTCGTTGATAAATGGGATCCGATCAAAAACGACTTCGTCCCCGCGAGCCGCCCCGGCGGCTACCTCAAATGAGCCGGTCGACGAACGTCGCGGTCGGGCTCGCGGTCGCGTTGTGCGTGCTGCCGCTCGCCGCGTCCGAACGCGCAAGTGCTCAGATGCCGGCTGCCGCACTATCCGCGAACACGATCGTCACGCTCGGCACAACGGCCGGTCCGATGCCGCGGAAAGGTCACGCGCAAGCAGCGAACCTGCTCGTCGTGAACGGCACGCTGTATCTCATCGACGCGGGCGATAACGTGACGCGGCGAATCGTGCAATCCGGCTACGATTTTCGGAAAGTCAGCAAGATCTTCATCACGCACGATCACAGCGATCACACCCTCGGCCTCCCGGCGTTGCTCGTCGATCAGTGGGAATACAATCGGCGCGAACCGGTCGACATCTACGGGCCGCCGGGAACCAACGCGGTCGTGCAAGGCGCGCTGGATTTCGCAAGCGTGAACGCCGACATTCGTTACTCCGAAGGCAAGACGACGCCGATGAATTCAATCTTCCACGGTCACGACGTTCCGCCGGGACCAGTGTATAGCGACGCCAACGTCACCGTTACCGCGGTAGAAAACACACATTTCAATTTCAAGCCGGGTTCGCCCGCCTTCGGAAAATACAAATCGTTTTCGTACCGCTTCCAAACGCCGAAGGGTGTCGTCGTGTTTACCGGCGACACCGGCGTGAGCGACGCTGTGACGACGCTGGCCAAAGGCGCCGATGTTCTTGTGTCCGAGGTTCTTTCGGTCGACGATCTCATTACGCTCTACAAGTCGAACGGGGTGTGGCAGGCCAAGACGGCTGAGGAGCAAGTCGGTTTCGTGCGCCACCTCAAAGAAGAGCACCTAACGCCGCAAGACGTCGGAACGATGGCGAGTAAGGCCGCCGTAAAGACCGTCATCCTTACGCACATGGGTCAGACGCTCGATCCCAATGATACCTACGCCCGATATGCCGACGAAGTCCACCGTTACTACCACGGCAACGTGTTGATCGCGAGCGACTTGAAGACGTTTCCGTTATAAGTCGCCCTCTCCGTAAGAGGAAAGCCGAAGAACCCTTCTGTACTGTTGGCGTTCCGGCGAATCGAAAAAAGGAGCCAAAGCATGCTAGCACCCGAACAAACCGGGACAGCGCCGCCGCGCGCATATCCGGATCTTCGCGAGCACATCGATGCGCTCGATCGTGCCGGCCTGCTCATTCGCGTCGATCGCCCGATCAACAAAGATACGGAAATGCACCCGCTCGTGCGTTGGCAATTCCGGGGCGGCATCGCGGAGAGCGATCGCAAAGCGTTTCTGTTCACGAACGTCACGGATAGCAAAGGCCGCACCTACGATATTCCGGTGCTCGTCGGCGGTATTGCCGCGAACGAAGAGATTTATCGCATCGGGATGGGCGTTGCGAACGTCAGCGAGATCGACGCGACGTGGCGCAAGGCGATGGCGAATCCGATCAAGCCGAAGATCGTCGAGAGCGCGCCGTGTCAAGAAATCGTTTACACCGGTGACGAGCTGCTCGAGCCGGGCAAAGGGCTCGACGGCCTACCGGTGCCGATTTCAACGCCCGGTTGGGACAACGGTCCGTATACGACGCTCTCGCAGTACATCACGCGCGATCCCGATACGGGCATACAAAATCTCGGCAACTATCGCGGACAGGTCAAATCGCCGGTTCGCCTCGGCATGAACCCGTCGCTCGAACTTCGCCCCGGAATCTACGTGCATTGGGAAAAATATCGGGCGCGTGGCGAACGAATGCCCGCGGCTGTTATTCTCGGCTGCCCGCCCAGCGTCGCGTTCACGTCGGCACAAAAGGTGCCGGAGCGCTTGGACGAGTTCGACGTCGCCGGCGGCCTCGTCGGTTCGCCGATCAACATCGTGAAAGCCAAAACCGTCGATCTCTACGTGCCGGCCGAAGCCGAGATCGTGATCGAGGGCTACATCTCGACGAAGGATCTCGAACCCGAGGCGCCGTTCGGCGAGTCGCACGGCCACGTGAATCTGCAAGAGTACAACGCGTACATGGACGTTACCGCGATCACGCGCAAGCGGCATCCGGTCCTCACCTCGATCATCTCACAAGTCACGCCGAGCGAATCGAGCGTGATGAAGCGGGTCGCGATGGAGCCGATGTTCACCTCACACCTGCGCGACGTCCTCGGCATCAAGAGCGTCCTGAAAGTCTCGATGCACGAACCGCTGACGAATCTGCGTAAGTGGATCATCGTCACGATGGCCGCCGATACGATGGAATCGGAAGTTTGGCGTGCGCTTTACGGCGCAACGTCGCTGCACGCGGCCGCCGGTAAATACTGCGTCGCCGTCGATGAAGACATCGATCCGCGCAACGCCGACATGTTGTTGTGGGCGATGGCCTATCGCGCCAATCCCGTGCTCGATATGCAGATCATCGACCATAAGAACCAAGGGCACGGCCCACGCAGCAAGCGCAACAACGGACAGGATTCATCGCTGCTCGTCAATGCGATGCTCAAGGAAAAATTTCCGCCGATCTCGTTGCCGAAGCGCGAGTACATGGAGAACGCGAAAAAGATCTGGGAAGAGCTCGGACTGCCGCCGCTGCGGCCGCAGACGCCGTGGTACGGTTATTCACTCGGCGAGTGGTCGCCCGAGTTCGACGATGCGGCGCAACAAGCGGTCAACGGCGATTACGCGATCTACGGTGAGACGCTGATCGCGCGCCGCCGCAGCGACGTCGGGATGAACACCGAAATTCGCGATGTCGAGTAAGTCCGCACGCTCGCGTGCCGCGTTCATCGCAAGCACGGCTGCAGGCGTGTCGGCCGCCGCGCTCTTTCCGAATATCGCGCGCGCGCAAACGCAAACCGTGAAGGTCGGCGTGCTGCGCATCATGAGCGACGCGCCGTTCTATGTCGCCGATAAGAAAGGCTTTTGGAAAGACGAAGGGCTGCAAACCGAGTTCCAGGTTTTCGGCTCGTCCAACGACATGGTCGTTCCGCTCTCCCAAGGTGCGCTCGATGCCGGCGGCGGGACGCCTGCGGCCGGCCTCTACAACGGCGTTGCGCGCGGTTTGACGTCGCGGCTCGTTGCCGACCGTGGAACCGATGCGCCGGGCTACGGCTTCGACGCGTTGCTCGTCCGCAGCGACCTCTTCAAAAGCGGCAAGATCAAGACGGCCAAAGACCTCAAAGGTGCGTCGATCGCGGGCAACGAGCCGGGCAGCGGTTCGAGCGCAGCGCTCTTCTTTCTCTTACAGAAGTACGGGCTGACGTGGGACGACGTTCATCGCCAGGGGTTGTCGTTTCCGTTGCATGTCGAAGCGTTGGCCAACGGTAAAGTCGACGCTTCGTACACGGCCGAACCGTTTGTGACGCTCGCGGTGAAAGCGGGGTCCGCGGTCAAGCTCCTCGGTGGTGACCGGTGGTATCCCGATCAGCAGCTCTCGGCGCTGCTCTACAGCGGCAGCTTTATCAAAAACGCGGAGGTCGCGCGGCGCTTCATGCGCGGTTATCTTCGCGCCGTACGCTACTATCACGGCGCGCTGAAGAACGGCGGCTTCAATGGTCCCAACGGCGCCGAGATCATCGGCTTGCTCAATACGGAGATGCCGCAGAAGGACCCGTCGATCTATCACGAAGCAACGCCGGCGTACATCGATGCCGACGCAAAGCTCTCGCTCGCGTCGATGAAGCGCGACCTCGACTACTTCCGCTCGCAGCAGTTGATCGAGAGCTCGACGGTCGGCGTGAACGAAATCGTCGACACGTCGTTCCTCGACCGCGCCGTCCACGAACTTGGACCGTACAAGGGTCCGCACGCGTAGCGTGGTTCGATGATCGAGTCGCCGGCGGCGAAGCTGCGATTTGCCGGTATCGCGAAATCGTTCGTGACGAAGGGCGGCGCGTTCACGGCGGTCGAGGACATCACGCTCGACATCGCCGCGGGGACGTTCTTCGTGATCGTCGGGCCAAGCGGCTGCGGAAAAACGACGTTGCTGCGCATGGCAGCGGGCCTCGAGACACCGACCGGGGGCACGATCACGATCGCGCGTAGCGGAAGCGACGTCCCGGCCAACGCGATGGTCTTTCAGGGTGACTCCATCTTCCCGTGGATGACCGTCTTCGACAATGCCGCGTATGGGCTGCGCATGCGCGGCGTCGCCAAAGCGCAAGTCGACGAGGTCGTCGGCCGCTACCTCTCACGCACCGGGCTGACGCGGTTCGCGAAATCCTATCCGCATCAGCTCTCGGGCGGCATGAAACAGCGTGTCTCGATCGCGCGCGCGTTTGCCAACGATTCGGACGTGCTGCTGATGGACGAGCCGTTCTCGGCGCTCGACGAACAAAACAAGACGTTGTTGCAAGAAGAGTTGCTGCGCATTTGGGACGAGACGAAAAAGACGGTGCTCTTCATCACGCACTCGGTCGACGAAGCCGTCATTCTCGGGGATAAAATCATGGTGATGACGGCGCAACCGGGCCGTGCGAAAGCGATCATCGACGTGCCGTTCGCGCGGCCGCGCAACGTGCTCGAACTGCGTGCGACTCCTAAATACGGCGAACTCGTATACAGTATTTGGGCGCAGCTGCGCGATGAGGTGCTTCAGGCGAAGGAAGCCGAACTGGAGCGACACCGCTCGTGAGCGTCACCCGTCCGCTAACCGAGATTTCACCGATCGTCATCCAGAGCCGGCCGGCGAAGCGCGGCATGCCCAGCGGCCTGTCCGACCGGTTGATGGGGGTCGCTGCACCGCTCGGACTTTGCGTGCTGTGGGAACTCGCCGCACGCGTCAACCTCATCGACACGCGCTTTTTCCCGGCGCCTTCGAGCATCCTCACGACGATGCTGCACCTCTTGCAGAACGGCTCGCTCGAATCGAATACCTGGGCGACGCTCGTGCGCATCTTCTGGGGCTTTTTGCTCGGCGCGATTCCGGCGCTCGCGCTCGGACTCGTGATGGGACTTTATCGCCCGATCCGCATGCTCGTCGAGCCGCTGATTCTCGCGACGTATCCAATTCCGAAAAGCGCAATCTTTCCGCTGATTCTGCTCATCTTCGGACTCGGCGAGCCTTCGAAGATCGTCATGGTCGCGATCGGCGCATTTTATCCGATCGTGATCAATACGGCATCCGGCGTCATGCAGATTCCGCCGATCTATCTCGACGTCGGCGTGAACTTTCAAGCGAGCCGTTGGAACATGTTTCGCACGATCGCGCTGCCCGGCGCGTTACCCTTCATCATGACCGGCTTGAAAATTGGCGCGGGACTTTCGCTGATCCTCATCGCGGTCGCCGAAATGTTCGGAGCGCAGACCGGCCTTGGATTCATGATTTGGAACGCGTGGCAGATTCTCTCGGTAAATACGATGTACGTCGGTCTGATCGTGATCGCGTTGATCGGCTTCATTATTACCGTCGGCCTCAACGAACTCGAAAGCATTCTGATCCCGCATCGTCCACGCTGAACGCGGCGCCGGCTCGCTTGCGGGTTTCCGGCATGTGTTTCAAGGGCAAGGAGGCGGTACGATGGCCGTTACGGATTCAGAGCACAAACGCTGCGATAATCTTTCATGCCTGTGCGAGACGCCGCTCGCGGAGGCGACGTGCAGCGCTTACTGCGATTCGCCCGACGGACGGGATCCGGCGAATATTCGCTGCACCTGCGGCCATCCAAAGTGCGAGGAGCAGATGGAGACACAGTTGCACGGCGGGATCGGCGCGGAAACTCCCTAAAGCAACGTCGTGATCTCGCTCGAACGGCGCGCCCCGCTGGTGCTCGCACCCACGCTGACGAGCGCCGTCTGGGGCGGCAACGCGCTGGTCAAACGCTACGGCAAGCCCGGCGATTCAGCGGCGACGCTGGGCGAGTCGTGGGAATGTTGGGACGATAACGCGATCTCCGTCGGGCCGCTTGCCGGGGAGACCCTCGCGCAAGCGCGGGCGGAACTGGGCCCGGCGCTGATGGGCCCGCTCGATTTCACCCAACGCTTTCCCGTGCTCACGAAAATCATCGACGCGCACGAAGCGCTCTCCGTGCAAGTCCATCCCGACGACGCGTACGCGCAACGCGTCGAGCATCAACCGGTCGGCAAAACCGAGTGCTGGTACATTCTTGCCGCCGATCCCGGCGCCGAGCTGGTCTTGGGCTGGACGCGCGACATGGATCGTGGCGAATACGAACGTCGCGTCGCCGACGGGACGTTGGGCGAGGTCTTGCGGCGCGTTCCCGTTGCGCCGGGTGATGCGTTCTATCTGCCCGCCGGGATGCTGCACGCAATCGGCGCGGGCATTCAGCTCTTCGAGACACAACAGGCGAGCGATTTGACCTATCGCATCTTCGATTGGAACCGGGTCGGTACCGACGGCCAACCGCGCGAATTGCACGTTGCGAAGGCCGCCGATGTGCTGGATTTTCGCGCGACGAATGCCGACGCCGTCCGGCAAATCACGTTTGCCGATGGAAGTGTTCGGCGAACCGTTGCGATCGCCGAGCGGCGCTTTGCCGTCGAGCGGATTCTGATCGAAGCGGAAGGCGGCACGATCACAACGCAGGGGCGCCCGGTCGCAATTATGGCCACCAGCACGCCGATCGAACTCGACGTCGACGAAACGAGTACGCGCTTGGACGCCTGGCAAACGGCAATCGTACCGGCCGCGAACGTGCGCGTCGCCTTCGCGCCCGCCGACGGAATGATGGAAGCGCTGCTCGTTCGCGTGCAACCGAGGCTGGAGCGGTTGCGCGAGGACGCAGAGAACGGCGGGATCGCCCAAGCCGACCTTGACGCGTTCTTCGCGCAGTTCGGTTAGCCGGCGCGGTTCATTCCGGCGCGCCGTTCGGCGCGGGTGGCACCCGCGTGCGATGGCCACCACCATGGTTCCGCTTGTGGTTCGTCGCGGACGCCGGCGATCACGAACGCAATCGCCAAGAGTACGATAAACAAATATGCGATAAGCGCGGCCGGTTGGTGCGCAGCGTCGCTGCTGAACTCGACGATCGCCGCGGCGCAGTACCCGAGCGTTCCGGCCCAGCCGGCGCGCGTCCACGGGGCTCGGGCACGCAACACCGCGATCGAGCGGAGCGATAACGCCGCGAGCGCAACGTCAAACGCAACGAAAACCGGCTGCACGATTACGTGGGAACGGCCGCGACGGGCGCCGGGGTGCGTGGCAGCGTTTCAGGTACGGCGCCCGCAAGCAGAATGCCGCTGACGTCGGCCGGATCGGGCGCCGTCTCGAGCCACTTCGCGCGCGGCGCAACGGCAACGCGGTCGTGCGGCTGTACGAGCAGTAGCAGAATCTGGGCGATGTTGTCGCCGTAGCGAACGTACCGCATGACGAGCGCCGGGATCAGTGCGAGGCCGCGCGCCTCACGATGCTTCTTGTTGGCAAAGTTGTTGCGCTTCATGCGCCGCAGTCGGTCGCCGAAGAACGTCGAGCGCGTCCGAATTGCGAAGCCCCAGATGCGGCCGGCAGCGTTATCGGTTTCGGTGATGACCTTGCGATCGTAGGCTTCCCAGTCGATGCCCATCTTCGCATAGATCGGCGATTCGCAGTCGCGCAAGTACATCGTGATATACACGGCGAGGGTGAAGAGTTTGATTGCGATCTGGTTGCCGGGTCCGCGCATGTAGTGAGGCTGGCTGCGCAGCATCAACGCAAAGAAGCGGCTGTGCCGGCGCTCGTCGTTGCACCACTTATCGAAATACTTGAAGATCGGATGAAACGCGAATTCCGGACGTAAACGGAAGTGATCGCTGATATTCTGATAGCGATAGAACCCGATTACTTCCGAAAGGTACGTCGTCACGAAAATCCACTTCGGATGCATATACTGCATCTTCTGGAGTTTCGGCAAACGGGCCAAGTCGAACGGACGTCCCATGTCGCGCATGACCCAGTTCAGAAATGACGAGTGCCGGCCCTCATCGCGGCCCATGCACTTGTAAAGCGCGCGGACATCGCTGTCGGTGATGTGTTTCTGCACATCGCTGTAGAGGAGACAGCCGGAGAATTCACCGATGGACGAGCGGTTGAGGAACTCGTAGAACTCATCCCAAAGGGGACGATAGTCGATATTCTTGACATCATCGTCCCATTTGAAATGCGAGCGGTTATAGTCGGCCTCGAATTCCGCCCGCAGCGACTCGAACTCGGCGCGGCACGACGAGACGTCGAGAGCGTTCAACATCCCGATATCGGTACGATAGAGGCGCGGTTTGAGAAGATCGGGCGCAGCGTTCCGCCGAACGGCGATTGCCACGAGGGTCTTAGGCGCGAACGGCTTCGAAGACGAACGAATCGTAGAAGAAGAACTTCACGCGTTTGGTACGCGTGATCTTGAAGCCGGCCGCGGCCATCACGCGTTCCACTTCGTCATAACTGAACATGAAGAGCTTCGTCATGCGGTTCTTGCTGTGGAATTTCGTGCCGACTTTCATCCAGAAGTCATTCATCATCGTGCGCAGCGCGAATGACGCGACGATTTTGTTGTCGGTGAGGTTCGCGAGCCTCGTCAGCATCGCCGACGCTTCGTCGAACGGGTAGTGGAAGAGCACGTCGAGGCAGCACACGAGGTCGTAGGTGCGTGCGCTTCCCTCGACGCCCGCGATGTCGCCGACGACGAACTTCGGCGGCGTCTTGCGCGTCCGGCCGCTATTGATGTACTTCGCGAAGTGGATCATCGGCGCAGACACGTCGAATCCGTCGACTTCGTAGCCGCGGTCGGCGAGCGCGATCGAGAGATTCCCCGTTCCGCAACCCGCGTCGAGTGCGGTGACGTTTTCGTCCTGGCCCACCCAGGCGACGACGGCGTCGAGCGCGCGCTGATGGCCGTCGCGTATAACTTTCCAAATCGGCGGGATGTCGCCGCTGCCGTAGATCGCCGTCCAACGCGAAAACCCGGACGTTTCAAAGTACCGGTGGACGCGTTCGGCGACAGCGCTCGCATCGGGCAACCCGAACTGTGGAAGTTCCCGGGTCGCCGGAGTCGTGGGGTTCCGGAGTTCGGTTGTCATCGATTCCCTCCCGGGCAAGACGCCCGTCTGAATCGATGCTACGGCTTTGAACTAACGGCGAGCGGTGAGCGTCATCACCTGGGCTCCCTGCGGCGGACCGAGCCGGCGGCGAATCGCGGAGACGACGAGCGCGCCCGCGAAAACGAATGCGGCGATCACGGCGGCGACGATCAAGAGCTTCAGGACGAGCGCCAGGACGGCGAATCCAACGAGAATGACGGCGATGGCGAGGGTCAATCGAACGAATAGGGACATCGGTGTTCCTCCGCCGGCATGTACCGGACGCGAAACGGCTATGTTTCGTCCGAAAGCGCGAGGCGGCGCAGCTTGTCGGTGACGACCGCGATCGTCGCGTTGCGGCGATTCTCCACGATGCCGCGTTCGGCCAACTCGTGCAGCTTGCGGGTGACGGTGACACGATTGCTGCCGATCATGTCGGCCAGTCGTTGATGCGTGAGCGGAACGTCGATCAACGTTGCGGTGCCCTCCGCGCGCCCGAATTTCTCGGCGAGTTCCAGGAGCGTCCGATACAGACGAACGTTCACGCTGTTGTTGAGCAGATCTTCGATCAGGACTTGCGACTCGGTCACGCGTTTCGCGAACGAACCGATCACATCAATGGCCGCTGCCGGTTGCGCCGCGATCAGATCCGTGAGATCGGCCTGACTCACGCTGATAACACACGCCTCCCCCATCGCTTCGGCGCACAGGCACGAGAGCGTCGACGACTCGGTGCGCCACTGCAAGAAGACGTCGTTTTCACCGAGGATCGAGAGCGTAATCGTACGGCCGTTCGGCAGCAGGTTGAACAACCGCAATTTCCCGCTCTCGACGAAATGAAAGACCATTCCGTCGTCGTAGAGCGGCGCGATCTCATCGCCTGTCGCGAGCGCCCGGGTCGCATATTTGCCGCGCTGCTTAATCAGGGCCGCGCGGAGGCGCTCCTTCGCAGCGTTCCCGCCGGTTTGCGTTTCCTTCGCCGCGGCTTCGAGCTTATAGCCGTCGGCGACCGCCATGGCGATCATCGAGCGCAGATCGGCGAGTTCGTTGATGATTTCGAGCGGCGGGATCTCGCCGCTGTTGTGCTCGAGCAACGCCAATTCGATCATGTTGGTTGCTTCGATCGTACGGCGAATCGCGTCGGAGAGATCCATCCCGCGCCGCGCCTGGTAGCGGCCGGCCTCCCGGGCATGCCCCAGCAGTTCTTCGAAGTCCGCGGTCTCGACCGCACGGACGATGCTCCGCCAGTACCTGCGGTGCTCTTCAACGACTTCGGGCTGAGCGACGGTGGCGAACGCAGACTCGCTCTGAGCGACCCAGCGACCCTCGTACACCTGCTCGCCTTTTTTGAGCATGGCAGCTAGCGCAGACGACACGAGAACGCTTATGAACCACACGTGACCGGCGTCCCTTTCGACCCCGATCCCCTTGCCTTTCGCCCGCCGAACGGGCAGAATAAGCGTATGGAAGCTTCTGCCGTCACCTCGAGTGCCGTCGCCGCAGTCAATGCCGGAAGTTCGATCGCCGTCGCGGTTCTCACGCAGACGGAGCACGCCCAAGCGCAGCAAATCGCAACGCTGTTCAGCTCGATCGGCCTCGGCGGCAACATCAGCTCGACCGCGTAAAACGAGCGGGCGCGAACGTATGTTCGCGCGAAACACGCAAATCCTGTGGACGCGGCTTTTTCTCTACTGCACCCGGTCGTTGCGGCCTGGTGCGAAACGCATCTCGGCGTGCCGACCCCGCCGCAAGCGCAGGCCATCCCGCTCGCGCGCAACCCGAATGCAACGCTAATCTGTTCGCCCACCGGTACCGGTAAGACGCTTTCGGCATTTCTTCCCGTGATGTCGCGACTCGCGGACCTGCGCGACGCCGATGCGCTCTTCCCCCGGCCGTACTGCCTCTACATCTCACCGTTGCGGGCGCTCGGCTACGATGTGGAACACAACGTGCGCCGGCCGTTGCGCGAAATGGGATTGCTCGAGCGGCCGAATAGTGAACGCGGCACGTTGCGGCGCGGCCGGATTCGCGAACAGTTTCTCCGCACGGGCGTGCGCACCGGCGATACGCCCCTCGAGGAACGCCGCTTGATGATCGCGCGTCCGCCGCACATCCTCATCACGACGCCCGAGTCGCTGGCCCTGATGATCGCGATGGAGTCGTATCGCAAGACCTTGCGCTACGTTGAAACGGTGATTGTCGACGAAGTGCACGCGCTCGCGGTGAACAAGCGCGGATCGCAGCTGGCGCTGCTGCTCGAAGCGCTGCAAGAGGTCGCGACGCAGCCGGTTCGGCGCGTCGGCCTCTCCGCGACCGTTTCGCCGCTCGAGCGCGTCGCAACATATCTCGCGGGCATCGACCGGCCCTGTTCGATCGTCGATTGTCGCGGCTTGCGGTCGATCAAGCTCGACGTCATCGCACCGTTTGCCGGCGCGATGGCGCCGCTCGCGACCGCGGCGCGCACGATGGCGGCGCTCACGGACGACGTCCGCACGACGCTGATCTTCACCAACGTCCGCAGCCAGGCCGAACGCGTCGCGCACGAGATGGAAGCTGCCGGCGAACCGGCGGACGAGATCGATGTGATCGAGCAACCCCGTGAGAAGCCGGCGCGCGACCGCAAGATCGGCGTCCATCATAGTTCGCTCGAACGCAACGTGCGGCACCGTGTGGAGGCGGCGCTGCGCAACGGCACGTTGCGCACCGTCGTGTGCTCGACCTCGCTTGAGCTCGGCGTCGACATCGGATTCATCGATCGCGTATTGCTGCTCGGAGGCGCGCGCGGGATGACGTCGACGCTCCAGCGTGTCGGACGTGCCGGCCACCGCCCGGGCGCGGTCGCGAGCGGTATCGTCGTCGCCCAGGACCGGGACGATATCATCGAAGCCGCGGCGACGAAGCGCTGCATCGCCGACGGCGTCATCGAAGACGTGATGATTCCCGAAGCGCCGCTCGACGTACTCGCGCAGTGGCTCGTCGGGCTCGCGGCGCCGGACCGCCGCGTCGAGATCGCACACGCGCTCGCGCTCGCGCGACGAACGTATCCGTATCGCGATCTCACCGAAGCCGATCTGCGCGCGTGCGTCGATTTTCTCGCCGGTCGCGGCGCCGGTCCAGACGAAGCGCACACGCGACGCATCGGGGCGGACGACGACGCGTTCTACGGGCTCGGCCGCGAAGCGTCGAGCGCCTATTTCGAAAACGTGGGCACGATTCCGGACGAGCAGACGGTCGCGGTTGCCGCCGGCGGTCACGCCGTCGGGCGGCTCGACGAAAGCTTTGCCGCATCGCTCGCGCTCGGCGACGTGTTTCTGCTCGAAGGCCGCACGCTGCGCGTCAAGGAGGTCGGTCCGCGCGGCCTGCGCGTTGAGCCGTACGTCGGCAAACCGAACGTCCCGCAGTGGTCCTCGCACCTCAAAGGCATTCCGTTGCCCCTCGCACGCGAAGTCGGGACGCTGCGGCGCGGCGTGGCGGAGGCGCTCGATGCGGGCGGCACGCAACGCGCACTTGCATACCTCGACTCACGTTACGCGCTGGGCGGTGCCGAAGCGGCGCACGTCGTACGGTACATCGCGCAGCAGCGCGCGCTTTCGGCGCTTCCGGACGAGCGCAGCGCGGTCGTCGAGATCTACCGTATGGATGCGCGGCAAACGGCCGTGTTCCACACGTGCGCGGGACGCCGCGTCAACGAAACGCTCGCACGCATCGTCGGCGCACGCATCTCGAAACGCCATCGCGTCTCGGCCCAGCTGACGACCGACGATAACGGTTTCCTCATCGCACTGCCCGCGCGCCTAACGCTGCCCGACGCGGAGTGGGCGCAGTTGTTGCGCGTCGACGGATTCGACGACGATCTACTCGCGGGCTTGCGCGCATCGTATTTGCTGCGGCAGCATTTTCGCTACGTCGCGAACACCGGGTTGCTCGTCCTTCGGCGTGCCGGCGGCCGATCGTTACGACGCGGCACACTGGCGTGGAACGCACAAAAAATCTTCGATCGGCTGTTCGAAGCGGACCGTGACTTTCCGTTGATTCGCGAAACGATTCGGGTCGTGACGCGCGACTTGCTCGACGCACCTTCGGCACGCGCATATCTCGCCGGACTCGCGGGCGAACCGCGCGTCGTGCATCCGCCGGCAGCGACGCCCTTCACGTTCGGCATCGTCACGTCGAGCTTCGGCGACACGGTCGTGATCGACGATCGCGCCGCAATGGTCGAAGCGCTGCACGAGCGTGTCCTCTCCCTGCTTGGCGAGGCACCCCCCGTCGAGCAGGTGGACGCGCGCGGGCAAACCATGCTGCTTCGATGATGCTACCGGCGCCCGCCGCGGATCGCCATCCCTTGGCCGACGGCGTGATCGCCTTGCCGGGCGGTTTCGCATTCCTCGAAACGTCGCGCGTGCTGCTTTGCGCCGACGCGCACTTCGGTTACGAGGACGTGATGGGCGGTGCGTTACCGCTGTGGAGCACGGCTGAGATCGCCGCGACGATCGCGATCGCCGCGCAACGCCACGCTGCCCGCGAAATCGTCTTTCTCGGCGACCTACTGCACGGGACCGTGATGAGCGAGGGCGCGGTGCGGGCGGTGCAACGTGAGTTGCTCGTCTTACGCGACCTTGCGCGGTTGACGTTCATCGCGGGCAACCACGAAGGCCGTTCGCGCGGGCGTTCGATTCTCGGCGAGACCCTCGAGGCGTGCGAACGCGACGGGTGGCATCTGATCCATGGCGACAAACCGGCGCTGCCGGGGACGCCGACGATCATCGGACATCTGCATCCGAGTCTGCACCTCGGCGGACGCAACGCGATCCCCGCGTTTCTCGCGTCGCGAACGCTCGTCGTCGTGCCCGCGCTCACGCCGTATTCGAGCGGACTCGACGTCCTCTCCGATTCGTGTATCGGCGCACTCGCGCCATACGGTGTTCGCCGTCCGGATCTGCACGTCGTCGCGGCGTCGCACGAACGCGTCTACCCGTTCGGCACCCTCTCGCGTTTACGGGAGACGACGCGAGGGCCGGCGCACCCGCGTGCAAACACGTACCGGCGCCGCTATTTGCGCGGCGACGCGAGCTGAGCGTCCGGTCACATTTTCCTTGCGCGGAGCGCCTCCAGCGTAACAAAGGCGCTGGCGAGCTGCGAACCCGACGCGATCGATCCGTCGCGGGCGAGTGCTGCAAACTCCGCGATGGTCGCCGTCTCGATGACGATCGATTCGGTTGGGTCGAGCGACTGTTCAAATTGCTTCGTTGCGTTCTCGATCAAGAAGATGTGGAAACTACCGTCGGAGCTGGTAGGGTCGCTGAACAGCGAGCGTAGTAACCGGGGCGGATCGCCCGCGTAGCCGGTTTCCTCCGCGAGTTCGCGGATCGCGCAAGCGTCCGGCGTTTCCCCCGCGTCGAGCGTACCGGCCGGTAACTCAAGCGTGACACGCCGAATGCCGTGTTTGTATTGGCGGACCAACACGATGCGGCGTTCCGGTGTGATCGCCGCGATGACGGCGAAGCCGCGTGATTCGCGAACGAAATACCCGTCGATGACGGCACCGTCCGGTAACTCGACACGATCGCTGCGCAATCGCAGGAAAGGTTCATCGATACGATAGACCGATTCGCGAATCGTCCACGCACGTAACCGTTCATCACTCATCGCAATGGGAAAACCACGTACGGACGCTGAACGTGGCGCGAACGCGTAACGACGTACCGGAACGGAGACACGGAACCATCGAAGCGATACGCATCGGTACCTATTACGACACGACCTCCGGCACACTCTGGAAAGACGGCACGTATTTCCCACGCGGCACACGGGTGCTCGTCACCGGGTTACACATCGAGCAAGGCTATTGCGTGCGGTTCCCTGCCGACGATGAGGACGAGGCGCTCGAGACCTGGGAAGATTGGGAAGAGGCCGAATTTCTTGCCGAAGAGGGCTCGGTCGAACGCGGCGGCTCGCTACCGACGAGTGTCCTGAGCGAAGCCCGTGAGGTCCTCGACGATGCCGAAGACGGCTGTCATCTGCATCTTCACGAATCCGACGACGATTAATTCGGTGACGTCACTCCCGATGCGACCCGTCGAAAACGCCCTGGCCGTCGTCGCAGCGTTGCTTGTGGCCGGGGCGCTGCTGCCGTGGGGCCTGCGGCTAGCATGCGCAATCGCGGCGATCGGCATTGCGTTGCTGCTGGTCGTCATGCGGATGCGAGCGCACTCGGTCCGCGTTCAGAAGCGCCGGATTTTCGACGTCTACGCCCAGGTGGAACGGTTACGGGCCGACCGCAAGGCGCGGTTCGAACGTCCCGCGCGCGGGCGACGTAACTAGTGTCCCGTCTCGCAAATACCGATACAGTCGCTCGGCGCTTTTCGCTGTCGCTTGGTGTATCGCCATTTACGAGACGGGGCACTAGCGGCCGACGCGACTAGCGGCCGACGCCCTCGCGTTCCAGCATCTCGGCGTAGATCGCGGCGACTCGCTCGATCGTATCGGCTTCGGCCGCCGGCTTATCGCTCCGTAAGCGCACGATGCGGGGAAACCGCAGCGAGAATCCGCTCGCGTGCAGAGCGCTTCGTTGGATGATGTCAAACGCAATCTCGACGACGATCGACGGTTCGACGACGATCTCGCGGCGCCCGAGCGCGAGCCGCGCATACGCGACGCGAGCTTCGGCCTCCGGCAGCCGATGTGCGAGAAACCAGGCCGTCATCTCGGCGATCTCCGCGTCGGTCAGCCCGCTGTAAGCCTTACCGATCGGGACGAGCCCACCGGGCCCCTGCACCGCGAACGTATAGTCGGAGAGCACCTGCGAGCGGCGTCCGTGCCCCCACTCGACGCCGACGACGACGCAATCGAGCGTTGACAGCTCGCGCTTGAGTTTGAGCCACCATTTCCCTCGACGGCCCGGCGCGTACGGTGCATCCGTGCGTTTGAAGATCAAGCCTTCGTGACCGCGCTCGCGTGCCGCGATGAAGCGGTCGACGACGTCTTCGGCGGTCGATCCGTTCTCGAGCGTGTTCCACGGTGCGACGACGATCGGCTCGCCGCTCGTCGCGAGGATTTCGCTGAGTTCCGCACGCCGGGTCGCCAGCGATTCGTCCAGCAGAAAGCGTTCGTCGTGTGCGAGTGCATCGAATGCGACGTAGCGCACCGGCACCTCCGCGAGCAGGTCTGTTGAAACATCCTTACGCTGTAAGCGCGCTTGCAGGTAGCGAAACGGCAACACGCGTCCATCGCGTTCCGCAACCATTTCGCCGTCGAGAGCGAAGGAGCCGGGTAACGCACGCAACGCTTCGATGACTTCGGGATACGAAGCCGCGACATCGTTGTGCGTCCGCGAGAAAAGCGAAACGCGATCGGGCGTCACGTGCGCCTGAATCCGAATCCCGTCGTACTTGTCTTCGACGAGCCACGCTCCGCCGGCGAGATCCTTGTAGTCGCCGCCGTACGGAATCGGGGTCGCGAGCATAAATGCGACCGGTGTATGATACGCAATCGCGATCGCGTCGAGCCGGTCGTCTTTCGCGGCAACTGCGACCGCGCCGATGTCTCCCGCGGCGCTTGCGGCGCGCCGCACGGCAACCGGATCGCGCGCGAACGCCGCCGCCAGCGCATCGACGATCAGGCCTGCGCGCAAGCCGATCCGCAGTTCGCCCGTGATGATCTTGATAACGTACGTTGCTTCGAGCGGGATCGCGCAAGCGCCGAGGATGCGTTCGCACAGATATTGGCGCCGGCGCTGCGCATTTTTCCCCGCCGCATCGGCGATTTCGTCCAAGAGCGCCATCAGTCGGGCCGGTGTGAGCGTTTCGCGGAAGAGCCCGAGGTCCGCGCTCGCGCGCACGAATGCTCCCAGCGCTGCGCCGAGATCGCCGGTCGCGCGATACGCTTCTCCGAGCGCCGTATCGCCGACACCCCACGCGGCATGTGCCGCGGCAACGATCGTGCGACCGCCCAGCGCGAGCGTGCGTTCCTCGCGCTGCGCGAATGGATTACCGGTGAAAAAACGCGCCGCCGGCGCGAGGTCGGCGTCTTCGAGTGTGCGCAGATAGTTTGCAACGATCGCGATCTTCTCGAGTTTGCTCGCGGTCGCAGCGATCGCGGCGCACGCGTTCGCAAACGCAATCACGTTTGGTCAGAACAATGCAAGCTGTTGGTGTTGCTCGAGATATTCTGCGTCGATGCCGAGGCGACGTAGGCGCCAGACGAAGTCTCGCCAGCCATGATTGAGCAGAACTTTCTTCGGCTGCGCTTGTTCGATATAACGCAAGAGCGATGGAAAGTCGGCGTGATCGGAGAGCGGAATCGCCGCATCCACACCGTAGCGATAGGTCGCGCCCGGGCCGAGCGCCCAGCCCGTGAGCATCGCGCTGCGAATCGGCCGCCGGTGCCCGGCTTTCGGACGCGTCTTTCCCGAAGGGGGCCAGATCAGGGCTCTCGTTCCGTCGTACGTGAGCGCGTCGTACTTTTCATACGGTCCGAGGCGGACGCCGGCTTCTTCGTACACCCGCGCCATCGAATGCACGGCGCCGTGAACGGTCAACGGAACGTTCGCCTTCGCTAAAATCGCCATCGCCTCTTGGGCTTTGCCGAGGGAATATGCGAAGAACATCGGCGCGCAGCCGTCTTCGAGCGCGCGCTGCGCGAAGGCGACGATCTGATCTTCCACCTCGTCGCGCGACGGAAAAACATACTGCGGACGTCCGTACGTGCACTCCATGAGAACGACGTCGCATGGCTTCACTTCCGGCGGTTCGCACGTGTACGAGCGTGTCAGCTTGAAATCGCCCGTGTAGACGAACCGTCCGGCCGCACCCTCGATCATCAGCTGCGAACTGCCGAGGACGTGACCCGCCGAGAAGAGCGTCAAGCGATGGTCGCCGTCCGACCACGGTTCGTTGAACGCGTGCTCTTCGAAGACGATGTCGGGCTTTGCGGGGGCGGCGACGAGCGAGGTCTGGCGTTGCCGTTCGGTGCGGCGGCCGAAGCGCAGGCGGCAAACGCGCGCACTGTTCGGAGACGTGACGACGGTCGCGTGTTCGCGCGCGTGATCGGCGTGCCCATGCGAAACGTAGCTGCGGTCGCGGTAGCGGAGAGAGTCGATCCAGAGGTCCAGGGCTTCGACGTAGAGCGAGCGTTCGTTGAGCGAAAACACGGGAGCGAACGTACGTTCGTCCTCCCGAAATCGCGCCCTGCGTGATTGCACCTTTTGGACCGGTCCAGTAGTCTATGCCGGTATGGCGCGCATTTACGACAGCATCATCGATACGTTCGGCAACACGCCGCTCGTGAAGATTCCCAAACTGAACAAGGGACTCGGCGGCATCGTGCTCGTGAAGCTCGAGTCGTTCAATCCGGCGGGTAGCGTCAAAGATCGCATCGGTGTAGCGATGATCGAGGCAGCGGAGCGCGAGGGACGGTTGCGCCCGAATACGATCATCGTCGAACCGACGAGCGGCAACACGGGGATCGCACTCGCATTCGTTGCCGCCGCCAAAGGCTATCCGCTGATTCTGACCATGCCGGAAACGATGACGATCGAGCGCCGTAGTCTGCTCAAAGCCTACGGCGCTCAGCTCGTACTCACGCCCGGCGCGGACGGCATGAAGGGCGCGATCGCAAAGGCCAGGGAGATTCACGCGAGCGATCCCGGTAAGTACTTCATGCCCGGTCAGTTCGATAATCCGGCAAATCCGGAGATCCACCGCCGCACGACGGCCGAAGAGATCTGGCGTGACACCGACGGCAATGTCGACGCGTTCGTCGCCGGCGTCGGCACGGGCGGCACGGTGACCGGCGTCGGTCAGGTGCTTAAGGAACGCAAACCCGGCGTCGTGATCGTGACCGTCGAGCCGGACACCTCGACGGTCCTCTCAGGCGGCGCTGCGGGGCCGCATAAGCTGCAAGGTTTCGCGCCGGGCTTCATCCCCTCGATCCTCGATACGCACGTCTATAGCGAGGTGATCAAAGCGTCGTTCGACGATTCGATCGCGACGTCGCGCCGGCTTGCGCGCGAAGAAGGCATCCTCGTGGGTATTTCCGCCGGATCGAATGTGTGGGCTGCGCTGCAGCTCGCGGCGCGTCCGCAATTCGCGGGCAAAACGATCGTGACGATCGGCTGCGATACCGGTGAGCGGTACCTCTCGAATCCGCTTTTCGCCGATATCGACACCCCTGTCGTGGAGGCCGCTCTCGCTTAACGGCATTCCTGCGGTCGACGTGTGGCGGGGCCCGCGCGTCGAATCGACACATGCGGTTGCCGCCTGTGCGTGCACGGTCGCCGGCGACGTGCGATACGAAGCGGGGACAATCGACGTCCCCATCTTTTTGCGCTCGGCGGTGAAGCCGTTCATCGCGGCCGCGGTCGTTCGCTCCGGCGCGGTTGCGCGTTTCGGTCTCGACATACGTGAAATCGCGGTGATCGCGGCATCGCACAACGGTGAAGCCGCACACGTCGAAGCGGTCGCCTCGATCCTCGCGAAGATCGGCGCGCGCGTGAGCGACCTGCAGTGCGGTGTGCAGATGCCGTTCTATGCGCCGGCAGCGGCCGCAGTCGCGCGCGCAGGCGACGTCCCGACGCAACTGCACCACAACTGCTCGGGCAAACACGCGGGCATCCTTGCGTTATCGCGCATGCTCGATGCGCCGCTCTCGTCGTACCTCGATGTGGATCATCCGGCCGAGCGTGCCATTCTCGCGCTGTGCGAGCGCGCGTTTCACGATCGTTTCACCGCCGACCGCATCGGCGTCGACGGCTGCGGCATCCCGGCTATCGCACTTTCGCTCCGTCTCGCCGCGACCGGCTTCGCACGGCTTGCAACGCTCACCGATCTCGAAGCCGGCGATCGCGACGCGTTGAAAATCGTACGTGATGCGATGATCGCAGAGCCCTGGTACGTCGCCGGAACGGAGCGGTTCGACACGGAGGTCATGCGCGCGACGGGCGGCGCCCTGCTCGCGAAAGGCGGAGCCGAAGCGGTGCAGGGCGTGGGAATTCTTTCGAGCGGGCTGGGCGTCGTCGTGAAAGTCGTCGACGGGGCGCTGCGCGCGGTCGAACCGGCCGCGCTTGCCGTGCTGGATCGGCTGGGCGCGCTCGATCGCTCGCAACGCGATTCGCTCGCCGCGCGCTCGCGCGGAACCGTGCGCAATGCAACGGGGCGGGTCGTCGGCGAAATCGTTTCCCGCCAGTGAAAGGTCGCTAGGCGCTTTCCCGCGGAGCGGGTTCATCGCTGAATGCAAGCGCACGTTCGAGAATCTCGCGCAACGTGCGCTGGTCGGCGGCAGAGAGCCGCGCGACGGCGGGCGGCGCTTCCGACATCATCATGTCATCGATGCGCCGTTCGAGCCGCCGGCCCGCCGGCGTGAGCCGCACGACCTTCGCCCGGCGATCGAGCTCGGAGGGGCGGCGTTCGACGAGACCGCGGGCCGCAAGCCGGTCGATCAAGCCGGTCGCGTTGGAAGCGTCGCAAAACATGTTCGATGCGAAGGAGCTCATCGTCGCCTCCCCGGACTCGGCCAGAATGTGCAGTGCGTGGCCCAGCTGCATCGTAATGTCGAACGGCACGAGCCGTTCCGACATCCACGATTTCTGCGATTGGATCAGCGAGAAGAGCGCTTTCCACGCCCGCGAACCATTACTTGACATGTACCAATATCGGTGGTAGAAACCGAAAGCTTGATGAGTACCGATAACTTGTTTCGTGCGGACATCGAATCCTGGTATCGCGCGTACGCGCCGCAACTTCGTTCCGCTGTGCGGCGTATCGTCGGGAATCGTGCAGATGCCGAGGATGCGATACAGGATGCGTTTCTCGCCGCTTACCGCGCGATCGAACGGTACGACGGCTCCGACCCGTATCCGTGGCTGTACCGCATCGCGACGCGCAAAGCGCTGACGATTGCGTCCGGCCGCCGTCCGGCACTGCCGCTCGCGGACGACCTCGCGCCGGCGGTCCCGTCGGCCGAAGACGTCGCGCTCGAGCGGCTGCGCTCGGGGGAGATTCGCGAGCTTGTCGAACGCGAACCGGCGGTCGCATTGCACCTGATCGGTGGTCTGCGTTTCCGCGAAATCAGCGAACGGTTCAGCATGCCGATCGCAACTGCTGCGACACGTATCCGCCGCGGGAAGCACCGCTTACGACTGCGGCTCGAAGCAACCCTCACCGACCTCCCGGAGTCGAAATCAGCGTGATCGATTTCTTCTTGCGCCGGCCCGTTTTTGCGACGGTCTGCTCGCTCGTCATTCTGTTGCTCGGCATCGTGTCGATTCCCACGTTGCCGATCGCGCAGTTTCCGAATATCGCCCCCCCGACGGTGACCGTCAACGCCACATATACCGGCGCAAGCGCCGAGGCCGTCGAGGCGAGCGTCACGACGCCGCTCGAAGAGGCGATCAACGGCGTGCAAGGCCTGCGATATATTTCTTCGCAGTCGACCAGCCAAGGCGGAACGGCGATTACCGCGACCTTCGATCTGACGCGCGACCTCGATCAGGCGGCGAACGACGTCCAGAACGCGGTCAATCTGGCTCAGGGGAGGCTGCCGAACGAGGTCAAGTTGCTTGGCGTGCAGGTTGCGAAGAACAACGGCACGTTCGTCATGGGGCTCGGCGTTACGTCGGACAATCCGGCGTACGACGAGATTTTCGTGACCAACTATCTCGAGAACAACGTCATCAACGATCTCAAGCGCATCACGGGCGTGAGCGACGTCCAGGTCTTCGGCGAACGCAAGTACGCGATGCGTCTGTGGGTCGACCCGAAGCGGTTAGCCGACAACGGACTCACCGCCGGTGCGGTGACGACCGCGCTCTCGCAGCAGAACGTACAGGTCGCAGCCGGTTCGATCGGAGCGTCACCGACGAACGGCAATCAGCCGTACGAATACACGGTGCGGGCCAACGGTCGCTTACATAATCCGGCCGAGTTCGCCGACATCGTTCTCAAGACGACGCCGAACGGCGGTTACGTGCGCGTCAAGGACGTCGGTCACGTGCAGCTCGGTGCCGAAGATTACTCGGGCAGCCTCTGGTTCAACGGCAAGCCGGGCGTCGGCCTGGGCGTCTTGCAACTTCAAAACGGCAACGCGCTGCAAGTTTCGCAAGACGTCTACACGACAATGGCGCGCCTTGCGCAAAAGTTTCCCGCCGGCGTCCACTACAAGGTCGCCTTCGACGTCACGTCATTCGTTCGCGAGTCGATCAAAGAAGTCGTTATCACGCTGCTCACCGCGATCGTCTTGGTCGTGCTCGTCATCTTCCTGTTTCTGCAAGATTGGCGCACGACGCTCATCCCGGCGCTGACGATTCCGATCTCGCTGCTCGGCACGTTCTTTCTCATGAAGGTGCTCGGATTCTCGATCAATACGCTGACGCTGTTCGGCATTACGCTCGCGACCGGGCTCGTCGTCGACGACGCGATCGTCGTCATCGAGAACATTGCGCGTTTTATTCAAGAAAAGGGTATGCCGGCATACGAAGGCGCGCGCGAAGCGATGGCCGAGATAACCGGCGCCGTCCTCGCTTCGTCGCTGGTGCTGCTCGCGGTCTTTATCCCGGTCGCGTTTTTCCCCGGGACGACCGGCGAGCTCTACAAACAGTTCGCCCTGACGATCGCGTGTTCGATCTCGATCTCGCTCTTCACGGCGTTGACACTGACACCGGTGCTCTCGTCGTTGCTGTTGCGCAAGAAGCACGAAGCCGAGTCGAGATTCTTTCGACCCGTTAATTTCGCGATCAACAAGACGCGCGGCGGATACCACCGCGTCTTGCCGGCGATGCTCACGCGCATTCCGCTCGTGATGGTCGGATTCGTCGTGCTTCTCGGCCTGACGCTGTTCCTGTTCCGCACGACGCCGACCGGTTTCATCCCGGATGAAGACCAGGGCTACTTCATCGTCAGCGCTCAAGGCCCGGAAGGCGTCTCGATCGACTACACGCATCGCGTTCAGCGGCGAATCGAATCGATTCTCCGACAGCAACCCGAAGTGCTCAATATTTTCGACATTGCGGGGTTCAGTTTCACCGGAACCGGCTCGAACAAGACGACGATGTTCGTTTTGCTCAAGCCGTGGGGCGACCGTCCGGGTCCGCAGCACACGCTCGATGCGATCCTTGCGCGCTTGGGTCCGCAGTTGTTTCTTTTCCCCGGCGCGCAAGCGTTCGCGGTCAACCCGCCGAGCATTCCGGGACTCGGGTTTCAGGGCGGCTTCGCGTTTGAACTCGAGGATCGGGGCCAGAGCGGACTCGACAAACTCTTGGGCAGCGCCTATCAGATCATCGGACCGGCAAACGCGCCCAATAGCGGCCTCTTCCGCGTTTACACGACATTCACGAACAACTCGCCCACGATTTCGGCGACCGTGGATCGCGGAAAAGCGCAGAGTTTCGGTGTCAATCTGAGCGATCTGTTCAACACGATGCAGGTCTACTTGGGCTCCGTCTACGTGAACGATTTCGATATGGCGGGCAAGGCCTACCGTGTCTATGTTCAGGCCGATCAGCCGTATCGTTCGCGCATCGCGAACCTCTCGAACATCTATGTGCAAGGCTCATATCTTCAAAACGGCGTTACCCTACCCGGCGCGCCCATCCCGCTGACGAATCTGGTTCAAATCCAGCAGATCAAAGCGGCGCCGATCATCACGCACTTCAATTTGTACCGTTCGATCGAAATTTCGGGCGGCCCGGCGCCCGGCTACGGCAGCGGTCAAGCCATCGACGCGATGCAGAAACTCGCGTCGAATCTCGCGCCCGGGTTCGCCTACGAGTGGAGCGGCATCTCGCGCGAAGAGGTCGAGGGCGGAAGCTCCGCCGCGCTGATCTTCGCGCTCGGAATCGTGTTCGTATTCCTCGTCCTCGCCGCGCAATACGAGTCGTTCGCGGATCCGCTGATCATCGTGCTGGCGGTTCCGCTTGCGCTGCTCGGCGCGCTGGTCGGCATTATCATGCGGCACTACGTCTCGGATGTTTTCGCACAAGTCGGATTCGTGATGCTGATCGGGCTGGCGAGTAAGAACGCCATTTTGATCGTCGAGTTTGCGAATCAACTGCGGCGTTCGGGCGTGCCGATTCCGCAAGCGGCGCAACAAGCCGCCGAAACGCGCTTGCGCCCGATTCTGATGACGTCCATCGCGTTTGTGCTCGGTGTCTTTCCGCTGGTGATTGCGACCGGCGCGGGAAGCGCCTCGCGAAACTCGCTCGGAACGGTCGTGTTCGGCGGCATGATTCTCTCGACGGTGCTCAACCTGTTCGTCACCCCGACGCTCTACGTGATCATCGCATCGATTGAAGATCGCTTGATACCCTCGCGCCACGGCAACGGCAACGGGGCCGAAGCACCGGCGGTCAAGAAAGCGGAGACGCCCGCAACGATCTAGTGCCGTGTCTCGCAAATGCCGCTACAGTCGCTCGGCGCTTTCCGCCGTCGCGGCGTCGCTCATCGCTCAAAGGGCGCTGCCCTTCAGCGCTCTTCGCACCTTGCGACGACGAAAAATTCCGCTCGCTTTGTGTATCGCCACTTGAGAGACACGGCACTAAATCGAACGGAACGTGCGATACGCGGCGATCCAGGACGCCGTCGTGTAGATGCGGCGGGCGCGCGTGACGGTTCGTAATCGTCCGCGTTGCGCCGCTTTGATCAGCGCGGCGTAATCGTCGCCGGCGAGCGCGCGCAAGGGCACCAGCGGGTCGTCGTTCCCAGCCGCGATCAGACGGCGGCAACTCTCGCCGAGCGCCTGCGTCACAACGGCGATCAGCGGTGCGTAATCGCCGGCTTCGCCGGCGACGATCGCCCCGGTGTACGCGGCCACATCGTCCCGCGCGATGGCGAGCGGCGGCGCATCGAGCCGGCGCAGAAGGAGCGCCGCGACGAGCCGCCCGACGCGCCCGTTCCCGTGCGCAAACGGCCGGATGCGCGCGAACCGCGCCAGCAACTCGGCAATCCACGACGTTAGGGTGCCGTGAGCGGGTCGCACCCGAGCGCGGTCGACGAGCGCCGCCGTCTGGAACGGGACAAGCCACGGGGGCGGCGAGACGACCTGATGTTGCGGGGCGACCACGGCGATCCGCCACATTCCGGGACGTGCGGCGTCTTGGCCGGTGGCGGCGAGTGTGTGCAGCCGGCGCACATCGTCGACGGTGAGCAGCGGGCGGGGGTCCCCGTGTGAGAGGGGGCGCTGCGACGAAACCCACGTTGCCGCGCTCGCCAAGCTGCGCGCAACGAGGTAAGCATCGAGCGAATGTCCACCGACGGCCAGGCCGCGATCGACGAGCGCGGCAACGTCGGCGCGGCTGAGCGGCGTGCCGGCGATCGCCAGCGACCCGTCGATTTCGTCCCGTCGAAGCCGACCCGTCTCGCGAGCGAGTGCCGCTCGTGGAGACAGCGCATCAACCTCCGCAATGAGCGCCTCAATGTCCACATCAGGTTAATTCGCCTTTGAAGTGGACAATCTTTGGCGACTCGCGACGTGCTTTTCGATAGACTTAGACGATGACGACGTCGGCCTATTTGGACGCGCTTGCCCGCCGCGTGCTTGTTTTCGACGGGGGTCTCGGCACCGAGATGATGGCCCTGGAAATGGGTGACGCTGATTTCGGTGGGGCGGCCTCGCACGGGTGCAACGAAGCGCTCGTGCTCTTTCGGCCCGACGTCGTCAGCCGTCTTCACGAGCGGTATTTCGAAGCCGGTGCGGACGTCGTGGAAACGGACTCGTTCACGGCGTCGCGTTTGAAGCTGGATGAATACGGGTTGGGCGCGCGAACCGTCGAGTTGAACGTCTCCGCGGCGCGTTTAGCGCGTGAGGTCGCGGACCGGTTCGCAAGTCCGTCGTGGCCACGTTTCGTCGCCGGTTCGCTCGGCCCGACCGGGATGTTGATCTCGTCCTCGGATCCGGCGCTCTCCAAGGTTACGTTTGACGAGTTGGCCGCACTTTATCGCGAACAGGCGACGGCGTTGATCGAAGGCGGCGTCGACCTGCTGCTGATCGAGACGAGTCAGGACCTGCTCGAGATGAAGGCGGCGATCGCCGGCATCACGCGCGCATTCAGCGGCGGTGTGCGGCGCGTGCCGATCCAAGCGCAAGCGACGCTCGACGTCACGGGGCGCATGTTGCTCGGCACCGACATCGCCGCGGTGACGGCGACGCTGGACGCGTTGCCGATCGACGTGATCGGGCTCAACTGCTCGACGGGTCCGACGCACATGCGCGACGCGGTCCGCTTTCTCGTCGAGAACTCGCGCTGTTTCGTCAGCGTCATCCCGAACGCGGGCTTACCGCTCATGGGTTCGAAGGGCGAGACGATTTATCCGGAAGAGCCGGGCGAGATGGCTGCGGCGCTCGGTGCGTTCGTCACCGATTTCGGTGTAAACGCGATCGGCGGCTGCTGCGGTACGACGCCCGAGCACATTGCCGCCTTTCGCGACACGGTGGATACGCTCGAGCGCGCGGGCACGCGCGGCCGAATCCCCGTGCCGAAGCCGTTGCAATTCGCCGCGTCCGCAATGACGGCGGTGGCGCTCGTGCAAGACGGCAGCCCCCTCTTGATCGGCGAACGCATCAACTCGCAGGGTTCGCGCAAGATCAAACGCCTGTTGCTCGAGGAGAACTACGACGAGATAATGCTCGTCGGACGCGAGCAGGTCGAAGGCGGCGCACATCTGCTCGACGTGTGCACGGCGCTCACCGAGCGGACCGACGAAGGAGCGCAGATGTCGACGATCGTGAAGCGCCTCGCGCAGTCGGTCGAAGCACCGGTCGTGATCGACTCGACGGAACCGCGCGTCCTCGAAGCAGCGCTCAAAATGTATGCCGGCCGTCCGGTCGTGAATTCGATTCACCTCGAAAACGGTCGCTCGAAGATCGACGATGTGATGCCGCTCGTTCGCGAAGCCGGTGCGGCGGTCGTTGCGCTGACGATCGATGAGAGCGGTATGGCGAAAACCGCCCAACGCAAGCTCGAGGTCGCGAAACGCATCCACGACATCGTTACCAGTGAGTACGCTTTGCCGTCCGGTGCGCTGATCATCGACGCGTTGACGTTCACGCTCGCGACCGGCGATCCGGAATTCACACATTCGGCCGTCGAGACGATCGAAGGTATCCGCCTGATCAAGCGCGAGCTCCCGCACGTGCTGACCTCGCTCGGCGTTTCGAACGCGTCGTTCGGACTCAAGCCGGCCGCCCGGGCGGCGCTCAACTCCGTCATGCTGCACCATTGCGTCGAGGCCGGCCTCGACATGGCAATCGTCAACGCCAAAGACATCACGCCGTACGCCGAACTCAACGCAGCCGAGCGCGAACTCTGCGACGATCTCGTCCTCGACCGTCGGCCCGACGCACTTCAGCGTGTGATCGAACATTGGGAAGCGGCGGTTAGCACTTCGGGCACAGCAACCGCGCGGGACGAAGACGTCGACGCGCCGATCGAAACGCGCATCCACAACGCGATCCTGCGCCGCCGCAAAGACGGGATCGAAGCGAAGATCGACGAGGTGCTCGTTCATCGCGAACCGGTCGATGTGCTCAACAACGTCTTGCTGCCGGCGATGAAGGACGTCGGCGACAAGTTCGGAGCGGGCGAATTGATCCTACCTTTCGTGCTGCAATCCGCCGAAGTGATGAAGAAGGCCGTCGCGCACCTCGAGCAGTTCCTCGAACGCACGGAAGGCGTGAGCAAGGGCAAGATCGTGCTCGCGACGGTGTTCGGCGACGTCCACGATATCGGCAAAAATCTCGTCAACACAATTCTAAGCAACAACGGCTACACGGTGTACGATCTCGGCAAACAAGTACCGATGAACGTGATTCTCGAGAAAGCCGTTGAAGTCGACGCGGACGCGATCGGTCTCTCGGCGTTGCTCGTGTCGACCTCGAAGCAAATGCCGGTATGCGTGAAGGAGCAGGACGCGCGCGGACTTTCGTTCCCGATCGTCGTCGGTGGTGCGGCGATCAACCGCGACTTCGGACGGCGCATCGCGTTCGTCGACGACGAGCGCCTGTTCGAACCGGGCGTCTTTTATGCCAAAGACGCGTTCGAAGGCCTCGAGATCGTCGATCGTCTGACCTCGAGCGCGACAACGCGCGACGCATTTCGCTCGCGTATGCACGACGAAGCGCGGACGGCTCGCGAACGCGATCGCGCGGCCGTCCCTGCGCCGGCGAGCGACGGACGCACGGCGCGCGAGGCGCTCGTGTACGGTGAGCCGCCGCATGCACCGTTTTTCGGCCCGCGCGTGCTCGACGAGATCGACGTTCGGACGCTGTGGCCGTGCTTCGATCTGAAGAGCCTCTACCGACTGTCCTGGGGTGCAGCCAACGCCAAGGGGGCTGAGTTCGAGCGGCTCGTGCGTGAGGAGTTTACGCCGCGGCTTGACGCCTATCAGCGCCGCGCCGAGGGCGGCGAGATCCTCGTGCCGCGCGCAGTGTACGGCTATTTCCCCGCAGCGGGCAGCGGCGACGACGTCGTCATTTACGATCCGGCCGACGCGCGGCGCGAGATCGCTCGTCTGCGCTTCACGCGTCAAGTCGGCGGCGACCATCTGTGTCTGGCGGATTATCTGCGCGAACCGGCCGGCGGTGCGACCGACGTGGTCGCGCTGCAGGTCGTAACGATGGGACGCGACGTTTCGCACGCAATCGACGCGTTGCAGGCGGCGGGCGATTACAGCGAGTCGTATTTCTTGCACGGCTTCTCCGTGCAGTCGGCCGAGGCACTTGCGGAGGCGCTTCATCGTCGCATCCGCGACGAGCTGGGGTTGGTGAACGGTCGAGGCAAACGCTACAGCTGGGGTTACGGCGCCTGCCCCGATCTCTCGCAACACGAAATCGTCTGGGAACTGCTCGATGCAGAGCGTGCGATCGGCACCGAACTGACCGAAGCGTTTCAAATTATCCCGGAGCAATCGACGGCCGCGATCGTAATGCATCACCCGACCGCGGCATATTTCAACGCTGCCGCGGTCCGCGAACTCACCGCCGTTTAGCCGTTCGTTGCAAGGGGGGCGCCGCCAAGCGCGCGTACCTTGGTCCGATTCGCTTCCCGGGGGTTGTTCATTTGCGATCACTTTCCGCGTCTCGCGCCGTTTGCGTGAGTGTGCTTGCTGCGCTGGTCGCCACCATGGTCGCGGCGCCTGCGCCGACGAGCGCTGCGGGCGGCGGGACGCTCAAGATCGGCGTCGACCTCCCGGTGAGCGGCGCCGACGCCGCGATCGGCGTTCCGACGAGTAACGGCGTCACGCTGGCGGTTGAAGAGGCGGATAAGCATGGGCTTCCGGGCGGCTTCAGGCTCGAGACGAGTTTGTTGGACGACGCCGTTCAAGGCAAGCACGATCCGGCGGCCGGTGCCCAAAACGTCAAGACGTTCATCGCGGACAGTGCTGTTCTCGCGATGATCGGACCGTTCAACTCGAATGTCGCCAAATCGGAAATCCCGCTCACGAACGACGCCGGACTCGTGCAAATTTCGCCGTCGAACACGAACGACGGTTTGACGATCGGCGAGGACGCCAAAAAACTGCGCGTCGCGAATCCCGAGGTCAACAGCTACTTTCGCGTTTGCACGCGCGACAGTCGCCAGGGCGCGGCACTCGCCAAGTTTGCGCAGAAACTCGGTTACAAGAAGATTTTCATCATCGATGACAACGAGACGTACGGGAAGGGTCTCGCAGACACGTTCGAATCATCGTTCAAGTCGATCGGCGGAACGTCGCTCGGTCACGAACACATCACGGCCAACCAACAAGATTTTAAAGCCTTGCTTACCAAAGTCAAAGGCACGTCACCGAACGCGGTGTTTTTCGGCGGAAACACGTCGACCGGCGGCGGTCTCTTGCGGCGTCAGATGGGTGACGTCGGGATGACCGCGACGCCCTACATGGGCGGTGACGGTATCGGCGACACCGACGAGTTCGTCAAAGAAGCCGGTTCGATGGCGGACAACGTCTTCTATAGTATTGCGGCGCCGGATGCGGAGAAGTTGCCTTCGGCGCGCGCATTCGTCGCGGCCTACAAAGCGCGCTTCAAGTCGTCGGTTGGTCCGTACAGTGCGAACGCGTACTCCGCCGCGCTGATCGAAATCGCCGCGATTTCCAAAGCGATCAAAGAAAACGGTGGGAAGGTGCCGACGCGCGCCGAGGTGCTCAAAAACGTGGCGGCGACACGCAATTTCGATACGCCGATCGGAAAGATCGGCTTCGATGCCAACGGCGACACGACGTCGCCGATCCTGACGCTCCTAAAGCTCGGCGCCGGCGCCAAGGTCGTTACCGTCGATCAGATCACCCTAAAATAAGGTGAGGGCGTAGCGCCGTTAGAATGGACGTTTTTCTTCAGCAGCTCGTCAACGGTATCTCGCTCGGCGGCATCTACGCGCTGATCGCGCTCGGCTACACGATGGTATACGGCATCATCGAGCTGATCAACTTTGCGCACGGCGATGTGTACACGCTCGGTACGTTTTTTTCGCTTGCGATTCTGACGCTGCTCGGCGTGACGGGCGTCGTTACCGGTCCGCTGTTGATCATGATCGTCGTCGTCACGATGCTCGGCGCGATGATCGCATGCGGGCTCGTTGGCGTCGTGATCGAACGGTTGGCCTACCGTCGCTTGCGCAACGCGCCGCGGCTCGCGCCGCTGATCACCGCGATCGGAATGTCGTTCATTCTCGAAAACGTCATGCAATATTGGCGCGGACCCTCACCGGTCCCGTTTCCACAAGTGATTCCGAATCCCGACGTGCACCTCGGCGTCGTGACCATCGCGTTCAAGCAGATTCTCGTCGTGTTGCTGGCCGTCGTGATGATGGTCGTATTGCAAGTATTCATCTACCGCACGAAACTCGGGAAAGCGATGCGCGCGACGGCGCAAGACCGCGACGCCGCGCAACTGATGGGCATCGACATCAACACCACGATCGCCCTGACGTTCTTGATCGGTTCGGCGCTTGCGGGAGCGGCCGGCTTTGTGTCCGGCGTCTACTACGGCTCGACGTGGTTCTTCAACGGCTTCGCCGCCGGGCTCAAAGCGTTCACGGCCGCCGTCCTCGGCGGAATCGGAAATTTGGCCGGCGCGATGCTCGGCGGCTTCTTGATCGGCTTGATCGAGGCGATGACGACGCAACTGATCTCCGACCAATGGAGCAACGTCGTCGTCTTCTCGGTGCTGGTCCTCGTCCTGATCTTTCGCCCCTCGGGACTGCTCGGCGAGTCGTTGCCCGCGAAGGTCTGATGCGTAGAGCGATCGCGTATTTCATCGCGGCGATCGCGTTGCCGCTGATCGTCCCGAACGGCGGGTTCGTCAACTTTTTGGCCGACGCGGGCGCGTTCGTGCTGTTGGCCCTCGGCCTCAACATCGTCGTCGGCTTCGCCGGGTTGCTCGATCTCGGCTATGCGGCGTTCTTCGCGATCGGTTCGTACGCTTTCGCGATGCTCGCGAGCCCGCAGTTCGGCATCCATATTCCGTTTTGGCTGATGCTCTTCGTCGCATCGGGAATCGCGGGACTCTTCGGCATTCTCCTCGGCGCCCCGACGTTGCGTTTGCGCGGGGATTACCTCGCGATCGTGACGCTCGGCTTCGGCGAAATCGTGCCGCAGACGTTTCTGAACCTCTCGGATGTGACCGGCGGCCCGAACGGGATCGGATCGCTCGATCAACCCGTGCTCTTCGGGTACCGGTTCGGCTTCAACGCGCTCCCGTATTATTATTTGATTCTGGTCCTGATCGCCGTTGCGATCCTCGCGGCGAACAATTTACAGCGCAGCCGGCTCGGCCGCGCGTGGATGGCGATTCGCGAAGACGAACTGGCCGCCGCCCACATGGGAATCAACACCACGACGACCAAGCTCGCGGCGTTCGCGATCGGCGCATCGTTCAGCGGCCTCGCCGGTTGCGCTTACGCGTCGAAATTGCAACTCGTCTCGCCGGATCAGTTCGGGTTCAACGTGAGCGTCGCGGTGCTCTCGATGCTTGTCCTGGGCGGGATGGGAAATATTCCGGGCGTGATCGTCGGTAGCTTGGTGATCTCGTCGCTCGATCGATTCATCTTGCCGCAACTTACGAACGCCTTGCACGCGCTGAATCTGAACATCGATCTAACGAACTCGCGCTTTCTCATCTACGGCATTATCCTCGTGCTGACGATGCTCTTCCGGCCCGAGGGGCTGATTCCGAGCCGTCAGCGGAAAGCCGAGCTGCACGCGACGGATGTCGACGCGGCGCACGAACAATCGCTCTACACCGAAGCCGCGTCATAATGGCGCTGCTCGAACTGGCCGGCATCACGCAGCGTTTTGGAGGTCTCACCGCGGTGGAGTCGCTCGACTACTCGGTCGAATCCGGTTCCATCGTTGCGATGATCGGTCCGAACGGCGCGGGCAAGTCGACGGTGTTCAACCTGATCACCGGCATCTACGCGCCGAGCGCGGGGACGATCGTCTTCGACGGACGCACGATCGCCGGCAGGTCGACGAGCCGTATCGCGGCGGCCGGCGTTGCGCGCACGTTCCAGAACATCCGTCTCTTTGCGTTCATGTCGGCACTCGACAATGTCATGACGGGCGAACACGCGCGCATGAAGGCGACGCTCGTCGACTCGCTGTTGCATACCCCCGCGCAACGGAACGAGGAGCGTCGTGTCACGGGAAGCGCGCGTGAATTGCTGCGGTTTGTCGGACTCGAGCGAAGCGAGCATCACTACGCGCGGAACCTCCCCTATGGATCGCAGCGACGTCTGGAAATCGCGCGCGCGCTTGCCGGAAAACCGAAGCTCCTGCTGCTCGACGAGCCCGCCGCCGGCATGAATCCCAAAGAGAAGACCGAGCTCATCGAGTTGATTCGCCGGATTCGCGAACGCGGTGTCACGGTGTTTCTGATCGAGCACGACATGCGGCTCGTGAACGAGATCAGCGAGCGTGTGACGGTGCTGGACCACGGCGAGAAGATCGCCGAGGGAACGCCCGACGAGGTACGGAGCGATCCGAAGGTCATCGAGGCGTATTTGGGCGCTCCTTCGTGAGCTTGCTCGAGATCGACAGGCTCGTCGCGCGCTACGGGCGGATCACAGCGCTCGCCGGCATCTCCCTGCACGTCGACGAGGGCGAGATCGTGACGCTCATCGGGGCGAACGGCGCGGGCAAAACAACGACGTTGCGCGCGATCAGCGGCCTCGTCCGGCCGGCTGCCGGAACCGTCCGGTTCGGCGGTGCCGACTTGCGCGCTTTGGCACCGAGCGCGATCGTGCGTCTCGGTATCGGCCACGCGCCCGAAGGAAGGCGGGTGTTCCCGCGCATGACGGTCCGTGAGAATTTGGAACTGGGTGCGTACACCCGCTCGGGCAAAGCGGAGATCGCCGGCGATCTGCGCACGGTCCTCGAGACGTTTCCGCGGTTGGCGGAGCGCATCGAGCAGAAAGCCGGAACGATGTCGGGCGGCGAGCAGCAAATGCTCGCGATCGGCCGGGCAATGATGGGGCGGCCGCGCCTGCTCTTGCTCGACGAACCATCGCTGGGACTTTCGCCGCTCTTCGTGCAGACAATTTTCAACGTGATCCGCCGAATCAACGAACGGGGGACGACGGTGCTGCTGATCGAGCAGAACGCCCATCAGGCGTTGGCGGTCGCGTCGCGTGGGTATGTACTGGAGACCGGGCGTGTCGCCTTCGCCGGGTCGAGCGTCGAGCTTTTGGCGAGCGAGGACGTGCGCGAAGCGTACCTCGGAAGTGGAACTTGAGCGCGATCACGCTATACTAAGAGACGTGTAGGAAATCGGCGGTCCTGCCGATACTTAAACAGCAAACCTAGGAATCGTGGGGTTCGATGTCCGCCGTGCACTTTCACAACCGGGCTCGTTTGCTGTCCGTCGCCGCGTTTGCGGCGGCGTGGATTGCCGTGTCCGGTATGCCGGGCCTCGCCGATGACAATGCGCGCGGGCACGACACGAAACAGCGCGCCCCCGCTTCGTTGAACCTCAACAACAACGCGCCCGGCGCCGCCGCGGCGCATCCGTCGACCGGCTTTATGAACGGCTTCGTCTATGCTCCCGGGCCTCAACCCGGCCTCGGCTTCCAGGGACGGTTGAAGGTGGGGAAAACGGGCGTTTACGTTCCCTATTACGGGAACGCGGGGACGGACCCGGCGCATCCGAACGTCGAAGGCGTTGCCGGCATCGGTTACGGGTTCCGCACCTGGGACGTTTCGGTCGTCAACGGCGGCTTCAGCGCCGGCGCGCCCGCCGCCATTCCGGGCGGTGACACGCCCAAAGCGAACCCGTCGCTCTCGTTTTCTATTCGCTTCTAACGGATCGACGTTAATTCCGAATCCGAGGATTGGTGCGGCATCGTTGATCTCGTCAGAGTATCAAGACCGTTGCGATATCCGCGATCTTGTCGAACGCTGGGTCATTTGGCGCGATGCGGGCGAATGGATACGCTTTCGAACGTTGTGGCACGACGACGGACAAATGACCGCGACCTGGACGCAGTGTCACGTCGATGACTTCATTGCGATGGCGAAAGAGCATGGCGGAAGTTCGTCGCATTTCCTCGGCGGCCAGACGATTGATCTCTCCGGCGATCGCGCAATATCGCAAACCAAGATGACGATTTCGTCGCGCGGGATGCTCGATGACGTGTTGTGTGATGTAGTTTGTACGGGTCGCTTCTTCGATTTCATCGAGCGCCGTGACGGACGCTGGGGCCTTGTGCTCCGTCGCGTCATCTACGAAAAGGATCGCGCCGATCCGGTCGATAGCTCACAGCACGTGAGCCTCGATCCGGACCGCCTCGCGCGTTTCCCGCAAGGATACCGGCATTTAGGCTATCTCCAATCGCAACTCGGTCTGGAGGTTCATCCCGACTTGCCGGGTGCGCGCGGGGCCGCCGTAGAGAGCCTCTATCGCGACGGCGCGGACTGGCTGGCCGCAGGTCGCTGATTCCGGCTACTTGTGCTTGTGGAGAATGAAGCCGTTGCCTTCCGTATCGCTGCCGAACGCCATCCAGCAGACGGGTGTCTCTTCGATGCGATCGTTGATTTGCACGCCGCGCGCTTTGCATTCGGCGACCGCTGCGGGAACATCGTCAACCATGAACATGACGCCGTCGGACGAGCGAAACTCGTCACCCGCGTAAATTCCGAACGCGGTGTCGTCCGCAAAGACCCACTCGCTGAACACGTTGGGCATCGCGCTGGTCGGCGGCTTTCCCAGCAACTCGGTATAGAATCCGGTTGCGCGTTCGAGATCGGTTGCCCAATAATATGACGCGGTAATTCCGCTGATTTGCACGTTTCGATCCTCCGCAATCATTCTAATGAACGAGAAGCAGCGCCGCAAGCAGCGCCGGCACGGTCGCGACGATGCCGATTGCGGCGAAGCGTAACGGCGAGACGTCGATGCCGGCTCGCCGGACGATCGTGAGCCATAGCAGTGTCGCGAGCGAGCCGTTCACCGTCGCGTTCGGACCGAGATTGACGCCGACGAGGGCCGCGTTCGCGACCGCCGGTGCGGCGTGCATCGATGTCAGCGTTTCCCCGAGGTTCAACCCGACGGGCAAATTGTTCACGATGTTCGAGGCCAGCGCGATCACCGCTCCGATGGCGACGTTCGCCCACGGTGCCGCGAGCGATGTGCACCATGCGAGGGTCGCGCGCGTCGCCTCGAAACCACCGCCCGCGTCGACTGCGGCGACGATCACGAACAGCGCAGCGGTGAGAATCACGACGGGCCACGCGATGCCGCGCACGATCGTGACCGCGGCGTTGCGATTCGCAAGGGTTGCGACGATCGACGCGACGGCGGCGCAGGCGAACGTTGCGCGTCCGAGGGGTCCTTCGAGCGCCGACGTTGTGACGATCACCCCGGCGGCAATGGCGAGAACGACGCAAGAGACGGCGTTGGGCGCGGCCACGCCCCCGCTCTCGCGCGGGTCGGATGCAGCCGCGAAGTCGCGCCGAAACCACCACGCGGTGACGGCGAACGTCACAAGTAGCGCGGCCGCCGAGGGGAGCGCGAACGCCGCCATCCACACGCCGAGCGACGGCAAACGCCCGGGGAACACAAGCAAATTCGACGGATTTGAAATCGGGAGAACGAAGCTAGCGGCGTTCGCCACGAGCGCGCACGCGACGACGTAGGCGACGGGCGGTGCGTCGATCCGCTTTAACGCATCGATCACGGCGGGCGTGAGCACGACGATCGTCGCGTCGTTGGAAAGGAACGACGTCGTGACGATTCCTGCGACGTAGACGAGCGCGAAGAGCCGAAAGCGCGAACGTCCGGCCAGCCCGACCGCGCGCGCGGCAACCCACGCAAAAATGCCGCCGATGCGGGCGAATTCGGCGAGTGCCATCATACCAATGAGAAAGAGGTAGACGTCGGTGCCGCGTCCGAGCGCATCGAGCGCGGCGCGCGGCGTAATGCCGCGCACAAGGACGAGCGCGAACGCGCCTGCCGCCGCCCACCACGCTTCGTTGATGCGAAACGGGCGCACGAGAACCGCGACGATCGACAATGCGGCAATCGCCCAGCCAACGCTAGTCAAACGTTAGGTTGCAGCGGTTATGCGCGTGCTCGTGTCGGGCGCAGCAAATGCGCAGCGCCGTGAACCGGAATCCCACCCACGATCGTTGCGATCGGTTGAACCTGGTCGTCCCACACAGCGAGGTCGGCACGACGGCCGGCGACGATCGTTCCCATCTCGCGTTCGAGTCCCAACAGCACGGCCGGACTGCGCGTCGCGTGCACGACCGCCGACTCGAACGGAATGTCGGCGTACATCATCAGATTGCGCACGCCCTGATCGATGTGCAGCGCGCTGCCCGCGATCGTTCCGTCTTCCGAGCGCACGACGCCGCCTTCGATGCGGTAATTGCTGCCGGCCGGCGGCATGTTGTCGGTGGTGAGAACGAGGCGGTCGCCGAGCGAACGATACAGCAGATCGATCATCGGCGGGGAAACGTGGAAACCGTCGCAGATCACCTGCACGGTGGTGCGCGTTTCTTGCATGAACGCCGCAAGCAGCGAGGGATCGCGGTGATCAAGCGGCGGCATCGCGTTGAACGCGTGCGTGAGCGTCCGGAAACCGAGACCGATGGCGAGCATCCCTTCACGGTAATGGGCCGAGGTGTGGCCCGCTGAGCAGACGATACCCTGGTCGAAGAAGAGTCGCGTCACTTCGTCGACGCCGTCCATCTCCGGTGCCATCGTGACCATCACCAACGCGCCGCGACACGCTTCGATCATTTCGTGCGCGCGGTCCAGCGTTGCCGGAAGGATCCAATCACCGCGATGGACGCGGCGAAATTTTGGATTGAGGAACGGTCCCTCGAAGTGAACGCCCAGGCACCGCGCACCGAGTTGGTGGGCCGACTCCTCGAGCTGGTTCGCCGCTTCGGAAACTTCGCTCCCCGCGTGCATCATCGATTCCCACGGCGCCGTCATGACGGCGGCGACGAAACCCGTCGCACCCATGCGCGCGTATGCGCGCGCCGCAACGTCGACGGCGTTCCCCTGATCGCGGTTGAAGAGGACGTCCTCGACACCGTTGGTGTGGACGTCGATCAAACCGGGAGAAACGGTCGCGCCGACCGGCGGGACCAGATCGCTCGGACCGTCCGCCGGCAGCACCTTCGCGATGCGCCCGCGCTCGACCGCAATGCGCCCGTTGACGGCCGTACCATCACCGAGCGCGAGTCGAGCTGGACCGAGGATGTAGGTATCGGACACGTTCGCCTCAATTCGAGGAGTGAAAAGGGTCACCCTGGACCGCATACTTACCGGGATCGCCCAAGGATACGGTCGAGCAACGATCCGTTGCGCGGGCGCTCGTGCTTCACGGCCGGTGCCGCCAGTCGCGCCTGGGCTGCGCGTTGACGTTCCGCTCGCGATAACCGTTCCATATGCTCCTCGGCACGGCTGGCAAGGGTGGCTCGAAGCGCGCGTAGCTCGTTCCACGAACCATCCTCGCGTGTCGATATCGTAAAGATTCTTTTCGGCACAACTGCTCGTTCCCGCAAATATCTGTCAGCGAGCATAACGACATTACGACGCTCCGCGACGGTTTCATTGTCGGCGATGCTATGCACGAACGTCATCGATTTGCCGAGCAACGCGAGCCGGCCGTACACGTCGAGCTCGCGATCGGAAAGTTGCCGTGAGAAGAGCGCAACGATTTCACTCGACGCGGCCGCCACGGCGCTTACGATCTCTTCCGCTAGGGGGAAACCGGAGTCGAACGCCGGTGCGTGCACGAGAACCAGCTCGCGCGGAAGGTCCCACGGCGTTTCGATCAAGATCGGCGTCCGGAGCGCCTCGTCGAGCATGACTTCAGCCGGTACCTCGTCCCATGCGGCGTCATCCGATAGTGCGTAGACGCGCGGCTGCGGACCGTAGCGTACGTGAACGGGGAAACGCAGGTCGCCTTCGCCGTCCTCGTCGAGCAGCACGCGTGTCCCCGCGAGCGCGTTGATCAAGCTCGACTTGCCGCGTTTAAACGCGCCGATCACGGCGATGCGCCAGCGTTCGGGGCGCAGACCGTGCTCGTAGGTATCCGGATCGAAGCGGACGTCGTCGGCCGGTACGCGTTGTGTTCCGGCGTTCGAATCGAGCGGAACGTCGGCGTCGGCGGCTTCGCGGCGCTCGACCCGGCTCTCGCGTGCGAACGTTTCGCTGCGTGTTTCGATGCGCGTCGCGAGCGCCGCCGCATGTTGCGCGCGCACGGTGAGTTCGCCGGCCGCGGCCGCGCGATCCGGCACCGTCGCCTGCTGCTCGAGGGCGCGTTCGATCGCCCCGGCTGTCTCGCTGCGGACGCGCGCCGCGATGGCGGCGACGCGCTCGGCAAGACCCTCAGCGATGCGCTCGACCCGCCCGGCGATGTCGTCGACGAACGCACCGACGTCGCCGTCGAACGACGCGTACAGGCCGGCGCTCATGTCGGCAATCAGTTCGCGCTTCATGTACGTGCCCGGCGGAGCCTTTGCAAAGCGCGATGCGATTGCGGTGACGAGCGAGACCGACGGACCGCCAAGGGCGTTCAGCACGATCGTGCCGCGTAAGCCGGTCTCGAGATCGACGCTCCAGGCGCCGCTCGTAGCGTCGACGTCGAACGCGCGCGCAGCGTCTTCGGTAATCGGCAGCCGTTCCGCGGCGACCGCCGCGAGCACCGGTGTGAGGCGCGTCCGGGCCCCGTCCTCGTCGACGATCGGAGCGATCGCGACTTTCGTTTCGTTGCGCAGCGTCTTGGCGGTGAGATCGGCGACGTCGCCCGCAAAGCGTCCCATCGCACTCGCCAGCGTTTCGTCGATGAGGATGTGCAGCTTTGCGCGGTCGCGCAGTCGCGCGATGTCCGCAGTGTCAAACGCGCGCGCGAGCGTGCGATGCAGCGCCCCGCGCATCGTTTCGCCGTGACCGACGAGATCGCGTCGCAAACCGGTGCCCGCGGCGCGAAGTTGCGTGCGTCCACGCGAGGCTGCGCTATCGACGCGTGCGAGCAGCGGTTCGAGTGCCGCGCGGTCGGCGACGAGGACGGACGGATCGGTTTCGAATGCCGCCGCGTCGAGCGCGAGCGCATCGGCCGCGCGGCTCGCGATGCGTCGTGCTTCGGCCGCGGTGCGGCGCAGTCGCGACCGCCCGGTCGTGGCGACGAGTGAGGCGTCGAGCGCGGTGAGGAACTCCGGGAAACGGCTCTGCGCGATAAGATCGTCGTTGCCGGTCAGCCGGCCTTCGGCGAACTCGCGTGCGGAGAGCGGGAATACCGGCGTGCCGGGCGCGTGGATCGCCGCCTGCGCGATGATGCGCGCGGCTGCCGATTGCCACGCTTCGCGGCCGCTCTCGCCCATACGCCAGAGATCGATCTTCGTCTGCACGATGAAGATGCTCTCGATATACCGTCGCACGATGCCGAGAAACGACGCGTCGCCGTCGGTGAACGGCTGTTGCGTGTCGATCAGGTAGAGCACGGCGTCCGCTCGGGGTAGATACGACAGCGTCGCGCGGCGGTGCGCCGGATTGATCGACGCGAGGCCAGGCGTATCGGCAACGACGAACCCGTTCTTGAGGAACGCCGACGTGACGCCCACCCGCACGAGCATTGGTGCATCGGCGACGTCGCCCGTCGCGTCGTGCAGCTTCGCTTCGTCGGCGACGGCGACGAAGCGCGAGAGCCGATCGATCGGGACGCGTTCTTCGCGCCCGCTCGCATAGTGCGCGGTCGCGATCTCATCATCCGCGTACGCGAGTTCGGTGATCGTCGCGGTCGACGGATTGATGTCGGTCGCAAGCAGTCCGGTGATGCGCGACGAGCCGGCGCGCTCTTCACGCGCGATCTTTCCGAGCAACGCGTTGAGCAAAAACGATTTGCCGCTCGAGAATTCCCCGACGACCGCCAGAACGAATCGGCCGTCGCGTAATCGCGTTGCCGTGCGTTCGAGTGCCACCATATCGTCCGCCGCCGCATGCCAGTGTGCGACATCACGGACGGAGGAGACCATCTCGTCGACGAGACCCGCGATCTCATCGCGAGCGATCGCATAGCGGTCGAGACTACCGGGCATCGCGTCGTGTACTTACGGCTGACGAATCGCGAAACCTATGCTCGCCGGAAGTGCGCTAAATCTGTAGCGCTTCGTACCGATGTTGTAAATGCCGGGTCGAGGTGTCCCGGTCTCCATGGAGTGATCGAGATGAAGCCGGGTGTTTACGGACTTCTCTTTTTTACAGCGTTCTCAATCGTTGCATGCGGCGGCGGCGGAGGAGGAAGCACATCCGGTGGGAGCAGTTCGTTGCCGACGACCGTCAGCACAGTAACCCCGACCCCAACGCCGACCCCAACCGCCGCTCCGCCGCCGACCGCCCCACAGAATGTCAGCGGAACGGCGAATGAATACGTTTCGGGTGCGGCTCTGAACGGCTTCACCGTGACGATCGGAGCGGTCCCGAACGGATCGACGTGTAGCAGCCTGCAAACAGCGACCGCGAACCCATGTGGCGCGCCCGCCTCGCCACAGCCGACGGTCACGACGAGTGCAAGCGGCACATTCTCGGTTGCAGTTCCGGCGCCCGGCACGTATATGCTCACGATCGGCAAGGATAACACGTACGCGACCCTTCACCGAACAGTGACGGTCGGGAACGCGGCACTCGCTCTCGGGATCGTGAAAGTGGCCGCGTTGAGTGCCGACGAACAAGCATGGCTCGTTGACGTGAATAATCAGCGCGCTACCGTCTCGTTTCCGGCATCATATGCGAATCTTAGCGTGGACGAATATGCCGAAGAACAAGCACGGCAGTGGGCGCGGGATGCCGCTTCCGGAAAGACCCCCTACGGAGATGGCGGATATTCTCTGTATCAAGCCGGATATGGAGCTTCCGCTGGCAGTATGTACGGCGCGGCTGGAGTCCTCGATGAAGTTCTGAGTTCCGCCCTTCCTCCGGTATTTGTTGTAGCTGACACGGCGTGGATGGGTGAAAAAGCCAATTGCCCTAGTGGGAATTGGCAGCTTTGCATTTTTGCGAACAATACCGGTCACTATATCAACATCTCGAACACGAACACCGTGTGGATCGGGCTTGGTGAGTTTCCGACCCTTTCGCCGTCTCAATTCGGCTTTTACAATCTCATGTTGATCGAAAATACGGGTTCCTCCGGTCCCGCCGCAATATTTAGAGCCAGAGCGTACTAAGCTTAAACTTGGCCTTTGTTACAGACAATAGGTGTCGACACCGTCAACTCTTCCGGTGCCGCTTCCCGTATCAGTAGCGATAGCAAACAGCTCTGAAAAGTTTAAAATGCCGGAGCTAATTACGTTTCCATCGAATTGAACATGTATTAGGCCAGGCCAAGCCGAGCCGTTGAAATTTAGATGTGGCATTCCGTCTGTCGGATTGGAACAGCTCCACACGTATGTTCCCGCAGCGGGCGGTGGCACGACGGATCCGTCAATGAGCAACGCGAATTGCGATTCACTTATTACGGTTAGATCCTGTTGCGTCGGCCCAGTTAGTGCTGACCAAATCTGGATTTCGACGACTTCTGCCTTACAATTTGGAGGCAGACCCTGGTAGCCAGATGAGCATCCCGGAGTCGGTACATTCCCCGGGGTCGGGCTTGATGTTGGCGTTGGCGGCGGCGCTGTTGGCGGATCGGGGGTGGGTGTAAATGTTGGTGCCGGGGTTGGTGTATCGCAGACATTGGGTTGCGTTGTGTCGGGTGTGTAGCCCGGTGGGCATGTTGCGGTGAACGGCGGGAGCGTCGCGGTGCAGCTTTGCGCCGGCGGACACGTTCCCGGCGCGTATGGAGCCGGCGTAATCGCGGCTGCGGGCGGAATTGCGACGGGCGGTGGGAGCGCCGTGAGTGAGAGGGTGCACGGCACGGCGACGGTTTGCTTTTGTTTCTCGTAGGCGAACGCTAACGTGAACGCGCCGCCGGGCGGGCACGAACGTTGCGTGAAGATCGTGTCGGCCGGCTTGAAGTTCTGATATCCGGTGACGCTGCCGCGGCTGTCGATGCGGAACGCAAAACCCGGTGATCCGAGCGGCGCTGCCGTTTCCGCAACCGTCACGGTGCTGTCGTACGTCGGGCCGCTGACGGCCGCGAACGCCGCATCGCCCGGCACTTGACGGTACACGCGCGCGGTATAGCCCGACGCGGAAGGCGTGAACACGAGCGTCGCTTCGCTAAATGCAACGGCGGTCGAACGTGCTTCGTGAAACGCGGCATCGACATCGCGAACGGCTGACGCGACAGCCGGCGACGGGCCGGCGAGGAAAAACGTTCCGACGGTTGCGACGACGACGGCGATCATGCCGACGACGACGAGCAGCTCGATTAGCGTAAAGCCCGCCTCTTCGCGCGATGGTCGCATACCCGCCGTTGTGCCCGCTGCGTCAAACCGGCATTCGCCGAACTACCAACGTCCGACGTTGGGCACTTGCGATCACGTGGTGCCGGTCGATGTGCGCGCAGATGACGGATTCACGTTGGTCGAAGTGCTCGTAGCAACAGCGATTTTTGTCTTCGTCGCCGTTGCCGGGTTCGAGACATTGCGACAACTCGGCCTCGGCGTCGGTCTCTTAGCGCAACGCGCCGGTTCGGCCGCCAGCCTGACTACCGCTCTCGGCCAGCTGCGCGCCGACGCCGTGTCGGCGACGGCGATATGGACGCCGAACGCGCCGTGCGGAGCCGCCGTTTCGATGATGCGTCGGGACGCTGCGGGCACGTCGTTCACGACCTACGTCGCCCGCGAGCACACGGTGATGCGCGCGACCGCGCCCGGACCGATCAATCCGTGCGATCCAACGCTTGCGCTCGACACGGTGCTGACGGCCGTGCCGAGTGTTGCCGTGACGAGCATCCCGGTCAGCGCATTGGCGACGCACGTCGATCCGGTCAATGGAAACAGCGACGGCGGTCTCGTTCGCAGCGGCGCGCCGGCGATCGCGGTCGACGCGCACGAGCACGATTACGACGGATCGCAGGTGCTCGCCGGCAACGCGGTCGTGGAAGTCACGATCGACGCGGACCCGGCTCAAGCGACGATCGATCTGATTGCCGGCAATCGTCCGAGCGGATACACGAACGTCCTTTCATACGCGTGTGGCGCGCGCTGCGCCGCCAACAGCGTATTTCCCGAAATCGCGAGCCTCGACTTCACCACGTGCACGATGAGCGCGCCGGACTTGCCGGATACAACCGCATTTTATACGCCGAGCGCGACGGGTATCGGCGCGGCCGGCCGTATCGTGACGACCGCCTACGCGGTGCACTTGCGGTATGCATACACGTTCGGCGGCAGCACGTCGGCGCCGCTCACCGTGTACCGCGTCGGACCGACCGTGACGTGGCCGGCAGCAGCGAATCTGAGCGACGCGTATCCAGCTGACTACAGCAGCAATGCCGTGCGTTCGACCGGCCCGGCGACGCTCGCCGCACTCTTCGGACCGCCGCCGAACCTGGCAACGAACGGAACGATCTGCGCCGGGATGAACGCGGAGCTCGATTTCCGTGGCTGACGCGCGGGATTCAGAAGCGGGATTCAGCCTGATCGAAGTGCTCGTGTGCGTGGCGCTGACGGTCGCCGCATGCGTGTCCGCGCTCAGCGTACTGCCGACGCTCGCGCATGCATCGCAAGGCGACGTCTTGCGCGATGCTGCCACGAACGCGGGCGAGATCGCGATCGAACGAGCGCGTGCAGCGGCGGCGTATTATCCGGCAACGGGATATCGCCCGAATCACAGCTACGCGTTGAACGCGTCGTCGACATACGTTGCCGCAGCGCACGTTCATCACGCGTATTGCGGTGCGCTCGTCGCGACGACCGACGTTTCGCTCGCGGTCACGTCGGCGTACGACGTCGCCTCCGACACGGTCGCGGTGACCGTCCGGTACCCGCGCAATCCGTGCGATCCCACCGTGCAAGACAGCGTCGTGCTCGATGCGCAACTCGCACCGTCGGCGTTCATACCCGGGACCACGATCGCAACGCCGATCGACGACGTCTCGCGACAATAACGTGCTTGCTCAAACGCTGTTCCTCGTCGCGATGATTGCGATCTTCGCGACATCGGCGGTCGCCGGCATCGCGGGTTACGCACGCGCCGAAACGGCGACCTCCGCACGCGCGTTGATCGCACCGGCGATCGCGACGGCGGTTGCGCGCTACGAGGCGACCGTCGTCGCGCCGGCAATCGCGGCGGCTTTTCAAAGCGGAGACGGCAGCGCAGCGCCGCTCGCCGACGTCGCACTCAACGGCGCGCAGGCGTGGTCGACGCAGCGTTACGTGCTTGGCCCGAATGCACCGTCGCCGCTCGCGGCAGTCGTCACGATCGTTCCGACCTCCACGACCGTTCCGGCGTGTCTTCCGGGCGGTGCGCCCGCGAACGCAGGCTCGGATGTCGAAGTCAACGGCCAATGTTCGGCGTTCGTGCAAGAATCGAGATTGTCGCTGGTCGTCACGGCCGACGCCGGTCCGCCGGCGGGTGCAAACGCCGTGACGCCGATGGCGCACGGCCGTGACACGGTGACGTTACGTCTCTTCGGGCAAGCGCCGTATGTGACGATCGCCGGCGTGAAAGCCGACGCGGCGCCGGGCGACGCCCACGAAGGCGATAGCGGCGGATACGGCAACGCAACCGGCGCCTTCGGTCCCGCGGCCGGCGGCGGCGACACGACGATCCATGTGATCTATGCGTGCACGCCCGCGGAGGGCGACTGCAGCGCGAGCAATCCGCAGCCGGCCGATCAGCCGACGTCGCTGCCGTGGACGAACGGTAACACGGCGCCGTGACCGAGGAACGCTTCGATCGCGTCGCGCGCGGCGCCGGCTTCTTCCTCGTGCGGCAGCAGGCCCGAGTCCGGAAAGGTCACGAGCTTTCCGTGTTGCGCGAGTTTGAGAAACTCGCCCGCGTTTGCCAATGGTGAAACCGACGGTGTCTGCTCGCCCCAGCCGATGAGCGTCGGCGCCTCCACGAACGGAAGATCGCGCGCGACGTTACAATTCAGCAAACCGCCCACGAAGTGTGCCGGAACGTAACGCGCCCCGCTCTGATGCGTGACGGCGTAGTAGTGGTCGACGATCTCCGGCGTTACGCTGTCCTTTGATGCGTACGACTGGTGCTCGAGAAACCAACGCAGCGACGGTCGCGAGGCGAGCGCGTTGAAGAGTGCCTCGCCGAGCAACGGCGAGCGGAACGTCGCGGCGACGGCGAGCTGCGCGCCCTTCGGCGGTTCGTCGAGCACGCCGCCGAGGCCGGTGGGACAGAAGACGACGAGATGTTTGACGCGATCGTTCGCGCGCGCGGCCGCTCGAATCGCGAACGCGCCGCCGAGCGACGAGCCGATGAGCGTCGTCGGTTCGGTTCCGAACTCGTTGAGTGCGTCGACGATCTGTTCGGTGAAGAGTTCGGCCGAGTAGTTGAGGTTCGGCCGCGCGGAAAGTCCGCATCCGAGCAAATCGATCGCGACCACGCGATGGCGTTCGGCAAGTAGCGGAAAGAGCTTACGGAATTCATACGACGATGCACCCGCGTAGATGCCGTGCACGAGAAGAATGAGCGGTCCGCCACCGGCTTCGGTGGCGAATACTTCGTAACCACGCCACGTCCACGGCCGCAGCGTTCCGCCGAGCGCGTTGTCGGGAAGCCTACCGCCGCGGAGACCGCGATTCAGGGCCGCGAGCGCTCCGGTGACCCCGGCGCCGGCGGCCAGCGGCCGAATTAGCTTCTTCAACTTCGAGCTCCCTTCCATCAGATCATACGCTGCTCCTCAGCCGAAGGTTCGCAAGGAGCATCACGACCGCACGTGGCAGAGCAATCACGTGCTACGTTGCGCTGTAGTTGTCACAGCGGCCGCCCTCGCGGCAAGCCTGATGGGCGCCGTCGCCGCCGCAGCCGCGGACGCACCTGGCGCGGCCTGCATGCTCGCCACCGGCGAGCCGATCGTCCTGCGTTCGAGCGATTTTGATCCGGACGTTCTCGTCTGGGATTCGCGCCAGCGCGCAATCGATTATGCCGGCGGGAACGTGCACAGTGCGACCGATGTGCTCAACCACACGATGCTCTCGAAGCCCGGCACCCGGGCGGTCGTCATCGCCTGCATCGCCGCAACCGTCAGACCGAGATATACCAGCGACATTTTGGACACGGTCGGCGTGAAGATCACCTGGGGCCCGAATCGAGGCCGTTACGGCTGGGTCACCTCCGACGACGTTCGCGGCTCGCACACGGCGCAGGCATCTCCTCCCTAAATCCGCCCTGCAAATTCGCCATATGCATAGCCCAAGCAGCGGCTAGCACGACGGTTGGTGAATGATTGTCTCGGCTTTGAAACGCTACGCTTAAGGTGTAGATAAGCCGGGCAGTCCGCCATTGTCGGACTGGCCACGTTGCATATCCCGTTCGATTGAAAAAACCGGCGCCTGCCAAGGCGGTGGTGTCATTTCGTGATCGGACGAGCTTCTATGAAAAGGATACCGTGAAGAGAAATCTAGGAATCGCAGCATTCGCCGCGCTCGTCGCCGCGATCGCGGTCTGGAATGCTTCTCCCGCGGGAGCGGAAACGGTCGTGGCCCAAGCGGCACCGACCCCCGCCGTCACTCCCGCAGCAAAGCCGGCAACATCGGTTTCGCCGGCCCCTTCCGCCTCCTCGGCTCCCTCCCCGTCACCCTCGCCAACGGCCTCTCCGGTGCCGAAGGCCTTTTCCATCTCCGGCTATGCGGATGCTGGGTACTCGTCGGCCTCTCATGCGAGCAGCGGGAACAACCCAGTCGCCCCGTTCATTGCCCCGGCAGATCCGAACGGCGCCTTCATCTCCGGACGCGTATTCGACAATCTCGCGAACGAGGCGATGTTCCACGCCTTCAACATCCAAGCGGCGTACGCGCCGACGAATGGCTTCGGTGGAAAAATCGAGTACATCTTCGGCGACGACGCCGATATCATTCACTCGTATCCGCAGAGCTTACAGAGCCCTGCGAACGAGTACGACCTCACGCAAGGCTACGCGTCGTACACCGGCGGCCCCTTCAACGTGATCGTCGGTAAGTTCGAAACATTGGCCGGCGCGGAAGTTATCGAATCGCCCAGTGACCTTAACTTCTCGCGTTCGATCCTGTTCGGGTACGCGATCCCGTTCACGCATACGGGCGGCCGCATCACCTACGCCGTCAACAGTAACTTGAGTTTGATCGCCGGTGCCAACCAAGGTTGGGACGTGACGAAAACGCTCAAGGGCGTGAACGACGACAACGCGTTGACCTACGAGTACGCTTTGGCTTGGAACCCCAGCAAAGCGTTCAGCTTCACTGCGCAAGGCTACACGGGAGTCGTGCCGCAGGGCTTCCTCGACGTCGGCGCGGGCCGGCCCGTCCGCACGTTGACCGACTTTGTCGCAACGTTCCACGTGACGCCCGTGTTTACGGTCGTCCTCAACGGCGACTACGCGCAACAGACGCACACGTTGATCCTCGACAGCACCGGTGCGTGTTTGCTCACCACATCGTTTGCGTGCCAGACCGGAACGGTCAGTTGGGACGGAGCCGCACTCTATGCCAGCTATGTGTCGGGGCTGTTCACGGTTAGCGGCCGCGGCGAATATTTCGCCGACATCGGTGGTTCGCGTACCGGCGCTGACCGTCGTCTGACGGAAGGCACGGCGACGCTGTCCTACGCGCCCAACCCCAACTTCATCTTACGCGGTGAACTCCGGTACGACTTTGCCAACGGACCCTACTACGTGAGCTCGACGTCGCTGACGACGACGCCGGCGTTCACGCTTACGAACAACAACCCCGGCTTCGGACTCGAAGCGATCGTCAGATGGCCCTAGTCAACTGATCGGCGGGGCCTCGCGACGTTCGTCGCGGGGCCTCATCCGTATTTTCGAAAAAATGCGAGTCCATGGATGCCGGCTTCGACGCGAATATCGACGCCGTACGCCGCCAGCAACGTCGCCTCGGTCAGCGCATCAGCGGGCGTACCGTCGGCGATGACGCCGCCGGCGGCAAATACGATCACGCGATCGGCGAACGCCGCTGCCTCTTCGAGCATGTGCACGACTGCGATCACCGTCGTTCCGCTGCGTGCGAGCCGTACCAGCCTTTCGAGCGTGTCGATCGCATAGTGCACGTCAAGGTGCGACGTCGGCTCGTCGAGGGCGACGATCGGCGCGGACTGCGCGAGCGCGAGCGCGAGCCACACACGTTGACGTTCGCCGGCAGAGAGCGTCCCGAGTTCGCGGCGGCGCAACGGTGTGAGGTCGGTGGCCGCGAGCGCACGTTCGACGGCTTCGGTATCGTCGCTCGTCGTATGCCACTCCCACCAGCGATGGTACGGAAAGCGTGCCCCGCGCACGCTTTCCTCAACGGTCATCGCCGCGAGCACCGCCTCCGTCGGCTCGACGAGCGCGATCGCCCGCGCGCGCTCGCGCGGCGCGACGCGATAACAGTCACGGTCGCCGAGCAAGACGCGACCGGCGGCGGGCCGCGCCGCGCCGCACATCGTGGCGAGCAGCGATGACTTGCCGACACCGTTCGGCCCGATGATCGCGGTCAACTGACCTGCGACGAACCGCGCGTTGATGCGCGTTAACAGCGTACGTCCGCCGCGTTCGACGGTGACGTCGATCAGTTCGAGGCTCGTCATGCGTAGGTGCGCACCGTTCCGCGCAAATACAAAAACAGAAATGCCGGAACGCCGACGAACGCGAGCAACACGCCGAGCGGAATTTCGAGCGGCGCGAAGAGCGCGCGACTGAGCGCGTCGGCCACGATGACGAGCGATGCGCCGAGCATCACCGCGACCGGCAGCGCCGCACGCATGTCCGGGCCGGCGATACGCCGCGCGAGATGCGGAACGATCAGCCCGACGAATCCGATCAAACCGCCGAGCGCGACGGCCGAAGCGGTGAGCAGCGCCGCGGCAGTGAGCACGATCCACTGCAGCCGTACGAGATCGAGTCCGAGTGACGTCGCGCGTCCTTCCCCGAGTCGCAAGACGTTGAGCGAGGGCACCATCGCGATCGCGCCGAGTAAACCGGCGAGCGCATACGGAAGCGCGGCGAGCAAGTCGGCCCAACCGCGACCGGCGAGCGAACCCGCGAGCCACGCGATGATCGCTTCGCTCGCGCTGCCGGTCGCGAGCCGCGTCAGTGCGAGCGCGATGAACGCCGACATCAACGCCGAAATCGATACGCCCGCGAGGATCAGGCGTTCGCTGTCGAGTCCGCTGCCGCGGCGCGCGAGCACCGCGACGACGATGGCGGTTGCAAGGCCCGCGACGAACCCGAGCGCGGGAGCGGCGGCGATGCCGACCCCGAGCGTGATCGCGACGGCGATCGCTGCACCGGCGCCGCTGCTGACGCCGGTGAGATACGGGTCGACGAGCGGATTCCGCAACAGCGCCTGCATCAGCGTGCCTGCCAGGGCCAACGTCGCGCCGACGGTAGCCGCAATCGCGACCCGCGGAAGACGCAACGCCCATACGATCGTCGTAACGTCGTTGTCCGCGTGCGGGTGCGCAAGCGCCGCGATCACCTCGTGTGGCGCGAGCGGCGTTCCCCCGACGGCGATCCCGACGAGGAACGCCGCCGGAAGTGTTGCAGCGATCGCGACGAGACGGCCCGTCACGCGATGGCGAGGTGCAGTTCGTGAAAGGCGCCCGGTGACGGCGTCGGGACGCGTTCCGGATGAATGGCTGCGGCGTACAGTTCGACCGTTGGTGCAAAACTCGGGCCCGGACGGTTGACGTAATGGTGACCATCGAGCGCGATGACACGTCGCTGCGCAGCGAACCCGCGCCACTGCGGCCGCGTGCGGTCCAGGTCGTCGAGCGCAGCGAGGGTGCCGGCGAGATCCGTCCCGCACGGACCGACGATGACGATCTCCGGATCGCTGGCTTCGATTGCATCCCATGAGACCACCGCCGACGGCACACCGGGAAATGCGCATACCGGCTCGCCGCCGGCGCGTTCGATCAGATCGGCGGCCCAGTGACCGCCGCCGAACGGCGGCTCCGTCCATTCCAGCAGCAACGTTCGTTTGCGCCGCGCACCGGCAACGGCGGTTCGCACGGTGTCGATGCGTTCGTTGATTCGCGCCACGAGCGCGCGCGCGCCGTCGTCGTGTCCGGTCGCCGCACCGAGTGCGTAGACCGAATCGATCACCTCGCCGAGCGAAGCGGGCTCCAGCGAGAGAATCTGCGGTTGCGACGGCAGCTCACGCGCGATACGTTCCACGAGCGGATACGCGACGGCGCACACGTCGCACAACGCTTGCGTCACGATGAGATCCGGCGCGAGCGACGTCAGCCGCGCGACGTCGAGGTTGTAGAGGCTCTCGCCCGATGCAAGACGTTCGTTGACTTGCCGGTCGATCGCAGCGGAAAGCGTTTCGTCGTCGCCGGCCGTCTTCACGATGCGCGTGCTCGTCAACGCCGGGAGCAGCGTCGCTTCGAACGGCAGATCGCACTCGTGCGTGACACCGACGACCGTCCCTCCCGCGCCGATGCCGAACAGCGTCTCGGTCGCGCTCGGTAACAAGCTTGCGACACGCGTCGCCTTCATGCGCGCGCCGTCCGGTCTTCGAGCCGATAGCCGAGCTCGAACGCGACGAAGAACAGGACGTTCGCGCCGATCACCCACGCATCGATTGCCGGCGCGAACATCGCGAGCGACATGCCGAGCGCGAAGGTGCCCAGCGCAAATGCCGCTTCGAAGGCGACGGCGGCGCCCGCGAACGCGAGCCACGGCGCTCCGCCGCGCGCGCGAACGAGCGACGCTGCGGTTACCGCGAGGGCCGCGCAAACGAGCGCGAGCGCCGCGAGGGCGAATGACTCACTCGTTCGCGGGTACCCGAAGAAGGCGAAGCCGATACATTCGTCCAGCGCCCAGGCCGCCGCGACGACGACGAGTGCACGCCGCGCGCCGGCGTGCAGGGCCACCGTTGCAGCGAGCGCCACGAACGGCGCGGTACATGGCAACAAAAAGCTCGCGCAACCCGCGATGGCGATGAGGAGCAGCGTATACGTCATCATGATCTCCGTCAGCGAGTCGCCAGGTCGACGCTGATTGCGCGACCGACCGCCGGATATCCGGCAACCGTCTGATACTGTTCGTTGCCGAGATTGTACGCGCGAAGCGAAACAAGCGCGTGCGGCGCCACGTGCAGGCGCAGAAAGCCGTCGATCCGCGTATACGGAAGCGCGCCGTTCGGATCGCGCAGCCCCTCGCTATGTGCGACGAACCCCAAGGCGTCGATCACGCTGCGCCGGAGGGGCGCGAATGCGAGCTCGAGATTCGAGACGATCGTCGGCCGGTAGGTGAGTCGGACGGCTTCCGTCGTCAGATCGAGCGCCCGATACGTGTCGGTGATGTTGAGCTTCGCTGTGACGCCGTTCAACGGTCGTGTCGCGACGGTCAGCGTGAAACCGGCAACCGACGAGCGCGCGATGTTGACGTCGGTGTTCGTGCTCGCATCGTAGGTGATGAGGTCGCGCCCGTTCTGCACGAACCAGCCGATGCTCGCGCCGCCGAGAATGTGACTATCGTTGAGCGAGATGTCGCCGCCCGACGTCCGCTCCGGTTGAAGCGCCGGGTTGCCGAAGTTTGGAAAATAGAGTTCGGCGGCGCTCGGTGCGCGGAATGCCGTCGCGCCGTTCACACGCAGCGCGAGTGCATCACCGAGCGCGATCACCGCGCCGACGGACGGCGAGACCGCCTGACCGAAGCCCGCATCGTTTTCGCCGCGCACACCCGCATACACGCGTGAACCCGGGGCAACCTGAAGGTTCTCTTGTACGTAGAGCGCCGATTGCGAGAGCGTGTCGGCGGCGATGTTCCCGAAGCCGTCGTCATTGTGCACGGATTCCCGCGAGAGATCGATCCCGTAGATCAAACGCGACGCGCCGCTGCCGACGACGTTACGCAGGTTGAGCTGTGTACGCGCCTCGACGCTCGTGCCGTTGAAGGCACCGGCGGAATTCGCATCGGCACGGTCGGTGTCGACGGCGTTGATGCGATCGCGCATCCCGCTCAGCTCGAGCGTCAGCGTCGACTGCGGACGGCGAAAAGCAAACGTTCCCAGAAGCTGGGTGAGACCGTCGTTTTGGCGCTCGCCGAACGTTTGAAATGGGATCGAACCCGGCAGACCCAGATGCTGGTCGGTCACGCCGGCGACCAGCGTTGCATCGACCGGCCCGAACGTCGCGACGAGATTTGCAGTGCCGTGAATCTCGCGATCGTCTGCGTTCGAGCGCACGCCGGCCGTACCGTCGGGCAGCGAATACGGATAGGCATTCGTTGCGTTGAGCGATTGAAACGAGAACCAGCGCGACTCGATGGAGACGTCGCGCTTTCCGAACGAACCGCCGCCGAGCACGGCGTCGACGTTTCGCGCGTCCGCCGACCGCGCGTTCGTCGAGATGATGTTGATGACGCCGCCGACGGCGCCGCTGCCGTAAAGGGTCGCACCCGGGCCCTCGACGACCTCGATCCGATCGATCCCCGCTGTCGAATACGCGGAGAGATCGACGCCACCGAGCTGGGTGCCGGGGACGGGGCGCCCATCGAGTAAAACGAGCACTTGGCTCGAGGATGTGCCGCGAATTTCGGCGCTGATCTGCGAGCCGACGGCGCCGTACCGAACGAGCTCGACACCAGGGACGTTTTCGATCGCGTCGCCGACGTTGAGGAAGCCGCGTTGGAGCATTTCCGCCTTGTCGATGATGTAGGTCGTGCGGGCCGAAACCGCCGCGGGTTCGTCCTGTCGATCGCTGGTGACGACATGCCCGATCTGCGGAACGGCGGACGGGCTCGGGACGGGGGTTGGCGAGACATCGGCAAGCGCCGGAGCGGCGAAGAAGAGAGCAACGCCAATGGCGCAAGGCGCGCAAAATGCGCGCCCGCGAGAAAGCCTGAGCATGGGGGAGATACCAACCTTTACGCGAGGTGATGGTGTTGTTGCGAAACCTCACGCGCGCGGTATCCTGACTCACGGATCGTTGCCGTTTGCCGGTGCCTTCCCCCGAACGAATCGGAGTGACAGACCGGCGGCTCCCCGCATACAGTGGCGCGACCGTGCCGGATTCGAACCGGCTTCCCGAACGCTTGAGGAGGTTCGGCTTTGCGTGACGCAGGCGCAGCGACCTGCCCGGCGTATCGGCGACGAGTGCCTCTCGTTCGCGCGCTCACGCTCGTCGCGGTGCTGACGCTCGGTGCGTGTGCCTCGGCGGCGCCGGCGCACGACGACGTTCCGAAACGTATCGTTTCACTAATTCCGTCGCTGACGGAAGATCTTTTTGCGATCGGCGCCGGGGCTTCGGTCGTGGGCGTATCGCAGTTCACCGACTTTCCGCCGCAGGCGAAAGCGCTGCCGGTCGTGGCCGGTTTCTCGTCGGTCGACACGGAGCAAACCGTCGTCTTGCATCCCGACGTCGTGGTCGGCATCGAATCGCAACACGCCGAAGCAGCCGAAGTGCGCAAGGCCGGAATTCGCACGGTGCTGATGCGTGACGACGGGTTCGACGACATTTTCCGCGACATCGAAGAACTCGGCATGCTCACCGCGAGGCTCGACGATGCGCGTCGGCTCAACGACCGCCTACGCCTGCGCACGATCGCGCTGATGCGCAGCGTTCACAAACGCCCCCGGGCGCCGCGCGTCTTCGTTGTTCTCGGTATCGGCCCGATTTACACGGTCGGCGAATCGTCGTACATCGGCAAGCTGATCCGGCTCGCCGGCGGCGTCGACGCGGCGACGATCGGCGAACCGTACGGCGCGTTCAGCGCCGAGGCGCTCGTCGCCGTGCAACCCGACATCATCGTCGTCGATCCGACGGTGCAACTTCCGAGCGTGCTCGATCGACCGCCGTGGAACGCGCTGCGCGCCGTCCGCGCGGGCCGCGTTGCGTATCTTCCCGATCCGGCAATCCTGGAACGTCCGGGCCCGCGCTACAACGATGGGTTGGCATGGCTGATCGCGACACTCAACGCCGCTCGCGTCTGAGCGCGGTTGCCCCGCCGCCGCAACGTGCGGTGCTCGTCGCCGTCGACGTCGGCGACCGCAGTGCGCCGCTCGCGCCCGAGTTCGCGGAGTTCGCCGCGCTCGCCCGCGCGACGGGCGTCGAGATCGTCGGCGAGGTGATTCAGAAACTTCCGCACGTCGACCCGTCGACGCTGCTCGGCAGCGGGAAAGCGGCCGAGGTCGCCGCGCTCGCGAAAGATCAGCACGCCGACATCGTGATGGTATTCAACGATCTGCGTCCGCGCCAGCGCGCGAATCTTGAAAAGATCGTGCCGTTGCCGATCGTCGATCGAACGATGTTGATCCTCGACATCTTCGCGCAACACGCCCGCTCGCGCGAAGGACAGCTCCAAGTGGAACTCGCGCAATTGCGCTACCGGCAATCAAACCTGATCGGTGCCGGCGCGGCGCTCTCGCGCCTCGGCGGCGGTGTGGGGACGCGCGGCCCGGGTGAGACGAAACTCGAAGTCGACCGGCGCAAGATCGCCGCACGCGTGACCCTGCTGCAGCGTCAACTCGACGACGTTCGTAAACAGCGTGCAACGCGGCGCTCGGGCGGCGGCCGCGATCCGTTCGTGGCGCTCGTCGGGTACACCAACGTCGGAAAATCGTCGTTGCTCAACCGTCTCACCGGCACCGGCGGCAATGCGTTCGTCGCCGATCAACCGTTCGCGACGCTCGACCCCACGCTGCGTCGCGTATATATCGGTGATGGCCGCAGCGTCCGGCTTGCCGATACGGTCGGTTTCATCACCGCGTTACCGAAAGAGCTGCTCAACGCGTTTCGTGCGACGCTCGAGGAACTCGACGTTGCCGACATCCTCGTGCACGTCATCGACGCATCCAACCCGGACTGGCCGCGTCAACGCGCGAGCGTCGAGTCAATCCTCGACGAGTTGCATCTCGCCGAGAAGACGACGCTGCTTGCGTTCAATAAAGTCGACCGGCTCGATGCAGCCGCGCGTGCGGCGCTCCCGGCGGATGCGATCGCCGTGAGCGCGACCGAGAACGAAGGGATCGATCGGCTACGGGCTGCGATCGCGGCGCGACTGTAATCGTGCGCCGCGCCGTCGCGTTCGCGCTGCTGGCTCTGTGCGCGTGCGCGCACCGGCACAGCGATGACGCCTATACGGAGTACTATCGCCGTCTGCATCCCTCGGTCGTGTTGTTGACGATGAAGATTCCTTCGGACGACCCGAAGCGCAAGGGCGCGTGGGACGAGGCGTACGGAAGCGGCGTCGTGGTCGCGAGCGGAACGTGGGGCTCGCGCGTGCTCACCGACGCGCATGTGATTGCGGATGCGCGCAACATCCGCGCGACCGTTGGTGATAGCGGACGTTCCGTGCCGGCGCACCTCGTTGCAAAAAGCAACGACGACATCGACCTCGCGCTGTTGGACATCGCGACGCAGAGCCTGCCGGCCGTTGCCATCGCCGCGCACGCCGATGTCGAACCGGGGCTTGCGATCGGCATTCTCGGCTATCCGATTCCTGACGCGTTCGCCGACGAGCACCTCGGACAAACGGTATCGCTGTATACCGGGCGCGTCGCCAGCGTGAGAAACGGGACGCTCGAACTCGACGCACCGGTCATACCCGGCGAGTCGGGCGGACCGGTGTTTGACGGGCGAACCGGCGACGTGATTGGGATTGCCGAGTCACGTTTCGACGAGGAACGCGCCATCGGTTTCGCGACACCGCTCGACGTGATCGCGCCGTTCCTCGCCGCGCATCGGCAAAACAATTAGCCGTTTGGCGAAAGCGATAGCTTAAGGACGCGCTAAGTACTCGGGGATAGCTCGGGCCGCATGAGAGCGCTGAGCCGATCTCGAGAGGATAGTATGCGTCTCTTTTCCCTTTGCCGCGGCGGCTTGTCCGTCGCGCTTTTGCTCGCTTTCGCCGCCGGCGGAACTCCGGCGTTTGCCGACGCGGCCGGCGCCACGAGTCAACCCCAGGTGGCACAAGCCTCCGCTTCGACCGCGACGCTCACGGGTTCCGTGAAAGACACCACCGGTGCGGCCGTTGTCGGTGCGCGCGTCTCCGTCGCGGGTCCCGCGAGTCAAAACACGACGACGGATGCGAACGGCGCGTTCACGCTCGCCGTTCCCGCCGGCATCTACCGCATCACGATCGATCGCGGCGGTTACAACCCGGTGTCGCTCTCGGACTTTACGGCGGTTGCGGGAACCTCGACGCCGGTCAACGTCACGATGACGCAGGCCTCGCTCAGTTCACTGCGGACGATCGGTACCGTCACGTCGACGACACGCGGTAACGCGATCAACGCGGGGCCGGCGACGCAGACGTTCCTACCCGCGCAGGCGTTCGCGAATTTGCCGAGCCCGCAGATCAACACGGTCCTCGAGCACGCGCCGGACGTGACGTTGCAGCACATGGGCAGCCAGCCCGACACGACGATCGTCGTCGGTGCGGTGCAGCCGTACGAAACGCAGGTTCTCATCGACGGCCATCCGTTGGCGCTCGGTCAAACCGGCACGTGGTCGAGTCAGTACTTCCCATCGTATCTCGTCGGTGGTTTGGAAACGCAGACGGGTCCTGGTAATACGACGCCCTTCGCGAACCTCGCCGTCGGCGGTACGGCGAACATTCTGACGCCTTCGTTCACCAAAGCCACGACCGGAGAACTTGTCTACGGTTATGACAATTTCGCCTCGCAATATGCGTACTTTCTGACGTCGGGCTCGATCGGCAATCTCGGTTACGTCATCGCGCTTGGAAGCGCCGGCCAAAATACGTATTACAGCGGCACGACGCAGTGCATCACCAAAGCCGACAACAACCATCTCGCGACGATCGTCAACTGCCTGCCGGGCGACGGGAACTTTTTCAATCGTGGCGAGGCATTCAAGTTGAAGTACGATTTCACGCCGACGACGTCGCTCGAACTCGGCTTCGTCGGGGCGTTCGGCGGTTACAGCCCGCAAGGAACCGCCTGGGGCAGCTACTACGGCCAGCAACGAATCGAAGCGTGCCAGAGCGGCGACCCGAACAACTGCACCAATCCGAATTTCAATTACTTGATCGGAAAAAACGTCACGGGCTTGACGTGGTATACCGGATCGTCGGTGTACAACAATCAGGACCTCTACGACGCGCAGTTCCGCACGTCGTTCGGTAACACAACGCTCCTATTGCGTCCGTACATCGCCGACATCGCACCGGAAGAGATCTCCCAGACACCGGGTGCCGGCCAGAACTCGTACACCAATTTCTTCGGGCCGCCCGGTTCAGGCAGCTATCCCAACGGCACGTTCTTCGCGACGCCGCCGGCACCGAAGAACGGGGCCGAAACGGAGTGCGCGAACAACTTCGGCAATCTGCTTGCACCGAACAACACCTATACGAACATCAACGGCCAGTTCGGATGTTACGGCGGTCCGTACACGACGTACGAGATCGACAAACTCTACGGCGGAACGGCGTCGATCATTCAGCCGATCGGCGACAGCGTCTTGAATTTCACGTACGACTTCCACGGTCAGAGCACGTTCGCATACATCAACAGCCCGGCGAGCGTCTCGGTACCGTTCTCGGCGGACCGCTTTACGACGTTTTCGTTGACGGGAAGCCTGCACGTCATCCCCAAACTCACCATCAACTTCGGCGCGTATCAAACACAGTGGACGGTCAGCGGAAGCACGCCGCAGCTCGACGCACAGGGGAATCCGGTCCAAGGTCCCAACGGCGAAATTCTTCAGGCACTCGGGCGCTCCATCAACAAGTTCGACCCTAAGATCGCGTTCGTGATTCGGCCCAATGCCGATCTCGCGATCCGCGCGTCGACCGGCGGCTCGACGACGTTCCCGTTCGTCGGACAAGTCAGCGGACTGAGCTCGTACCAACAACCGGCGCTCTCCTTGGGCATCCCGTTCGCCGGCGGTGGTACGCTTATCGAGAAGAACCCGAACCTCAACCCGGAAACGAGTTGGGCATACAGTCTGGGCGCGGATTACCGCTTCCATAACGGCGGTTTGATCAGCCTCGACGGAACGCAAACGATCGTTCACGGCGTCTTCGAGCAGCTCACCTCGATCGTTCAACGCCCCGACCTGCAAGCGTATGCGCCGGCCGGACCGGTCGCGCTCGAAGGTGTGTTCTTCCCGATCAACGCTGCGAAACTCGACTCGAAATCGCTGGTGCTCAAGTACAACTATGCGCCGCCGGTCGGGTTCGGGTTCAACCTCGCGGCGGCCGCCAACAGCGTCGTCATCACGGGCCTGACGCCCAATCTGTTCGCTCCCGGATCCGCCAGTTTGCCCGCAAACAACGTGCAAATTTGCGGTAACGGGACGACGGCTCCGGGCATCACGACGTGTATTCCCTATCTCCAGGGCTACGGTCAGTTTACCTACGCGTTCAAGGACGGCGCCTTCGTCGGTCTCGGCACGCAATATTTCGGCAAGAACAACAGCTACTTCTCACCGCCGTTCGCGCAGGTCGACTTGGTTGTGAGAAAGCCCGTGACCCGCAATGTCGAGGCGCAGCTCTCGGTACAGAACTTGCTCAACACCAACACGTATGGTGCCTACCTCGCAATACCGGGCGCCGGCGTTCCGCTCGTCGCTAACACGACGAATGCGACGTTCACCAACGTCTCGCAGACGACGTATCCGCCGACGGCGCTGATCGCCACGGTACCGCGTACGTTCCGCATCCAGATCCGGATTCACGCCGGACGCTGATCGCGGCCGGTTCGCTGCAGCAGGGCCTCACGCTCCGGCGTGGGGCCTTCGGCGTTCTCGCGATCGCCTGTACGCTGCTTGCCGCATGTTCACCACATGCCGCGGCGGGCCGGATTCAGGTCGGGCTTGCCACCGATGCGGGCGGCCTCGGCGATCATTCGTTCGCCGATTCCGCCAACACCGGATTGCAAGAAGCGGCGCGACGCTTCGGCCTGCGCGGTGTCGTCCTGCAGGCGCGTTCGGCGGCCGACTATCAGCCCAACCTGATGGCGCTCGCCAACAACCGTTTCGATCTCATCGTCGCGGGCGGCTACGACCAAGCTCACGATCTCGCAGAAGTCGCGGCACGATTTCCCGATCGTCACTTTGCGATCATCGACGCGATCGTCGACGCGCCCAACGTCACGTCGATGACGTTTCGTTCCGAAGAAGGCTCGTTTCTCGCGGGCGCGTTGGCGGCGATGCAATCGAAGACGAAAACGATCGGCTTCCTCGGCGGAATTGACGTCCCGATCATTCGCGTTTTTGAAGTCGGCTATACGGCGGGTGCACGCGAGATCGACCCGTCGATTCGCGTCCTCGTGAAATACGTCGGCGACTTCAACGACGTCGCGTCGGGGAACGAGCTCTCCGCGATCATGTTCAACGGGGGCGCGGACATCGTCTACGCGGCGGCCGGAAAGGCAGGTCTCGGCGCAATCGAACAGGTGCGCGGTCGCAACGGCGATTACGTCATCGGCGTCGACAGCGATCAAGACGGGTTGGCTCCCGGTAAGATTCTCACCAGCGTCCTCAAGCGGATCGATCGGAGCGTCTTTCTCGTCGCTGCCCAGACGGCGGGTCGTCAGCCGCATCCGCGCCGATTCTCGGTCGGGCTCGTGAACGACGGCGTCGGGCTGACAGATTTTCGTTATACACGCAAGGTGATCGGTGCGGCGACGATCGCGCGCTTGGCGCGCGTTCGTGCCGCGATCGTCGACGGCAAACTGCACGTGCCGAAGACGCGCGCCGAACTCGCGACGTGGCAACGTCTCCCGTTGTGACGGCACCGCTCGTTCCCGGCGATCTGTATCGCATCACCCGGGCGACCGACCTCCGGTTACTCCGCGACGAGCGCGGTGCCGTTGCGCGTATCGAGACGTTCGATCGCCTACGCGACACTATCGTCGGACGGTTGTGGCTCGTGCGCGACGACGCGATGGAACCGGTAAGCGACGGGCCCGAGGATCGATCGCCGGCGATCGCACCGGACGGCGCGACGCTCGCGTTTGCGAGCGGGGCGATGACGTCGCAGATCATTTTGCGGCGACTCGATCGTGATGCGCGGATAACGGCCGTCGGCGCCGTGCACGCATCGATCGACGATCTCGCGTGGTCACCCGACGGACGCACGATCGCATTCACCGCGCCTGCCGTCATCGACGCGCGCACCGCGACGATTTCCGTCGACGAGCGAACGGGCGCGCGCCACATTCTCGCGTTTCCGTACAAGAGCGACGCAGGCGGACTGCTCGACGGGCGGCGACGCGCCGTTTTCGTCGTCGACGTTGCGACCGGCGACACACGCCGGCTCACCGGCGGCGGAACAGACGCGGGTGCACCGGCGTGGTCGCCCGACGGCACGACGATCGCGTATGCTGCGAGGGTTCCCGCCGTCGATGCGAATGCGTGCAGCGCCGTTTTCATCGTCGACGTTGCGTCGACGAACGTGCGCGTGGTGACGGCGGGCGACGGAGCCGCCTACCGGCCGGTGTTTTCTCAGGACGGCGGCACGATCGCCTTCGCCGGACACCGGCACGGAAACGACAACCGCTTCAATCTCGAAGCGTTCGTCGTCCCGTTCGCCGGCGGTGAGGTACGTTCGCTGACGGCGGCCTACGATCGTCCGATCGGCAACGTGCTGTGCGGCGATTTGCGCAGCGGCGTCGAACCGCGCGTCGCGTGGCTTCCCGGCGGTCGCGAAGTCGTCGTCCAGGTGACGGAGGGCGGTGCGTGCATCGTGCGCGCCTTCGCGCTCGCCGACGGCTCCTCGCGTACGATCGCCGGCGGCGACCGAGACATCGCCGTGTTCGCGGTCGGCGCAGCGGGCACGTTCGCGATCGCGTACTCGACGCCGGTCGAACCGAGCGTCGTCGCGCTGGTTTCGCCGGACGGGCGCGAGCGGCGGCTGTCGGCGCTCAATCCTTGGTTGGCGGAACGCACCCTTGCCGTGCCGGAGCGTTTCGCCGCCACTGCCGACGACGATGTGGCCGTCGAAGCGTGGCTGATGCGCCCGCAGACGGGGTTTCCCGCGCCGCTCGTGCTCGCGATCCATCCCGGCCCGCATGCCGCGTTCGGCTGGACGTTCGTGCTCGAGTATCAAATCCTGGCCGCAGGTGGAATCGGCATCGCGTTCGGAAACCCGCGCGGCAGCCTCGGCTACGGTAACGCATACGCTCAAGCGATCACCGCCGACTGGGGCGGAGCCGACGCACGCGACGTACTCGCCATCGTCGACGCGGCGATGCCGCTCGGTTCATTCGACACGCAACGCGTCGCCTGCATCGGACAATCCTACGGTGGTTTCTTAACGACGTGGCTCCTCGGTCATACGACCCGTTTTGCGACCGGAGTGTCGATGGATGCGGTTAACGATTTCGTGAGCCTGTACGGCACCTCGGACGTCGGATGGTTCATGGATTCCGAGCTGGCGGCCGACACCGCGAACGACGCCGGTCGCGCGCTTTTCGAAAGCTCGGCGCTTCGTGCAGCGCGACGGATCGCGGCCCCGCTGCTCATCATGCACAGCGAACGCGACTACCGGTGTCCGGTCGATCAAGCGGAGCAGCTCTTCAACACACTGCGCTTCCTCGGCAAGACGAATGTCGAATTCGTGCGCTTCCAAGACGGCGGTCACGAGCTTTCACGGAGCGGCAATCCGCGCGAGCGAGTCTTGCGCCTGCGCGCGATCGCAAATTGGCTGGTCCGTTACCTGCGCCCCGATCGGCCGGTACACCCGTCGCCCGCGGGCTGGCTGTTCGATCCGTTACCCGGAGAGATGGTGCATGATGCTTGAACGCGCTGCACTTAAAGACCAACTCTATGCGGCGATCGACCGGCACGCCGGCGCGCTCTGCCGCTTCGGGACGGACATCTTCGAACATCCGGAGCTCGGATTTCGCGAAGAGCGCACGGCGACGCAGGTTGCCCAAGCGCTCCGTGGGCTCGGGTTGGACGTCGACGAAGGGCTTGCGCGAACCGGCGTGCGCGCGACCTTGCGCGGCGCGTACCCGGGTCCGACCGTTGCGGTGATCGGCGAGTTGGACGCGCTCCCGGTGCCCGGCCATCCGCAAGCGGACGCGTCGACCGGTGCCGCGCACGCCTGCGGGCACAACGCGCAACTCGCGCATCTGCTCGGCGTCGCAACGGCACTCGTCACCGCCGGCGCCGCAGGTTATCTGGCGGGGACGGTCGTGTTCTTGGCCGTACCGGCGGAGGAATACGTCGATCTGACGTGGCGCGCCGAGCAGGCGCAACGGGGCGCGATCGAATTTCTCGGCGGTAAGCCGGAACTGGTTCGGCTCGGCGCGTTCGACGGCGTCGATCTCGCGCTGATGGTGCACGCGAGTGGGAATGCCGGCGATGCGCCGCTATCGATGCTGTGGGAGTACAACGGCTTCATCGCCAAACGCGTTCGTTTCATCGGGCGCCCCGCGCACGCAGCGATCGCTCCGTTTCGCGGCATCAACGCGCTGGCTGCGGCCCGGTTGGCGCTCCAAGCGATCGATGCGCAGCGCGATACGTTTCGGGACGAAGATCACGTGCGCGTTCATCCGATCATCACCCACGGCGGCGACGCAGTCAACGTCGTTCCACACGAGGTTCGCGTCGAGACGTTCGTTCGCGGCGCGTCGCTCACCGCGATCTTCGATGCGGCTGAAAAGGTGGACCGCTCGATGCGCGCGGGTGCACTCGCGCTCGGTGCGGAGGTCGAGATACAAACGCTGCCCGGGTACTTGCCGCTTTCCGTCGACCGGAATCTGGGCTCGCTTTTTCGCGAGAATGCGATCGCGTTGACCGGCGCCGGCGGCTGGGACGAAGGACCGGCCTGCGCGGCGTGCACCGACGCCGGCGATCTCTCGCACATCATGCCGGTGCTGCACCCGAACCACGGCGGATGTGCGGGGTACAATCACACCGCCGATTTTCGTATCGTCGATCCGAACGCGGCGTACGTGACGCCGGCAAAAGCGCTCGTCGCGACGGTCGCCGATTTACTCTGCGATGACGGACGCGACGCCCGTGCGGCAATCGACGCGTTCGTTCCCAAACTTACGCGCGATAGCTACCTTGCACGCATGCGCGAGCTCACGCGAACGGAACGGTTCGGGTAAGCTGCATCGCGCAGGATCGACGTATCGACCAGCTGCTCGACCGGCGGTAACTTCCGGCGGCCGGTCGCGCGCAGCGTCGTGTAGATCGGGCCGGTTACGCGTTGCGTGTCGATCCACATCGGCCCGTGTGCTCGCGTCGCCGCGCTTTGCATGAGCGGGATCTGCGCGCGATTGATCGCAAGTTGCTGGGTCTCATCGAGTCCGAGCGCTACGCCGTAGACGCTCGCCGCAAGGTGCGCGCCGAGAGCCGGGTTCGAAGCGTTTGTGGCCCAGCCGCGTTGCAGCGCACGCACGTAACGTACGAGCGCGTCGCGATTCTTTACGAGATATTCGCGCGTGCAGAAGAGCGCGTCCGTATACGTGCTGTAGCCCAACTGATCGAATGTCGCCGTGACGGTGGGGATGTTGCGTGCGGCGAGCGTGAGCGGCTGGTTCGTCACGAAACAGAGGTAGGCGTCACACGCTCCCTGCACGAGCGGTTCCGGATCGAAGCCGACCACGACCTCGGTGTACCTCGGCGCCAGGTGATTGACGCGCATGATCGCATCGATGTAGATTTTCGCGCCTTGCTGCAGGCCGATTCGTTTGTTGAGGATGTCGCGCGCCGAACGCACCGGATGCGCCGGCAACGAAAGCAGACCGGCCGGATCGCGCTGATAGAGCGCGCCGAAGACGACGAAATCTTCGCCTTGATTGTTCGCATCGATGATTTTCTCGAATTGGTCGAAGCCGACGTCGGCGCGACCGGCGGCAACGACGGCCTCGACGCTCGCGAGGTTCGGACCACCGGCGAGCACCGTCGACGCCAGCCCTTCGTTCCGAAAGTATCCGTTCGCATCGGCAATCCACCAGCCCGCGTTTTGAACGTCTTTGATCCATTGCAGTTGCGTCGTGACGGTGGTCGCCGCACGAGCGGCCGCGGACGTTGCAGCCCCGAGTGCGGCTACCGAACCTGCGATGAACAAACGCCGGTCGATCATGTCGTGAAGCGCTCCCCGGCGCGTTCGCTGCGCCGTGCGAGCGCATAGGCGGTGACGGAGAGAGCGGTCGCGACGAGGCTCGCAGCCCACGCGCGCGGGGTCAGAAATTGACTTTGCGCATCGGCGAAGAGCCGTCCGAGACCGAAGCTGCCGATCAGATACTCGGCGATCAGCGCCGCCAGGATACTGTTCGCGGCGGCGATGCGCAGCGCGACGAGCAGGCTCGGTACGGCCGACGGCAATGCGAGGCGCACGAGCCGCACGACACGCGAGCTTCCGAGTGCGTTAAACATGCCGTCCGCGCCGGCCGGCGTGGCGCGCATCCCCGATGCCACCAGCACGAACGTCGGCAGAAACGTGATCGCCGTCGCAGCCGCAACCACCGTTTGTTCGCCGTAGCCGAGCAGTCGCGCGATCACGGGCAGCATTGCGACTAGCGGCGTCGACTGCACGAGCAGCGCCGGAAACGTCATAGCGCCGGCGGCGAACGGTGTGGACCACATCGCGATTGCCAGCAGAACGGCGAGCAGCGTGCCGATGACCAGTCCGAAGATTGCGACACCGATCGTCGCGGCGGCGGCCGAAACGTAGAGCATCGGATCGTTTGCGAGTTCGGCCAACACGGCGCCCGGCGCCGGCGCGACGATCGCCGGCACGTGCGCGGCAACGATCCATGTCTGCCAGGCGGCCAGCAACAGGAGCACCGGCCACGCGACGTCCGCGAACTGCGCCGCGCGGGTCCCAAGGACGGTCACGAGAATCGCGCTTCCACCGCCGCGCGCACCGCGCCGAGCGCAGCGTAGGCGCACACCGAGAGCAGCGAACCCGCCAGCGCAACCGCCCAAAGTTGATCGATCGCGTAGTTCTGCATCGCCGCGACGAGCAACGGTCCGAGGCCGCGTTCCGAAGCGAACCACTCGCCGATGATCGCGCCGACGACCGCCGACGGCGCCGCCGAACGGAGCCCGTCGAGCAGCGCCGGAACGGCGCTCGGCACGAAGAGACGCCGAAACGTCACTCGCCGTGTCGCGCCGAGAACGGCGAAGAGATCGCGTTGCACCGGTAGCGACGCTGCCAAGCCGGCCGACGTTGCGACGAAGACGATGAAGCCGACCGCGAGTGCCGCCACGACGATCGGCGTCGCGTTGCGCGGCAGCGTCAGCACGCATACGCCCGCAACAGCGATGATCGGAATGCCGTTGACCAATCCGGCGAAGGCGGCCAAGCCGCGCGCAAGCGGCGGTATGACGACGCCGATGCTCGCGAGCACGATGCCGGCACAACTGCCGATCGCAAGTCCCGCCAGCGCTTCGGCGCCGGTGCGCGCGAGCGCGTCGAGCAGAAGCGCGCGATGCTCGGGAGCAAACGCGTAGGCAACCACGGCGGAGAGCGGTGCCCACGACGAACCGAAGGCGTGAACGCGACCGAGCAGTTCCCAGACGAGCGCGGTAACGATCACGCCCGCGACGAGCGGAACGGTAGGCGAACGCGTCATGCAGCGTCGAGCGCGCGTGCCAGCTCGTCGGTGAGCGCGTGGAACGACGGCGTGCTGAGAATCTCGCGGCCGCGCGGACGGTCGAGCGCAACGGCAACGTCGCGGCGGATCGTTCCCGGCCGCGGCGACATCACGACCACGCGATCGGCTAAGAAAACGGCCTCGTCGATCGAGTGCGTCACGAGAATCGTCGTAATGCGCTGCGCCCACCAGATGCGTTGTAACTCGACGTTCAACTGCCGCCTCGTGACGGCGTCGAGCGCGCCGAACGGTTCGTCGAGCAGCAGAATCCGCGGACGGAGAACGAGCGCGCGCGCGATTGCAACGCGCTGGCGCATACCGCCCGAGAGCGCGCGCGGCCGCGCGTTCGCGAACTCTTCGAGCCCGACGAGCGCGATGAGTTCCTCGACGCGATCGTGCTCGACCGCGCGCCGTGCGATGTGGAACGGCAGCGCGATGTTGTCACGCACGGTGAGCCACGGCAACAGCGCATGTTCCTGAAAAGCGATGCCGAGTTGGTGCTGCGCGATCAGGGTCCCCGGTGCTGCGTCCGCGACGCGCACGTCGCCCGACGTCGGCACGGTAAGCCCGGCGATCGCCCGCAGCAACGTCGACTTACCGCAGCCTGACGGCCCGACGATCGCGACAAAGCTCCCGGCGGCGACATCGAGGTCGATCGGTCCCAGCGCGGTCACGGTGCGGCCGCGTTCGAGCGAAAAGTCCACGCGCAACGCGGACACGGCGACGGCCGGTGCGTCGTGCATCAGCGTCGCTTCGGCTAACACGATCGACGCGGCTACGTTGTGACCGCGTAGCGGCTATCGGAGAACAGCATGCCTTTCGGAATGCTGCGCGCCTCGGTCGTCCACGCCCAAATTCGCCACAGCGCGCGCTCGGTATCGTCGAAGCCGGTCCGACCGTGCAGCATGCGATAGTTGTCGAGGCAGATCGTCTCGCCGGGCTGCAGCGTGAACCGCGGCGCGTTGAGCGACGCTTCGTGCGTTATCGTTTTCCAGCGCTCGAGCAGCACCGCGTGCCGTTCACGTTCGTCTTCGTGAAGCGTCGCGTCGGGACGCTGCACCGGCGTCCAGCGCGACATCCGCCGGCCGTGCCCGTTCGCGATGACGACGGGCGCGATCGACTGGCGGAAATCCGGCTCCGTTTGTTCGACCGGCATCGTCGTGAGGAACGTGTAGAACGCGCGGTCGTCCGGGCGCGATGAATCGCGCAGTACGTCGAGTAAATTGTAGGTGTCGACGATGAACGACTCGCCGCCGCTACTCGCGGCGCGAACGCAGAGTAAGAAGATGTAGTCGGGATAGGAATCGCCGTACGCAAAGCCGTCGGTATGGCCCGTTTGAAACGGCACCGTGAACGCATCGAGGCCGGGCATCGATTCGTACGAACGGTCGGCGTTGCCGCCGCCTTCTTTGATCGGTGCCGGATCGGGAATGACGGGTGAGAGCGACGCGAGGACGTGGCGTGCAACGTCGCGCGCATCGTCTCGGGACGAACCGGAGCCCGTGAGGATGACGGCACCGGTGCTGCGCATCACCGCAAACGCCTCCGCGGGATCGGCCACGCGGCGCGGGATGAAGCTCGGTTCCACGTTCATCATCGAAGCTGGTACGCCGTCGCGGCAACTGTCCCATTCGCCCGCCGGTGTACGAAGGCCAAACGGGGCTGGCACTTTGTCCAGCAAGCGAACCTACATCCGCGTGCGCAAACTGAGCAACTCCGGGAAGAAGCTGCCTTCCAGGCTCTTCATCAAATACGGGACGCCGGCCGACCCGCCGGTTCCGCGACGGAAACCGATCACGCGCTCGACCGTCTTCATGTGCGCGAAGCGCCATTGGTGAAACCGGTACTCGACGTCGACCAGTTTTTCGGCGAGCTCATAGAGATCCCAATGCTCGTCGACGGCACGATAGACGCGCAGCCATGCGGCTTCAACGCGTTCGTTGGGTTCGTAGGGCGCACTCCAGGTGTCGCGCTGCTGGACGGCCCCCGGAATTTCAAAACCGCGTCGCGCCAAAAGGCGTAGCGTTTCATCGTACAAGCTCGGGGAAACGAGTGCGGCTTCGAGTTCGGCGAACACCAGCGGTTCATTGCGGTGCTTCTCGATTTTCGTCGCATCCTTCGCGCCCAGTAACAACTCGAACAACCGGTACTGATGGGACTGCAAACCCGAACTCGAACCCAGCGCGTCACGAAACCGGAGATAGTCCGCCGGCGTCATCGTCGTGAGCGTCTCCCATGTTTCGATCAGATGATGCTGCAGGCGCCCGACGCGCGCCAGCATCTTGAACGCCGGCTGGAGATCGTCGGTGCGAATCTGTTCGATCACGGCGCGCAGCTCGTGCACGCAAAGCTTCAGCCACAGCTCGGACGTTTGGTGCACGACGATGAAGAGCAATTCGTCGTGCTCATCCGTCGCGGGCCGCTGGGCGCCGAGCAGCGCCGACAGCTGCAGGTAGTCGCTGTACGACATGGCGCGGTCTACGCCGCCGCGTCCGGTCCACCTTGACGGGAAGCGCGAGCGGCCATTGAGAACGCGCACCCATGGAACAGGTTCCGATCATCGACGTTGGACCGCTGCGCGAGGGTTCCGAAGCCGGACTCGCGCGCGTTGCGGCGGCGGTCGGTGCCGCGGCGCGCGAGATCGGCTTTTTCTCGATCGCGAATCACGGCGTCCCGGGTGACCTGGTCACCGAGATGTTTTCCGCGTCGCGCGCATTTTTCGGGCTTCCGATCGACGTCAAAGACGAACTGACGATCGAGAACTCGCCGCACTATCAGGGCTACGCGCGCGTCGAACTCGAACGGCTCGATCCCTCGAAGCCCGGCGACGTCAAGGAATCGTTCAACATGGGGCCCGAGCGCGCGCCCGACGATCCGGACATCCTTGCGCGGACGCCGTTCGTCGGCCCGAATCGTTGGCCGCGCGTGCCGGGTTTTCGTGCGACGATGCTGCGCTATTTCGAGACGATGCTGGGCGTCGGGCTCGACCTGCATCGGGCGATCGCCACCGACTTGCAGCTGCCGGCCGATTATTTCGCGCGTTCGTATGACCGGCCGCTGAGTGCGTTGCGCGTGCTTCGTTATCCGCCGCATCCGGGGATGTTTGACGGGACGCAGTACGGCGCGGGCCCGCATACGGATTACGGCGGCGTGACGCTACTCGCGCAAGACGGCACGGGCGGCCTCGAAGTCCGGCGGCGCGACGGCGAGTGGGTAGCGGTCGCGCCGGCCGCGGGTACGTTCGTGTGCAACATCGGTGATGCGATGATGCGCTGGACGAACGACGTCTACGTGTCGAACGCGCATCGCGTCGTCAACCGCTCAGGACGCGAACGCTATTCGGCGGCATTCTTTTGCGAACCGAATCCTGATGCCACGATCGCTTGCATTCCCGCGTGCGCCGACAGCGGTAATCCCGCGAAATATCCGCCGATCGCGTTCGCGGACTTTCTCCGCTCGCGGCTCGAACCGACCTATCGCTAGTGTCGTGAACCGGAAGTTCCGTGCAAAAAGACGAGTGAGATTTTGTGCGCGGACTTTCGGTTCTCAACACTAGGGAGGGCGTGCTGCGCTGCATCGCAGCGCTGGCACTGCTGTGCGCCTTCGGCGCGGCGCCCGGGCCGCCGGCCGCGCAGCGTACCGCAGCATATCTGCAACGCGTACGCTCACGGCCGGAGATGTTGCACGACTTTCTTCTGCGGATGCCCAAAGGCGGCGACCTTCACCACCATCTCACCGGCGCCGTGTACGCGGAAAGCTACATCGAATATGCGATCGAGGACGGCGATTGCATCGACGCCACGACGTTCGCGATCGTCGCGCCACCGTGCGACGGCACGGCCAAGGTCGCCGCAACGCAGGCCGCGTCCGACTTCGCCCTGCGCAATCACGTGATCGACGCGCTCTCGATCCGCAACTTTCACCCCTCGCCGCTCGACGAGGACGTGCGGCTGCACTTCTTCGCGGCGTTCGACAAATTCGACCGCGTGACCAACGGTCATTGGGGCGAGATGTTCGCGGAAGTCGTCCATCGCGCGGCGGCACAGAACGAACTCTATCTGGAAACGATGTTGACGCCCGATCAGGGCGAGGTGTTGCAACTCGCCCGCGGCGTGACGTACACGGAAGACTTCGGCGCGCTCCGCCGTCAACTGCTCGCGGCCGGTATGGCGAAGGCGATCGCGGACGGCCGGCACAACCTGGACGCGGGGGAAGCGGGCATGCGCGAACGTTTCGACTGCGCCGGCCGGCACCCCGACGTCGGCTGCGCGCTCACGCTGCGCTACCAGTATCAGGTCCTGCGAGCGTTCCCGCGCGTCTCGGTGTTCGCCCAGATGCTGGCCGGCTTCGAGATGGCGAGCGTCGACCCGCGGGTTGTCGCGATCAATCTCGTGCAGTCTCAGGACGAGTACAACGCGCTCGCTGATTTCGCGCTGCACATGCGGATGCTCGACTACCTGCACCGGATCTATCCAAAGGTGCACATCACGCTGCACGCGGGCGAGTTGACACCGGGCCAAGTGCCGCCCGAACAGTTTCTCGTCTCACATATCCGCGAGTCGATCGGCGTCGGCCATGCCGAGCGCATCGGTCACGGCTTGGACATCGTCTACGAACGGAACGCACCGGCGATTCTCGCCGAGATGGCGCGCAAGCATATTCTCGTCGAGGATTGTCTGTTCAGCCATGAGGTCGTCCGCGGCATGACGGGCCGCGACAACGTCTTGCCGATCTACCTGCGCAACCACGTGCCGATCGCGCTCGCAACCGATGACGAAGCGGTCGTGCGCAGCGACCTTACCGCGTCGTTTGAACGCGCTGTCCTCGGCTACGGCATCGACTATCCGACGCTCAAGGAATTCGTGCGCAACAGCCTGCGCTACGCGTTCGTCGATCCGGCGACGCGACGCCGGCTCGAAGCACGCGAGGAGGCCGCGTTCACCGGTTTCGAATCGAGCTTTTAGATCAGCCGTCGGCGGCATGTTCTATAGAGTAGGGGACTATTCTAAAGATGAGAACAGCTTCTCATGGCTCATACGATCCGTGAGAAATCGAAGCTGCTGGCCCGCGTTCGCCGTATCAAGGGGCAGTGTGCGGCGATCGAACGCGCACTCGAAGACGAGGACGACTGCAGCACGACGCTGCAGCTGATCGCGGGTGCGCGCGGCGCGATGAACGGTCTGATGGCGGAAGTGCTCGAACAACATCTCATCTCGCACGTCTTGGGCGGAGCAACGCCGCGCGACCGCGATGAGGCTGCCGGCGAGCTTGTCGACGTCGTGCGGGCGTACCTCAAGTGATCCGGGACGTCAAGCGCGACGCCGAAACGACGATCCCGCCTTCGAGCGAGAGCGAACGTCATGAGACCGGCGGTAATCTGGAGATCGATCGGCTCGAAGTAACGCGCGTGGTCTTTGTCGTCATCGCGGCGGCCGCCGTGTGGTTCCGTCTTTGGGAACCGCTCGCGAGCGTTAGCGTCATCGGGATCGTCGCAACGCTGATCGGCGGCTACCCGATATTCAAAGAGGCGTTCGAGAACGTCGTCGAGCGACGTATGACGATGGAGCTCTCGATGACGATCGCCCTCGTGGCGGCGCTCTCGATCGGCCAAGCGTTCACGGCGCTTGTCATCACGGCTTTCGTTCTTGCCGCCGAGATTCTCGAGCATCTCACCGTGGCTCGTGGCCGTGAGGCGATCGGCGATCTCCTTCGCTATCTTCCGCAATCGGCGATCGTGCGCCGTGACGCCGCTATCCGTGAAATCTCGGCGGCTGACCTCACGATCGGCGATGCGGTGCTGGTGAACCCGGGAGCGCTGGTACCAGTCGACGGCGAGGTCATTGCGGGACATTCGTTTGTCGACGAGGCGCGCATCACCGGAGAATCGATGCCCGCTGAAAAAATCGTCGGCGCGACGGCGTACGCCGGTACCGTGAACCAGCGCGGCGTGCTGGAGATCCGCGCCGGCAGGCTCGGACGGGATACGAGCTTCGGGCGGATCATCGACGCCGTCGAGTCGGCTGAACGGTCCCGGGCTCCGATCGAACGACTCGCCGATCGTTTCTCGGGGTACCTCGTCTACTTCGCGCTCGGCGCGGCGCTGCTCACGTATGTCCTGACGCGAAATATCGTGGCCACGATTTCCGTGATCATCGTTGCGGGCGCGTGCGGGATTGCTGCGGGAACGCCGCTCGCGGTGCTCGGCGCCGTCGGCCGAGCGGCCCGCGCGGGCGCCATCGTCAAGGGCGGCCGGTATCTCGAGGCGCTCGCCGCCGTCGAAATCGTGATCTTCGATAAGACGGGAACCCTCACGTGCGGGGCAGCCGACGTGCAGTCGCTGGTTTCGGCGCCGGGTGTGGCGCCGGACTCGTTGCTCCGCGCGGCGGCGATCGCCGAGCGACGCTCCGAGCATCCACTCGGAACCGCAATCATCGCGTACGCCGAATCACAGGGTGTCGCGATCGCCGAACCCGAGACGTTCGCATATGCGCCCGGGCGCGGCATCCGCGCGACGTACGAGGGCGAGACCATCCTTGCCGGCAGCGCGACGTTCCTCAACGACGATGATCTGGACATCTCGAGCGACGCATCCGACGCGGCGGCGACGGATGTCCACGTCGCGTACGCAGGCAAGTACCTCGGAGTCATTCATGTTGCCGATGCGCTTCGTCCGGAGGCTGCCGCTGCGGTCGCCGCCCTCAAGGCCATGCGGATCCGCACGATTCTGTTAACGGGCGACATCAAACGCGTCGCGGACGCGGTCGGGCGCGAACTCATGGTGGACGAGGTCGTGGCCAACTTGTTGCCGGAGCAGAAGAGCGCGTATGTTGGCGAGCTCGTCGATGCGGGTAAGATCGTCGCGATGGTTGGGGATGGCGTGAACGACGCTCCGGCGCTCACGCGGGCGACCGTAGGCGTCGCGATGGGTTCCGGTACCGACGTCGCCCGCGAAAGCGCCGACATCGTATTGCTCGGAAACGACCTTGCGCGGTTCGTCGAAACCGTGCGCATCGCGCGACGCACGAAATCCATCGTGATGCAAAACTTCGTCGGAACGATCGCCGTCGACAGTCTGGGAATCATGCTGGCAGCGTTCGGACTCTTAAATCCGCTTTTGGCGGCGTTCATTCATGTCACGTCGGAGTTAACGTTCATCCTCAACTCGACACGCATGCTCGCACCCCGCCGTCGATGAGCGCCGGCGACGCAGCGTCTCCGATTGCGATCGGCGGAGCGGAAAAGAAAGCGGTGCTCAACCCGGGCCTCGCGATTGCGGCACTCGGGGTCGTGTTCGGCGATATCGGGACCAGCCCGCTTTACACGATCAAGACGTGCTTCACGACCGCGCACGTCGAGCCGACCCTCGAAAACGTGCTCGGCATTCTCTCGCTTCTGTTATGGTTGCTCACGTTTGTGGTCTGCGTGAAATACATCGGCAACCTCATGCGGGTCGATCATGACGGGGAAGGCGGTATCCTCGCCCTCCTTGCACTCGCGTCGCCGCCGAAGTCATTCGGTATGCCGTTGCGCGTGGGATGGTTGACGGTCGTCGTGGTCGCCGGCGCGGCGATGCTCTTTGGCGACGGGATCATCACGCCGGCAATCTCGGTGATCTCCGCGGTCGAGGGCGTCGGCATTGCGACCAAAGCTGCCCAGCCGTTTATCGTACCCGCCTCGGTCGCTATCCTGATCGCACTCTTTCTCATTCAATCGCGCGGAACCGAGAAAGTCGGTCGCGTTTTCGGGCCTGTCATGGTGCTCTGGTTCGTCGCCATCGGGGTCGCCGGACTTCTTGCGATCCTCAAAGCGCCGCAAGTCCTCTTTGCCCTCGATCCGACACACGCTCTGCGCTTTGTCACGCAGCACGGCGTGTTCGGGTTCCTCATCTTCGGAGCCGTCGTCCTGGCGATGACCGGTGTGGAAGCACTTTACGCGGACATGTCGCACTTCGGCCGCGCTCCGATCGCGGCCGCCTGGTTCGCGCTCGTGTTTCCGGCGCTCGTCTTGAGCTATCTCGGCCAGGGCGCGATCCTGCTCGGCAACCGCAATGCGTTGGACGCGCCGTTCTTCGCCTTGACGCCGGGTCCGTTCTTGATTCCGATGGTTGTCCTCGCGACACTGGCGACCGTTATCGCTTCGCAGGCACTGATTTCGGGAGCGTTCACGCTGACCGAACAAGCGATCAACTTGAATCTCTGGCCGCGCATGACGGTCTTCCATACGTCGTCGAGCCAGCGCGGACAAGTGTACGTTCCCGCGGTCAATTTGATCCTCGGCATTGCGTGCATCGCGCTCGTGATCACGTTTCGCAGCAGCGACAATCTTGCGGCCGCGTTCGGACTCGCCGTCTCTGCAACGATGCTTGCGACGTCGATCGCGTTCTATGAAGTCGTCACCAACGTTCTCAAGTGGAAGCGGATCGTCGTTGTGCCGCTCGTGACGTCGTTCGTTCTCGTCGACGGCACGTTCTTTTTGGCGGGCCTGCCGAAGATTCCACAAGGGGCGTGGGTTCCGCTCGCCGTCAGCGTCCTCTTCGTCGTAACGGCTCTGACGTGGCTTGAGGGGCGCCGTTGCGTTTCGAAGGCGTTGCTCGACCTTCAAATTCCGCTCGACCAGTATGTCCGCGAGGCGCATCCAAGCGAAGGGGAGGCGGCCGGCACCATGGTTTTCCTCACCGGAGATCAGCACGGCGTCCCGTTTGTCGGCGGAGGGCACCAATGGATTCGAACACGCGCAGACCGGGAGCGGCTCGTTCTGCTCACGCTCGTGCGAGCCGCACGCCCGTACGTCGACGAGTCGGAACGGGTATCGATCGAGCGTCTCTCAGAACGGCTCTCACTGGTCATGGCTCAGTTCGGTTATATGGAACGGCCCAGCGTTGTACCGATCCTCGCGGCATGCGGTGCCGAGGGCCTGCGACTCGATTCGGACGAGACGTCGTTCTTTTACGCCGATCCGAAGTTGACTCGCGCGAGCCAAAAACCGCTCTCCGCGTGGCAACGAGGCTACTTCGCGATGCTGGCCCGAAACGCGCGTCCACTGCCGGACGACCTCGGGATTCGTCCGGATCGGCGCGTCGAGCTCGGCGTGGAAGTCGCCATTTAGACGCCGCGATCTTCGAGCCAGCGCTCGAACAGATCGGCGATCGCGAGGTTGCCGCGTTCGAGCATCTGCATGTGGCCGTGACCGGGTAAGCCGGCCTCGGGTAACCAAACAAAATCGGCGCCGAAATAGGCCGCGATCTCAACGTCCGTCTCGCGCGGGTGACGCGGATCTTCGTCGCCCGTAACGACGAGGACCGGGATGCCGCGGAGTGCGTCGGGGCCGGCGATCGTGATCCCGCTTCCGTCGATGTTGTTGCGCTCGTTCATCGCGTGCGGCGACTCGGGAACGATCGAGGCGACGTATGCATCCGCCGCTTCGCGTGGAAAGTGCGTCGCGTTCATCCATACCTGCGCGGCGAGTTCGCGCGGAACGGCGATCGGCGCGTGTCCGGGATGCGCGAGCGGACGGCCCATGCGCGCGTAGAGCGCGTCGTCCTTTTGCAGTTCGGCAATCGCGGCCGCATCGAGCGACCGCTGCAAATTCGCCGGCGGACCGGGAGCGATCGCGACGACCGCGGCGATGCGGTCGCGCACGAGTTCCGCCGTGCGCCATCCGACGACGCCGCCCATACTGTGGGTCACGAGGACGACCCGGCCGATCGTTTCGAGCGCGCCGGCGAGATCGCGTGCGACGTCCGCGAGCGACTGCGACGCGAACGCTGCACCCGGCGGCCGCGCGCCGCGCCCGGGCCAGTCGTACACGTACGTGTCGCGACCGAAGCCGGTAAGGTACGGCGCCCAACCGATGCGGCCATCCGGTGTCTCGACGTAACACGCGCCCGTGTGGCTGCCGCCGTGCACGAACACGATCGGCGTGCGCGCCCGCGTCCCACGCCCATGAAACACGGCGCGCACCCCAGGATGAATGTTGCCGTCAGTAGTTCCGCTCGAAGGCTGCAAACGCGACTTCCTCTTTCCATTCGATCGCCGCCCGTTGACTCGATACGAGCAGCGCACGACATCTCGCCGACGCGGGCGCCGTCTCGAGCGGCTGGCCGCTGCAAGCAGTTTGCATGTGGGTGAAGTCTTCGGGCGCGGCCCACAGATCTGTGCCTGGCAAGAACGCGTGCTCCAGACTGTCACGCACCATGCGCTTGAGTCCGAGATACCCGATGTTGTACCCTTGCACCGCGCGCATGAAGGTCTGCGTGAGATCGCTGCGGGCTCCGCCTTCGTCGTCGGTCGCCAGCGACACCGGCACGCCCGCTTGCAGATACGCGGGCAGGATGTCGCCGCCGACGACGCCGGGGCCGATCAGTTCGTGAATGTAAATCGGATCCTCGACGAGGATGTGTTTGGCTGCCATCATGCGCAGTAAGCCGCGCGGATCCTTTTCGTAGAGCACGTCGAGGCCGTGACCGATGCGCTCGGCGCCCCCGATCACGATCGAGTCGCGAATGTGGGCGGGCTGATACATTTCTTCGGGCAGCCCGACGCCGGGAAACAGCTCGCCGGCGTGCATGGTGAGGTGAATTTTCGGATAGAGTTTGTGGAAGTATTGGAACATCCGCATGTGCAGTTCGAAATCGTTCATCGGCACGTAGTCATCTTGCGGCTCGACCGGATTGACCGATACGACGCGTGGATCGGAATTTGCGACTTCGAACGTCAGTTGAATTTGCGCGAAAACTTCTTGTTTCGGCGTGTCGCGTAAGACGTGTCCGATGTAGCGCAGCGTCAGACTGCAGCCGGCGTCGGGCGTCGGACCGTCGCAGCCGAGAATCTTGCGCATGCCGCTTTCCGCCGCGTCGAGATTCTTGCTGCTCTCAGCGACGAGCGCGGGCATGCCGGCGGCGGTCAGCTTCGCGCGCATTCTATCGAAGTTGTCGTCCCAGCCGACTTTGTCGCCGAGCGGCAACTCTTTGAACTTATCCGGTGAGAGCATCGTCTCGAGGTACACGACGTGCTGAATCGCTGCGCGATGCACCACCTCGGCGAACATCTCGGGCCAATGGCCGTTGGTCACCAGATCGAACTTGAAAAACGTCTTGAAGAAATGAACGAGGATGCTATCGTCGCCCGGCGTCGGTGCGAAGTTCCGCGCGGAGAGGGCATCGATCGCAAGGTTCCGGTACTCGTAGTTGGCGATGCTCTCGCTATTGAGCGCACGTGACGCCGGCGAGCGCCCCTTGGACGCGTCACACGGTGGCGGCACGATCGTGAACGTTGCATCGAAACAATCGCCGTCTTCCGCCGCGTATTTGATGTAGCTTTCAGCGTAGACGGCGCCGGTAAGGTGATGGTGCAGGTCACCGCCCTTGGGGATATCGCCGAGAAAGATCGTCAACTTCGCGGGATTGCCTTTGATGGCGCTGAGATAGGCGGCCGTCCGCGCCTCGGGCGTCAGCGTCGCGGGCATCGCGGCCGCGACGAGTGAGGCAACGAACAATCCGACCAGGGTACACAACCGAAGCATTCCGACGCCTTCGCAGCGACCGCGTGTTTCCTTTTTACCGATTGGCCGGTTCACGCGGCGGTGCGACGCTGGGCGGGAGCACCGGTGTATGACGTGATTGCGGCAGAACGGATCGATCGCCGACCCATTGCGCGGGCGGAATACGCCACCACTGCGCCATCGCGTTGAGCGAGGCCGCGTACGTCGAACGCAATTCCGCGAACGCCGTCCAGGCACGGTCGAGTTCGCGCATCGTCAGCCCTTTGTCACGTAATTGCTCGTAGACGCGGACGAACTCTACGCGGTCGATGCCCGGATGCAATGCCATGTCGAAGCGATAATAGTGCGCGAAGTCTCCGACCAGGTGCCGTCCTAAGCGGTTGAGCATCTTCGCGCGGCCGTGGTGATCGATGTCGACGGTCGTGATGACGAGCGTCGCCGCATCGAGCAGTGCGCCGATCGTCGCGACCCACGACTGCTCGTCGTGAGTCGAGCGGAAATACGCGAGCACCGGATACGCGAGGTGCGTTTCCATCACGTCCGCCATCCACGCTTCGGCGAGCCGAAACGTTTCCGGGACGTCGTCGACCATGTTCAAGTCGACGAGGCGCAACAGATACTCGACACCCGACGGCGGCGCGCCGATGCGTTCGCGCAATGTCACGATGAACGACTCGCGCCGTTGGAACGCCGCGATCAGCGAAAACAAGAAGGCGGTCACGACGGCGAACGTTCCAAGGCCGATCGCGGCGGCGGCAAGCGAGAGCGCCCGGACGATGCCGGAGCGCGCGGTGATATCCCCGTAACCGAGCGTGAGCAGCGAGGTTCCGGCATAGTAGACGGCGGCCCAATAGGATGCCGGCAGCGGGTGCAAGCTCGAGCGGAACGCGTAGAAGACTGAGCCGAAACCGAGTACGAGGGCGGCGATCCAGAAGATAAGCAGCGCGATCAGCGCCGCCGGGGCGAACGTTCCGTAGAAGCTCTCGCGCCGTTCCGCGTCCGTAATGCCGACGCCGATCGTGCGCGCGAGAGCCCAGCTGTATCGTACGACAAGCACGCTCGGGCGCAAGATCGGCGAAGGCCGCGGTACGATGACGCTCTGGAAGACATCGAAGGCAACGAGCGCGATGACGAGGATGCCGGCGACGGCGAAGATCACGCTGAAAACCAGGCTGAGGATCACGTTTGCTCGGACCCGGGCGAAGGTCCGGCGGTTCTGCGAACCCAAGCCGCGACGATGCTAACGCTGCTGACCGGGCCCGTCCGGTCGGGGAAGAGCGCGTTCGCGCTCGCGCTCGCGCGCGCGGCCGGCCGCGAACCGGTCTACATCGCGACCGCCGCGATCGATCCGGCGGACGCCGAAATGACGGATCGCGTCGCGCGTCATCGCGCCGCACGCGGAACGATGCGGACGATCGAAACGGACGAGCGCGCAGGTCCGCGTCTCGCGGAAACGCTTGCCGGCGCACCGGCCGGCGACGTCCTCATCGTCGATTCGCTCGGAAGTTGGCTTGGTTCGTTCTTGCGCGACGTGGAGTCTGACGGCGATACGACGCTCGCGATCGCCGGCCAACTTGCCGCTCGTGCAAACGAGCTTCTTGCAGCGATCGCATCAATGAAAACCGATGCCGTTATCGTTGCGGAAGAAACCGGGTGGGGTGTCGTCCCGCCGTATCCGCTCGGTCGCGTCTTTCGCGATGAACTGGGCCGGTTGACGGCGGCACTCGCCGGTCGCGCGGATCGCGCCTACCTGATCGTTGCGGGGTTCGCCGTTGATTTGCATGCAGCGGGCCGGCGCATCAACGCGTAAGCGATGACGGAAGGCCGATCACCCCGACGTCGGTCGGTTGATTTTTCGTTACGCTGATGCTCGTTTTGTAGCGCTGCCAGCCGACGGCATCGATGCGAATCTCTTGTGTTCCGACGGGTACGTTCCGCAGCACGAAGCCGCCCTGATCGGTCACCGCGGTGACCGCGACGATGTTGCCGACCGAAATCGTCGCACCGGAAATCGGTAACTGTGACTGCGTGTCGACCACCCGGCCGGTTACCGTGCCGAAGTCGGCAACGCCTAAGCCATTCGGGTTTGCGCACGCGGCGAGTGCGCACGCGATCAATCCGATGCCGAAGGCGCAGCGTATCAGTTGCGGGAAGGTTTTCAACGTTTTATGACCCCTTACGGACCCGTTGCAGTGTATCTCGCCGTCGCATTCCTTGCGGCGCTGTTGTTCTGTACCTTGCCGGGACTGATGGCGCGCAAGAAACCGAATGCCGTGAAGTCCGAGGCGTATGAATGCGGCGTCGAGCCGACCTCTGACGTTGCAGGCCGCTTCCCGGTTCGGTTTTACTTGGTCGCGATGCTGTTCGTGATCTTCGACGTTGAAGCGGCTTCCTTCTATCCGTGGGCCGTGCAGATGCACGAATTGCGCGTGTTCGGGTTGCTCGAGATGGTGTCGTTCGTCGTCGTGCTCGCGATCGGGTACGCGTACGTGTGGAAGCGCGGGGGGTTCCAATGGCGGTAGAACTCCCGGGCGGTCAATTCTTGCTCGCGAAGCTCGACGACGTCGCGCGCTGGGCACAGTCGTCGAGCGTCTGGCCGCTGACCATGGGTCTCGCGTGTTGCGCGATTGAAATGATCACTGCGACCGCCGCTGAGTATGATATCGCGCGATTCGGGTCCGAAGTCTTTCGCGCGTCACCGCGTCAAGCAGATCTCATGATCGTTTCGGGACGCGTCGCGCAGAAGATGGCGCCCGTCGTTCGCCGGCTCTACGATCAAATGGCCGATCCGAAATGGGTGATCTCAATGGGCGCGTGCGCTTCGTCGGGCGGTGTCTTCGATAACTACGCGATCGTTCAAGGCGTCGATACGATCGTTCCGGTCGACGTCTACGTTCCCGGATGTCCGCCGACGCCCGACGGATTGCTGTACGCCGTCAACCTCATCCAGCAGCAGATTCGCCAAGGCGGACGCGGCGGAATTCTCGCCCGGGCCTGATCGATGCCGAGTTCGCAAACTCCCCCGGCCGGGGCTACCGCTCTCGACCCGACTGCCGTTCGGCCCGACATCAACGACGCGCGGATCGTGCGCGTCGCGCCGTCCGAATTGCGCGCAACACTCGAAGGGTTGAAGGCCGAGGGCTTCACGGTGCTGATGGACGTCGGCGGCGCCGATTATCCGGGCCGCGAACCGCGCTTCGACGTCGTCTATCATTTGGTGAAGCTCTCCGCCGCTGCGCGCACCGTCGATGCCGTCGGCCGTCCCGAACGCGTCCGGGTGTTGTGCGGCGTGACCGCAACCGATCCGGTCGTTCCGTCGATGGCCGATCTTTGGCCGGCTGCGAACTGGGCCGAGCGCGAAGTGTTCGATCTCTTCGGCGTGCGTTTCTCCGGTCACCCGGACTTGCGGCGCATTCAGATGCCGGCCGACTGGGAAGGTCATCCGCTGCGGAAGGATTATCCGCTGCGTGGACCCGCGCGAGAACGCGCCCCGCGACCGTCCTTTGCGTTGAAGTCGAACGTCTCCGCGGGAACGCCGGCGTCGGGCCGTACGGCGGCGGCGCTTCAACGTCAGATCGCTGCCGCGCGCGGACAAGTCGTGCCGGAAACGCCGTCGCAGGCCGGCATCGCCGCCGCCCGAACGGGCGCCTCGCCGGGTTCCATAACGACCGCCGGCGCAGCGACGCCGGAGGAACTCGCAGCACGCAAACAGAGCGCCGTCGGCGGCCAAACGCTCAACGACGAGACGAAATGACGGCGAGCGCAACTCCCGGCGCGCTCGGGCTCGACGTCGTCGAGTCGAGCGGAAGCCGCATGGTGCTCTCGATGGGTCCGCAACATCCGTCGACGCATGGCGTGTTGCAAGTCGTTACCGAGATCGAAGGTGAGACCGTCATGAAGGCGGAGCCCGAAATCGGTTACCTGCACACCGGAATCGAGAAGTCTGCCGAAAATTTGTTTTGGACGCAGGCATCGACCGTTATCGAGCGGATGGACTATCTCTCGCCGCTCTCCAACGCGGCGTGTTACATCATGGGTGTCGAAGCGCTGTTGGGCATCACGGACGAGATTCCCGAGCGTGCGCGCCAAGCGCGTGTCCTGCTGTGCGAACTCCATCGCGTCGCATCGCATTGCGTCTGGCTCGGGACGGGCGGCATCGATCTCGGCGCAATTTCCGGATTGTTCTACGCATTCGATTTGCGCGAAAAGATCCTCGATCTCACCGAACTTTCCGGCGGCGCGCGCATGCACCCGAATTATTTGCGTATCGGCGGCCTGCGCGACGATTTGCCGCACGGTTTCCTCGAGCGACTCGATGCATTGATTGCGATGTATCCGAAGCGCATGCGCGAGCTGCGCAATTTGCTACAGAAAAATCCGATCTTGCAGGACCGGATGATCGATGTCGGCATTCTCTCGGCAGACGATGCGCTGGCCTGGGGAATCACCGGGCCGTCGCTGCGTGCCAGCGGAATTCCGTACGACGTTCGTCGCGCGTTTCCATATTTCGGCTACGAACAGTACGATTTCGACGTGATCACGCGCACGGAGGGGGACGCGTATGCGCGCTTCCTCGTGCGGCTCGACGAAATGGATCAGTCGATGCGGATCGTCGAGCAGGTTCGCAAGCAGCTCGACATGCCGGGTCCGGTCATGATTGACGACACGAAGTTCGCGGCCCCCCCGAAGGAGACGATCGCGCTCTCGATGGAAGCGCTTATCCACCACTTCAAAATCGTGAGCGAAGGCTTTCGCGTTCCGCCCGGCGATGTCTACGCGGCCCTCGAGGGCCCGCGCGGCGAACTCGGCTACTACATCGTTTCGAACGGTGACAACCGTCCGTGGCGCGTGCGCACGCGTCCGCCGTCGATGTACAACCTGCAAGTGCTCAAGAAGATGGCAATCGGCGAGTTGATCGCGGACATGGTCGTCATGATCGGCTCCCTCGATCCGGTCTTCGGCGAGGTCGACCGTTGAGCACAGCGCTGCAGACCGAAGCCGGCATTGCGACATGGGACCCGAACGTCGCGCGCAACGGCATGTTTTTCGACGACCTTTTCGTGCGCTTGCAACCCGAGTGCGAGGCGTTGATCGCGATGTACGAAGATTCGCGCAGCGCGCTGATCCCGATGGCGCATGTGTTTCAAGAGCATGAGGGATTCACGTCGCCGAACGCGCTCGCCGCGATCGCGTACATGCTAAAATTGCCGCTCGCCGTCGTCGAGTCGACGGTCTCGTTCTACACGCTGTTCTACCGTAGGCCGGTCGGCAAATACATGTTACAAGTGTGCCGCAATCTCTCATGCATCCTCAACGGCGCCGAAGAGATGATGGCCTACTTTCGCGCGCAGCTCGGCGTCGGTCATTTGGAAACAACGGCCGACGGACTGTTCTCGTATGAAGAAGTCGAATGTTTGGCCGCCTGCGATCGCGCGCCGTGCATGCAGATCAACCTGCGATTCCGGTACGATCTCACACCGCAGATGGTCGACGATATGCTCGCAGCGATGCGCGGCGGTACGTTCGACGTCAAGCCGATGGCGCAAACGCAAGCGCCCGGCCGCACGTGGAAAGTCGAGCAAGATACCGGACGGAAGTCGGCCGGCGGCGTCGGTGTCTCGAATCCGAATAACGCCGGCGGCGTCGGTGACCGCAGCGGCGTGATCATGCTGGATCGCGTCGTCAACGATCCCGCCTTTGCCGCGCGGTCGCGCGAACGGCTCGTGCGCGAAACACAATTGCGACCGTCATCGGGAGACGGAGGACACCACTGATGGCGAGCACCGTCATAACCAGCGTGCTGACCGCGGGCATCGGCGAATTGAACCTGCGCGACATCGACGTCTACCGCTCGACCGGCGGCTACGCGCAATTGGAACGAGCGGTCAAGGAGCTCGGCCAAAAGGCGGTTGCCGATATGTGCACGGGCGCGAACCTGCGAGGACGCGGTGGCGCGGGTTTTCCGACCGGACGCAAATGGTCGTTTTTGCCGAACAACGGACGTCCGCGCTACATGGTGTGCAATTGCGACGAGGCCGAACCCGGCACGTTCAAGGACCACATGCTGCTCGAAGAGACGCCGCATCAAATCATCGAGGGCATCCTGATCGGCGCCTATGCGATCGGCTGCCATCACGCGTTCATCTACATTCGCGGCGAATTCCAGGACGGTTTTGAGATCATGCGCGACGCGGTCCAAGAAGCGCGCGCCGCAGGCTACATCGGCACGGGCATCTTCGGTTCCGATTACGATCTGGAGTTCACGATTCATCGTGGCGCCGGCGCGTATATTTGCGGCGAAGAGACGGGCTTGCTCAATTCGCTCGAAGGCAAACGCGGCGAGCCGCGCCTGAAGCCGCCGTTCCCGGCGATCAAAGGTCTTTACGGCGAACCGACCGTCGTCAACAACGTCGAGACGCTAGCGTATCTGCCGCACATTCTGCGCAACGGGGCGGAGTGGTTCGCTCAGGCGGGCCCGGAACGCTCGCCGGGATTCAAGATCGTTTCGATTTCGGGGCACGTGAAGAAGCCGGGCAATTACGAGGTCGCGCTCGGCACGACGATCCGTCAGTTGATCGACGAGTGCGCCGGCGGGTTGCGCGATGGCCGCACGTTCCTCGGCGTGCAACCCGGCGGCGGTTCGTCGGCGTGTTTGTTCGAGGAACACCTCGATCTGAGTTACGATTTCGATACGATCGCGAAAGCCGGCTCGATGCTCGGCTCGGGCGCGATGGTCGTGTTTGACGATACGACCGATTTCGTCAAGGCCGCCTACGCGTTGATTCGTTTTTACGCGCACGAGTCGTGCGGTCAGTGCACGCCCTGTCGCGAGGGCGGCAATTGGATCGAGAAAACGCTCGCACGCATTCTCGACGGTCGCGGCATTCCGTCGGATATCGGCGTGCTGAAGTCTGCCTGTCATCAGATCACCGGCTTGAATCTGTGTGCGCTGGGCGATTCGATCGAACCGTTTCTCGGTTCGGTGCTCGACCGGTTCGAGGATCAGTTCCGCGCGTACGTCAAACGCGCCAATCCGGTTCCCGAACGGGTTGCGGTCTGAATGTCGGCGACGCTTCCGCAGACAGATCTCGTCACGGTGACGATCGACGGTATTGACGTGCACGTGCCGAAGGGCACGCTGGTGGTCGAAGCCGCGAAGCAAATTGCGCGCGACGTCCCGGTCTACTGCTATCATCCGAAGCTCGGGCCGGCCGGCTTGTGCCGTATCTGCCTGGTCGAGATCGAAGGCATGCCGAAGCTGCAGATCGCGTGCAACACACCGGTCGCCGACAAAATGGTCGTGCACACGCTCAGCGACAAGGCCAACGAAGGTCGGCGCGCGGTGCTCGAGTTATTACTGCTCAATCACCCGTTGGACTGCCCGATCTGCGACAAGGGCGGCGAGTGCGATTTGCAAGACTACGCGATGGCCTACGGTCAAGGCGCGTCGCGGATGGTGGACGAGAAATCATCGAAGCCCAAGGCGGTCGATCTGGGGCCGACGATCGTGCTGGATGAAGAGCGCTGCATTCTCTGCCTGCGCTGCGTTCGTTTCGACGACATCATCACGCGCGAACAGTCGTTGCGCACGGAGGACCGCGGCGCGCACGAGATCATCGCGACGGCAACGGGCGAACCGTACGTTTCGGATTTCACGGGGAACGTCACCGAGCTGTGCCCGGTCGGTGCGCTGACGTCAAAGACGTACCGTTTTCGCTCGCGTCCGTGGGACAACAATCGCACGACGACGACGTGCATGCAGTGCAGCGTCGGGTGTCAGATGCACGTCGACGCACGTTTCAAAACGATCGCGCGGACGATGAGCGTAGCGGAAGACGATGCGATCAGCGACGGTTGGCTGTGCGACCGTGGACGCTATAACGTCGCCTACGTGAACGACGAGCGCCGGTTGACGTCACCGCTCTACAAACAGAACGGCGAGTGGATGCAGATCGCGTGGGACGATGCGATCGAGCTGTGGGCGAACGCTCTGCGTGAGTCCATTGCGGCGAACGGTCCGGCGTCGGTCGGCGCGATCGGCGGCGGCCGATTGCTCAACGAAGAAGCGTTTTTGCTGCAGCACGTCTATCGCACGCTGGGCGTGGAAAATCTCGATTGGCGGGCCGGCCGCATGCTTCGCGCCTATCCCGGGTCGCTGCGCGGAACGCACGTCGAACTCGAGCACGCGAACGTCATCATCACGGTCGGTATGCCGCCCGCGCAGACCGCACCGGTCCTCGACCTACGCATTCGCAAAGCGGTATCGCACGCGGGGGCAACGCTGATCTCGGTCGGCGACCACCAGGCCTCGAACGTGGTCTCGTGCACGCGCGTCGCATCGTTCGCTGACGCCGTGAAGCTCGTTCCGCCGGGAACCGCGCGAATCGCGCTCGTCTGGGACGGGATCGATCTCACGGACGCCGCCGCAGTCGCCGCGTGGGCGTCGAGCCGGGATGCGGGGACGACCGTGCGCGTCTACGTGCCGGGCGAGCAGCCGAACGCGTTCGGCGCCGAGGCCGTCGGCATGCTGCCGCGCGCGGGCGGGATGGACACGACGGCGATGTTCGCCGCCGCGCGTGCGGGGAAACTCGGCGCACTCGCGCTCCTCGGCGTCAATCCGGTGCTGCACTTCCCCGATCGCGAAGGTGTGAGCGCGGCGATGCGCGCGGTGCCGTTCGTCGTCGTGAGCGAACTGTTCATGACCGAGACGGCGGAGCTTGCAACGCTCGTCTTGCCGGCTTGCAGCGCATTCGAGAAGACGGGGAGCACCACGAATTTGGCCGGCGACGTGTTGCCGGTGACGGCCGCCGTGCCGTCGCCCGAAGCGACGCTCGCCGACGGCGACATGCTCGTCGCGCTTGCCGGCGTGTTAGGCGTCGAGCTGCCGCTGCCGAGCGCGATCGAAGAGCACGTTCGCGCGTCGGTCGCAGCGGTTCCGCCGTTGCCGCCGCTTCCCGGGCCCGATGCAACGCCGCGGGCGATGGCCGCGGGTGAAACGTTACGCGTGATCGCTGAATCGTCGGTGTTTACGGGCGGCGGCACGCTCGCGCACGACGAACGGCTCGCGCAGCTGCGGAACTTGCCTCGCGCCGTCGTTCATCCGGCAACGGCTGCACGCTTCGATCTCACCGACGGCGATTCGATCGACGTTGCCGGTCCCGAACAGACACGGCTCGACGGCTTGACCGTCGTCCTCGACGAACGCATCACCGGCGGCGCGATCGCCCTTCTGGACGGCGTACCGGACGCGCCGCTTGGAGCGCTGCGCGGCGCACCGAGCGTTACGATCGCGGCCAAACGGCGTGCGAACGAACCGGTCGAGGTTTTGGCATGACCGACGCAATCGCGGCGGTGCCGCTGTGGCTGATCGCACTAGTGAAGTCGGCCATCGTCTTGCTCGTCGTCATCACGACCTTCGCGTATTCGATGCTCTTCGAGCGCAAAATCTTAGGCTGGATGCAGTTGCGTCCCGGCCCCAACCGTGTCGGCCCGTGGGGACTCATGCAGCCGGCCGCCGACGCCGCGAAGATGATGTTCAAGGAAGACCTCACGCCGAATACGGCTGACCCGTTGATCTATCGTCTCGCACCCTTCATCTCGCTCATTTGCGCGATGGGCACGTTCGCGATCATCCCCTTTACCGGCGGTACCGGTGGAGCGTGGAGCGTCGGCAATGTCGACGCCGGTATCTTGTTCATCTTTGCGATCAGTTCGATGGGTGTTTACGGCATCTCGCTCGCCGGCTGGTCGTCCGGTTCGAAATTTCCTTTGCTGGGCTCCGTGCGTGCAACCGCGCAGATGATTTCCTACGAGCTCTCGATGACGATGTCGGTGATCGGCGTGCTGATTCTCGCCGGGTCGACGTCGCTCGAGACGATCGTCTCGTCGCAAGCCCGCGTGTGGTTCATCGTCCCGCAAATCATCGGATTCGTCATCTACCTCATTACGGCGGTGGCGGAGACGAATCGCGCGCCGTTCGATTTGGTGGAAGCGGAAACGGAACTCGTCGGCGGATTTCACACCGAATATTCCGGTTTGCGGTTCGGCCTGTTTTTTATCGCCGAGTATCTGAACATGATCACGGTGTCGTGCCTTGCGACACTGCTCTTTCTCGGCGGCTGGAACCCACTGTTCGGGCCCGCCGGCAACCCGCTGATCGGCCTCGTCTGGTTCATCCTCAAGGCCGCGTTGTTCTTGTTCTTCTACATCTGGTTGCGCGCGACGCTTCCGCGTCTGCGTTACGATCGGCTGATGGATTTCGGATGGAAGGTTCTCTTGCCGGTCGCCACGCTCAACCTGATCCTCACCGCCGTCGCCGTAGCAATCGCAGGCTAGACAATGGCCAACCGAAAGAACCTTTTCAACGTCCTTGCGCTGGCCAAGGGCTTTGCGACGACGTTCCAATACCTGTTTCAGAAGAAGCCGACGATCGAATACCCGACGATCAAAAAGCAACACGCACCGCGTTTTCACGGACTGCACGAGTTGCGGCGCTATGCGGACGGCAAAGAACGCTGCATCGGTTGCGAATTGTGTTCGATCGCGTGTCCGGCAAATGCGATCACCGTGATCGGAGCGGAGAACACGCCGACCGACCGGCGCTCGCCGGGAGAGCGTTACGCGGGCCGCTACGAGATCGACGAATTGCGCTGTATCTTCTGCGGGTTGTGTGAAGAGGCGTGTCCCACCGACGCGATCGTGTTGACGCCCCGCTTCGAGATGGCAGACTACCGGCGCGGTGCGTTCGTTTACGCGAAAGACCGTTTGTTGGTGCCGCCGGAAGCGGGTGTCGGCAACTCACCCGACGAGCGGCCGAACGGTATTCCTTCGGATCTCGGGGCGGTCGGCGCCGCGAAATCGACGGTCGACATCGCGACCGGCTACAACGCAACCCATCGCGGCACGATCCTCAAAGACGAACGGCGGGGACTCGCCGGGTGATCGGGTTCCTGGTGCTCGCGCTCGCCCTTGTCGGAAGCGCGGTGTTCGTCGTGACCGCCCAGAAGCCGGTTTACAGCGTCGTCGGACTGTTGGTGAACTTCATCGCGCTCGCGATCACGTATCTCGCGCTGCATGCCGAGTTTCTCGCGGTGATGCAGATCGTCGTCTACAGCGGCGCGATCCTGATCTTGTTCGTGTTCGTGATCGCGTTGCTCTCGAGCGGCGTGAAACCGTTCGCGATGGGTCCGGACAAAGTACCGCGTATTCTCGCCCCGGCGTTGCTTTTTGCGGCGATCGGTGCGGTCGTCGTCATGGTGGCGGCATTCCAAACGGCGTTCGCACCCGGAACGATCTACGGCGCCACCGGCGACGCAAACGTCTTCGGCTCGGTCTCGGACTTCGGCAACGCGCTCTTCCGGCACAATTTGCTGCCGTTCGAAGTCACCGCGTTCATCTTGATGGTGGCGATCGTCGGCGTCGTATTGTTGGCCGGCGACGAGGTTCCCGCGTCGCGGCGCGGGCGCAATCGCGAACCGGTCGTGCGTCCGGAACGGGAGCCGATCGCACGATGAACGCGCCGGTCGAAGCCTACATCACGCTCTCGTCGATACTGTTTTTCATCGGCATCGTCGGCGTGATCGCGCGGCGCAATCCGCTGATCCAGCTGATGTCGATCGAGCTGTTGTTCAACTCGGCGAACCTCGCGCTGGTCACGTTCGCGCGGTCGTGGGGCAACAACACGGGCCACATTTTCGCCTTTTTGGTCATCACGGTCGCCGCCGCCGAAGCCGCCATCGGGCTCGCCATCGTCGTGATCGTATTCCGCAAGACGACCTACGTCGACGTCGACGAAGTCGCCACACTCAAGGGCTAACCGTGCACGATCATCCGCTCTTATTGCTGATCTGGCTGCTGCCGTTGTTCGGCGCGGTCGTATTGTGGTCGTTCGGGCCGCAGTTGCGGTCGATGGCGGGACCGATCGGCTCCGCGCTCGTCGGTGTCGCGTTCATCGCGGCGCTCTCCGAATGGGGCAACGCGACGCTGATCGACGGCGCGCTGCACGGCGTGCGGCAGCCGCTCTTCGCGTGGCTGCCGCAGTTCGCGTTCGGCTTGCAGTGGGACCGTATCTCGCTGGTTTGGACGCTGATCATCACCGGCGTCGGTTTTCTGATCCACGTCTACTCGATCGGATACATGGCCGGTGAACGCGCGTTCGCGCGGTTCTTCGCCTACATGAATTTCTTCGTGTTCGCGATGTTGACGCTGGTGCTCTCGGACAACGTCGTCGGCTTACTCGTGGGCTGGGGTCTCGTCGGCCTCGCGTCATATCTGCTGATCGGCTTCTATTTCGAGCGGCCCTCGGCGGTTGCGGCGTCGCGCAAAGCATTCGTGATCAACGTCGTGGGTGATATCGGCATCCTCTACGCGATCTTCACTATCGTTGCGAAGGTCGGGGCAATCGGATACGGCGACGTCTTTGCGAAGGTCGGGTCGTTCACGCCGAGTGAGCTGTTCATTGTGTGCCTTGGGCTCTTCATCGGTGCGGCGGCGAAGTCGGCGCAAGTTCCGCTGCATACCTGGTTACCCGATGCGATGGAAGGCCCGACACCGGTTTCGGCGCTCATCCACGCGGCGACGATGGTCACGGCCGGCGTCTATCTCATTGCACGGTTCGCGCCCCTCTGGAACGCGTCGAGCGACGCGCGTATTCTGGCCGGATCGATCGGCGCGCTCACCGCGATCACCGGTGCGATCCTGGGCTGCGCGCAATGGGACATCAAGCGGATTCTCGCCTACTCGACGATGTCGCAGATCGGCTACATGATCATGGGTGTCGGCGTCGGCGCGTACGACGCGGGCATCTTGCACTTTCTTACGCATGCATTTTTCAAAGCACAGCTGTTTCTCGGCGCGGGCATCATCATCCACAACCTGCAAAACGAACAGGACGTGCGGAAGATGGGCGGTCTGCGCAAGCAGATGCCGTTCGCGTTTGCGGCGATGCTCGTCGGCGTCCTCGCGATTTGCGGCGTGCCCGGTTTCAGCGGTTTCTTCAGTAAGGATGCGGTGCTCACCGAAACGCTCGCACACGGTCACCCGGTGATGTGGCTCGTCGGCGTCGTCACGGCCGGATTGACCGCATATTATATGTCGCGCATGCTCTTCGTCACATTTTTCGGCGCCTATCGCGGGAACATCGACCCGAGCGAACTTGGGATGCGGCATCCCGAGCTGGCCGGAACCTCGCAATCGGCCGGCCATCACCCCGAAGAACAAGAGCACGGGCACGCGACCGCGCCGGCGTGGCTGATGAGCGGCCCGGTCGCGATCCTGATGGTTCCCTCGACGTTCATCGGGTGGCTCGCGTTCGGCGGCGACGAAAGTCCCTGGAAGCAGTATTTCGCCTCCGTGTTTCCGCATGACGTCGCGACCGCGAGCACACCGCCCGATTGGGTGACGAGCGTGCTGGTCCTCGTCCTGGTCGTCGCCGGCTTCGCCGTTGCGTATCTTCGCTACGGAAACGCAAAAGCGTTGATCGACGCGGTCCCGCGCTTACGTTTGGAAGCGGTGCGTATGCCGGCGATGTTGGCGAACGCGTTTTACTTCGACTCGGCGCTCGATGCGCTCTTCGTAAAACCGTCGGCCGCGCTCGGCCGCTGGTTTGGCGACGTCGTCGATCCGCACGTCATCGACGCGGGCGTTCGCGAAGCGAGCATCTCCGCCAACTGGCTCGGTCACCTCTTCCGCAGTTTCGAGACCGGACTCGTCCGGGCGTACGCGCTCACGATCGCGTTCGGCGTCGCGTGCTTCGCGCTCTACTACGTCGTGGTCGGCGTGGCGCCGCGATGACCGTCGGCGCACTCGTCCTCGGACCGATTCTCATCGGCCTCGCGCTTTACGCGCTGCCGAAGAAGTCGGCAAACGCCGGCCGGTGGATCGGCGTCGGCATCGCCGCGCTGACTTTTTTGATGATCGCGACCGGCGCGCGCGCGCCGGACGCGTCGGTCCCGTGGCTCTCGCGTCCGTTCACCGCCAACTTTCATTTCGGATTCGACGTGATCTCGTTCTGGATCGTGTTGCTGCTCGCCGCGGTAACGTTCAGCGCGTTGCTCGCATCGAGGGCGCCGCGGGCGAACGAGTTCGCGGCGCAGATGCTGGTCTTACAAGGTACGATGAACGGTGTGTTTCTCGCCAAAGATATGCTCGTCTTCGCCTTGTTCTGGGACTTCATGCTCATCCCGGTGTTCTTGCTGCTGCTCGGATGGGGTATGCCGTCGCGCGACCGCCCGCACGGCACCGCTGCGTGGCGTTACCTGATTTACAATGTCGCGGGCGGACTGGCGCTGCTTCTCGCGACCGCCGCCTTCGGCGTATTGCACGGCACGACGGACCTGATCGGGGCGACGGTGCCCGCGGCACCGGTGATCGGGAACCTATGGGGCGCTTGGATTTTGGCCGGCTTCGCGTTTGCGTTTCTCGTAAAGACACCGGTATGGCCATTCCACACCTGGATGCCCGACACGTATGCCGAGGCGTCGCCGCCGGTCGTCGCCGCGGTGAGTGCCGTTCAATCGAAGGCCGGGCTCTACGGTTTCATCGTTATCGGCGTACCGTTTCTCTCCGAACCGATGCACGCCGTCGCGCCATTGATGGTCGTGCTCGGGCTGATCTCGCTCGTCTACGGTGCGCTGGTCGCGCTAACCCAGAACGACGCGAAACGGATCGTCGCGTATAGTTCGCTCTCACATCTTGGATTGATCCTTATCGCGATCTTCAGCTTCAACCCGATCGCGCTGGCCGGTGCCGTCGTCTACATCATCGCACACGGACTGTTCAGCGCCGGCGCGTTTTTGACGCTCGGTTTCGTCGAAGAGCGCGAAGAAACGCGGGATCTCCGGCGCTTGGGCGGGATCGGAACGACAAATCCGCGCCTGGCCGGCGCGATGCTGCTCTCGGCGCTCGCCGCGCTCGGCCTTCCGGGCCTGGCCGGATTCGCGGGCGAATTGCTCATTTTGACCGGTGTCTACGCGGCCGGTTTGTGGTGGGCCGCGCTCATCGCCCTCGTGCCGATTGTCTTGGCCGCCGGCTACATGCTGCGGCTATTCCAAACCGCGATGAACGGCCCGGTAATCGCCGACTTGCCGGAACGCGCCGACCTGACATGGATCGAAGGACTCGCGCTCGCACCGCTCATCGCCGGCTTCGTCGTGATTGGCATCAATCCGCATCCGCTCGTTCACCTGTTGCCGACGGGAGCGAACGTTGTCGCCCACCTCCGTTAACTTTCCGTCGGCGCTGGACTTCGGTGCGCTCTTGCCGGCGACGATTATCGCGATCAGCGCGCTCGTGGCGCTGTTCTTCGACTTACTCGTGCCGGCCGCGACACGCCGGACCCTCGCGGTCGTCGTCGCGGCGCTCGGTTTGCTCGCGGCCGGTATCGTTCTCGCGCAGCAGTACGGCCACGATTACGCGGCGTTCGACGGTGCTTTCATCCAAGGCGGATTCAGCACGGTGTTCTCAGAGATCATCGTGATCGCGACGCTGGCGACGCTCGCGTTCGGCACGGGCGTCGGCCGCGACGATCAAGTCGCGGGTTCGACCGCGTTGATCTTGTGGAGCGCGAGCGGCGCGATGTTGATGACCGGGGCATCGAACCTGATGACGATCTTTCTCGGGCTCGAATTACTTTCGCTCGGACTGTATTGCCTGTGCGCGATGTCGCCGCGCGCGACGGCGCGCGAATCGGCGCTCAAGTACCTGATCCTCTCATCGATGGCGTCGGGTGTTCTGTTGTATGGGATGGCCCTCTTGTTCGGCGCGAGCGGTTCCGTTGCGCTGAGCGCAATCGCCGCCGCGCATCCGACGTTCATGCTGATGCTCGGTGCCGGACTCTTTCTGATCGGCATCGCGTTCAAACTGAGCTTGGTTCCGTTTCATGTGTGGACGCCCGATGTCTACGAAGGCGCCCCGCTTGCCGTCACCGCGTTCATGTCGGTCGTGACGAAGGCCGGCGCGCTTGCGGTGTTATGCCGCTTCGCTTACGTCTCGTTGCCGCCCGGCATGACGAACGCAATTCTCGTTCCGGTGTGGGTCATCGCCGCGCTCTCGATGCTGGCCGGCAATCTCGGCGCGCTCGCGCAAACGGACATGAAGCGACTACTCGCGTACAGCGGCATCGCGCAGGTCGGCTATATCGTCGTCGCGTTCGCGGGGCAGTCATCGCTCGGCGTTCGCTACGCGATCTTCTATCTCGCCGCGTATACGTTCATGAACCTCGGCGCGTTCGCGGTTGTCGCGTTGCTCTCGCGTGATCCGGACGCGGTCGTTGGCGTCAACCGCTTCGCGGGTCTCGCGTACCGCCGTCCGTGGCTCGCCGCCGCAATGACGTTTTTTCTACTCGGACTTGCGGGGTTGCCGCCTACGGCCGGATTCACCGGGAAGATTCTGATTCTCGCCAGTTCGGTGAGCACCGGCTACGCCTGGCTCGCCGGGGTGCTCATCATCGGCACCGCAATCTCGATCTACGTCTACGTCAAGATCGTGCGCGTGATGTTCGCGCGCGTCGACATGGCGCACGTTCCGGACGAGCGTCCGGCGAACATGTTGCCATGGGTGACCGTCGCCATTTGCGCGGCGGCCGTCTTCGCGCTCGGGCTCGTTCCACTCACGCCGTCGAACGTGCTGCCGCTCATCCGCTGATGGGCAAGTCGCTCGATGTCCGCCACGCGCTGACACGATTGCGACCGTTTTTTTTCGCCATGTAGAGCGCTTCGTCGGCGTGCCGCACCAAATCGTCGGCGCCTTCGCCCGGCTGACGCGCGGCGACGCCGACGCTGACCGAGAGAAGACCGCCGTTCGGCGCGCGAATCCCGGTGGCCAGCACCGTGTTGCGAATCCGCTCGGCGACGGCGGCGGCGCCTTCGAGTGTCGTATCTTCGAGGATGACGACAAACTCTTCGCCACCGTAGCGCGCTGCGAAGTCGCCGCTGCGATCGACGGAGTCGGCGATCGCTTGGGCGATGCCGTGGAGCGCGTCGTCGCCCTTCTGATGACCGAAGGCGTCGTTGTACAGCTTGAACCGGTCGATGTCGATCATGGCTACCGCGAGCACACTCGAGCGACGACCCGCACTGCCGAACGCGCGTGCGAACTCTTCGTCGAAGCGCCGCCGGTTCGGCAACCCCGTCAAGATGTCGGTATGTGCTTCGCCTTCAAGCACGTCGGCGCGCGTGACGAGCGCGGCATACATCTGCGCGGCTTGCTGCAGGAGGATGCCCAAAGCGGCGACCGTCGCGAGGAGGATGACGATGCGCGACGCGTACCAGCCCAACGTGAAGCGTGTCGAGCCGGCGATCGTGAGGTACACGTCGACGATCATTGCGAACGCCACGACGGCGAGCCACAGGTCGAGGACGGTCGCCGACTTTCGCCGCTGTAGCGTTGCCACGACGACGCCGAGCGCGAGCGCGACGACGACGGGCACCATGACGTCGAGATAGAACGGTGTCCAATGGTTGTGTTCGAACGTCGTCGGCAATCCGTCGAGCCAAATCGCCGCCGGCGTGTAGACGACGTAGACGGCCGCCATAACGACGACGATCGTGCGCGCGCGCCGTTGCATTGCCGGATCGGCGCGGTCCGGACGCCGCAAAAGCCCGAAGGCGAGCATCGAGCCGAGTAATCCGACGTGCCACGAAAGCCACAACAGACCGTTCGTCGCAGGGCTGGCTCGCACGAAGTCGGCGAGCGGCACGACCATGCGCGGATACAGCAGTGCGTACGGCAGCATCGTTGCTGAAGCGTAGAAGAAGCCCGCGGCCAAGACGACGGTCGGCATTGAGCCGAGCGCGCGCGCTTGAAAAAGCAGCAACAGCGCGGTGATCGTCGTCGCCATGATCGACGCGGCCAAGATCATCGCGAAAAGCGGGTACGACGGCGCAAGCGGCATCGTAGCGAACGGCGTGACGGCGATGGCCGCGAAGACGAAGGCGAGCGCCGACGCAAAGGCGCCACGCCGTTCGCTTACGCCGGCGGCCCATTCGCTGGGGCCGAGATTGGTCGCCACAGGTGGCAGGTTCGGCGCCCGCAGCCGTGCCACCTAAGGGTCTTTTGGATCACAAAGGATGCGTCAGGGATGCGTCATCTCGGCCGGGATGACGAATTTATCGAAGTCACTCGAACTCACGTAGCCGAGTTCGAGTGCGGTCTCCTTGAGATTCTTGTTCTCGTGGTTGGCTTTTTTTGCAATCTCGGCCGCCTTGTCGTAGCCGATGTGCGGCGCGAGCGCCGTCACAAGCATCAACGACTCGGCGAGATATTTGGCGATCACCGGTTCGTTCGCTTCAAGCCCTTCGACGGCGTGTTCGCGGAACGAACGGCAGACATCGCGCAAGAGCGTCGTCGACTGCAAGAAATTCAGGATCATTACCGGGTTGAAGACGTTGAGTTCGAAGTTGCCCTGCGAACCCGCGAACGAGATCGCCGTGTCGTTTCCGAAGACTTGGACGGCAACCATCGTCATCGCTTCGGATTGCGTCGGATTGACCTTGCCCGGCATGATCGACGAACCGGGCTCGTTCTCCGGCAATACCAATTCGCCGATGCCGGCACGCGGACCCGACGCGAGCCACCGGATATCGTTGGCGATCTTCATCAGCGCCGCCGCAAGCGTCTTGAGCGCGCCCGACGCGTAGACGACTTCGTCATGCGACGCGAGCGCCGCAAACTTATTGGGGTGCGAACGGAACGGCAAGCCGGTGAGTTCCGCGATCTTACGCGCGGCACGCTCTGCAAACTCGGGATGCGCGTTGAGGCCCGTGCCTACGGCCGTGCCGCCGATCGCGAGATCGTAGAGGCCGTCGAGCGTTTCGCGACAGCGTGCGACGCAGCGGTCGAGTTGACTGACGTAGCCCGAGAATTCTTGTCCGAGCGTGAGCGGGGTTGCATCTTGTAGATGCGTGCGGCCGACTTTCACGAGCGTCGACCACTCTTGCGCCTTCGCGTCGAGTGCGTCGCGCAGCCGTTCTACCGACGGAATCAATGCATCCATCGCCGCGGCCGCAGCCATATGCATCGCGGTCGGAAACGTGTCGTTCGACGACTGCGACATATTGACGTGGTCGTTCGGATGGATCGGCTTTTTCGAACCCATCTCACCGCCGGCGAGCTCGATCGCACGGTTGGAGATCACTTCGTTCACGTTCATGTTCGTCTGTGTGCCGCTGCCCGTTTGCCACACGCGTAACGGAAAGTGCTCGGCGTGTTTTCCCGCGATGACTTCGTCGGAGGCCGCGACGATGAAACGCCGTTTTTCATCGTCGAGTTTGCCGAGATCGTGATTCACGAGTGCGGCGGCCTTCTTGAGAATCGCCATCGCCTTAATAACTTCGGGCGGCATCACGTCGGAGCCGATGTCGAAGTGGATCAGCGAACGTGCCGATTGAGCGCCGTAATATTTATCGGCCGGCACCTCGATCTTGCCCATGCTGTCGGATTCGGTGCGTGTTGACGTGCCGTTGAGCGTCGTGCTCATCATGCTCCCCATGTGTTCGGTGGATTCGGATGTGTCCGACCACTCCGCGATCAGCGCGATGTTCCCCTCGACGATTTTTGTCGGCCTGCTATACTTGACGGACCGGAGGGGCCGCAATGCGTCGTTGGCGAGCGTTGATCGTCCTGAGCGCGGCCCTTGTCCTCACGAGCGGCCCGGCGACCGCGAGCGCGCCGGCGCCGAACCCCGCCGTCGGCTTCGCGCGTGCACGCGAACTCGCCGACGACGCCGCGGGTGCGGTCGACGATCTGCGCGCCTATCTGAGCGACCACCCGCGCGACGTCGACGCGAATCGGTTGCTCGGCGATTGCCTCTTTCGTCTGCGCCGTGAACGGCCGGCCGAGGAGGCCTGGAAGGCCGCTCTCGTTGCTGATCCGGACGACGGCGAAACCCGTACCCGGCTTGGGGCGCTGTATACCGCCCAAAACCGGCTGCCGGAAGCGGTTGTGATGTACGAACGCGTGTTGCCCAACGCCGTCGCCGCCGACGCGCTCGTCGGCCTCCACACACGGCTCGGAGACGTGCGGCGGTTTCTCGACGAGGTCGAGGCCTGGGTCGAGCACGAGCCGCGCAATCCCGATGCGCTGGTGCTGGCGGCGGCGGTATTGCGCGCAGACCACCAGCACCTTGCGGCGCTGAGCTACTACTCGCAACTGGTCAGTCTGCGTCGCGGCCGATGCGACGATCTCGTTGCCCGCGCGAACGACCTGCTCGCGCTTCACCGCTATACCGAGGCCGTCGCCGATCTCGAGAGCTGCCTCAGTGTCGAGCCGGACTCCTACGAGGCGTTGGCATCCCTCGGTGCTGCTTATCTCAACCGGAACGACGCCGCTTCGGCGGCCGTTTGGACGCAACGGGCGCTGAGCCGCAATCCGAACGGCGTGCAGGCGCTGATCGTCCGCGGCCTGCTCGAGGACGCCTCGGGCGAGATCGAAGCCGCGATGCGCGACGACCAGGCCGCCATCGCCGCCGATCCGATGCGCTCCGAGGGGTACGGCAACTTCGCCTTCGCCCTGCTGGAACGCGGCGACCTCGCGGTCGCCGAGCAGACCCTTGCAGACGGACTGCACGCAGCCCCTGATAATCCGCGACTCCATTATTTGCTCGCGCGGACCTTCCAACTCGAACGTAAACCGATTGCCTTGACGCGCGCCGAATATCAGGCGGCACTCTCGTGCGACGATGCGCGCGTCGTGCGTGCCGCTCGCGCAGCGCTCGACACGTTGGCGTCGTTGCGCTAATTCAGTAAAGTTTGCGCGTGAATCGCTTGACGCTGCTTTAACGCCAGATTCACGAAGTAGCGTGATTGGTAAGAACGTCTTTCAACGATAGACGTAACTTTTTCCGTTCGCTACGATATTTGGCTCCCCGCTTGCCGTTGCGGCAAGGAGCAGAGCGGCTATCTCAGTGCGACACGGAGCATGTATCAATGCGTCGATTTTTTGCAGTACTTTTTCTCGGCGGTGCGTTTGCATCGCTGGGCGCAGTCGCATCGGCGCGGCCGGTGGTTGCGCTCCAACTTTCGGCGGCCATTGTGCGCCATGCGGCGGACGGCAGCATAAAGCTCGTTCCGGCAAACGGCGCCGTGCTCAAAGCTGACGACATCGTTCGCTACGATATCGTCGCAATCAACACCGGTGACCGTCCGGCCGAGGGTATCCGCCCGGTCGACGCGGTTCCCGCCGGAACAACCTTCGTCGCCGGTAGCGCGAGCGGCGGCCGTACCATCGAGTTTTCGCTTGACCACGGCAAGACATGGTCGGTCGCGCCGATGGTCGTGGTCCATGAGAAGGACGGCGACAAACGGGTGAAGGCAGATCCGTCGACGTACACGGCGATTCGCTGGACGGCGCTTTCACCGCTGAAGCCGGGCGCGAGCGCGACGCTGTTGGCGCTGCTTACCGTTTCGTTCGCCGGCGTATTGGTGCCGCCGTCGTTTGCGGAACCGCTCCCGACCGCCAACCCCCATACGCCGACGACGATTCAGGGTAGCGTAAGCGTCACCGGGAATGTGAAATGACGGTCGAACCGGTCGATAATGGCTCAGATCGTCGCCGCGATGTGCACGTCTCACACACCGTTCATGCTCTCGACGCTCGACCGCTGGGAACAGACGCGAACGCTCCGCGCCGGCGCCGGCGGCTTCGACGCGAACGTGCCGTCCGAATCGCGCGAGGACATGGTCGCGAAAGCGGCGCGCATCGCGGCGGGCCGCGCGACGCTGAGCGACGTGCTTCGCAGCGCGGCGCCCGACGTGTTGGTGATCTTCGGGGACGATCAACTCGAACAGTTTAAACTCGCCAACTTTCCGGCGCTGAGCATCTACACCGGCTCCTCGTTCAGCGGCTTCACGATCTCGCCGCTGGACGGACCGCCGTTTCCCGGCGATTGGCCGCCGCGCCCCCGAACGCCCGAGCATTGGCAAACGGTGCCCGGCTCGCCGGACCTCGCGAAAGCGTTGCTGATGCGGCTCACGGCGCTCGGTTTCGACATGGCGTTCAGCACGCAACTCACTGATCCCGAGCACGGCATGGGACACGCCGTCATGCGTGCGCATACGCTGCTCGACACCGGCTTTTCAATTCCGACGGTGCCGATTTGGATCAACTGCTATTATGGTCCGCAACCGACCGCGCAGCGTTGTTACGATCTGGGCCGCGCCGTGCGTGAAACGATCGACGCGCTTCCCGGCAATTTGCGGGTTGCGATCGTGGGTTCGGGCGGCTTGTGGCACACGCCGGGCGCGCAAAAATCGATTCTCGACGAAGAATTCGACCGCGCCATTCTCGCTAGCGTGACGACCGGCGACGCGCGCGCAATGGCCGCAACGTTCGACACGTATCCGGTCGTCTACGATCCGCTCGATGCGCGGAGCGTGAAAGACGCGAGCGGCGGAACGGGAATCGTCACCGGGCTCGGCAGCGGCACCGGCGAGACGCGTAACTGGATCGCGGCAGCGGCATCGGTCGACGGCGTTCCGGGGAAGGTCGTCGACTACGTTCCGGTCTACGCGTCGCCCGTGGGCATCGCGTTTGCGTATTGGCCGCTCAACGAATTGTGAGACGCAACGAATACGGATGGGGTGTGTCCGTTTGAGCCTCGACGTGGAAGCGATACGCTCCGGAAGCCGGCAGCGTCGTCGCGATGCCCGGCTTGAGGTCGATCGCTTTGTCGCCACGGTACAACGTGAGTGTCAACGTGTCGCGCGCGTGAATCGCATCGACGGTCAGCTGCTGCCCGCGCTGCGCGCTGAACTCGTACTCGTCGTACCAATCCTGCGCGGACGAACCATGCAGCATGACGGAGGACGTTCCGGGTGCAAACCGCACGGGCACGTCGACCAACTTGCGCGCGCCGAGGTCGGCCCGCACGATCCACGTATGCAACGTCGCATACCGACCGTCGCGGAAGATGTCCTCGGTCTCGAAATACGTTTCGGCGTTGTCGCGCGCCCGTTCGATCAAATTTGGTAGCGGCTTCGCCGTGCCGGCTCTCCGAATCTCGGTTGCGTATGTCGAGAGCAAGGTCTCCGATCGTTCCCCGTCGCGTGCGAGGACGAAGAACGGACAGTTGGCGCCGTTGCCGCACAAACAGGCGCCGCCACGGACGCCGGTGAGAATCACGCGCTTTCCGCCGAATTGACCGAGCGCCGTGAAGTCGCTGTTCGCAAGGGCACCATTGAGTTCGGCCTGCGTGCAGTCGATGTCATGATTCGCGCGGAGCGCTTGCAATACGGCCTGACGATCGGATCCGACCGACGTCGCGGCGATGACCGCCGCGACGATCGATGCACGAATCATCGCGACATCGCGATCGCCTCGATCTCGACGTTCGCACCGAGCGGCAACGCTGCGACCGCTACCGTCGAGCGCGCCGGCGGGAGGTGCGGAAAAAACGCAGCGTACGCCGCATTGACGGTCGGGAAATCATTCATGTCGACGAGAAAGATCGTCGTCTTAACGATCATTCGAAGCGACGAACCTCCGGCTTCGAGAACAGCGGTCAAGTTCTGGAGCGCCTGCTGCGTTTGTGCCGCGACGCCGCCGCCGACGAGGGTTCCCGTTGCCGGATCGAGACCGACCTGCCCGCTGCAAAACATCATGCCGTTCGCGCGAATCGCTTGACTGTACGGCCCGATCGGAGAAGGCGCGTGCTGCGAGAGCACCGCTATCGCAGCACCCGCCTCCGGTGTGTTGTCGACTGGATGCATTCCTCTCGACGCTTAGACGCCGGCCGTCTGTGGTTCGGGCGGCGACATCGTGCCCTTGTAGCGCATCGGCTCTTCCTCGACGCCGAAGTTCGTGGTCGTCAATTCAGCCACGCGCGCAAGTTCGTCGGCCGTGAGGGACGGGGTTCCCGGTGCTCCGGCGAATTCGCGCAACTGATCGCGGTCGTAGATGTTGGGTAACGTCGAGACGGTGCGCGGGTTCGCGAGGAGCCATTGTAGCGCAGCTTGGCCGAGCGTGCGTTGCGGCGTCTCGAGGAACCGCAGCGTTTCGATTTTCCGGACGCCGTTGACGAGCCAAGACTTTGGACGATGGCTGCGATGATCGCTTTTCTCAAACGTCGTGTCGACGGTGTATTTTCCCTCGAGCATCCCCGACGAGTGCGGAACGCGAATGACGAATCCCGTATCCGTAGCGGCGTTGTCGGCCGCGTCGATCATTGCATTGCCCGGGAACTGTTCGAGGATGTTTTGAATCATCTGGATCGACGTTACGCCGGCTTGTGCGGCTTCGATACCTTCATACAGCCAACCGATGGCGGGACCGAGCGCGACGCCCCACGCGCGAATTTTGCCCTCGCGCACGAAATCGTCGAGCAAGGCCGCGAGTTCGCCGTCCCGAACCTGATCGAGATGGGCGTTATGCATCTGCCAGAGATCGATGTAGTCCGTCTCAAGCCGCTGCAGCGATTGCTCGAGCGCGTAACGAACGAACTTCGGCGAAAAGTCTGCCGGTATTTCTTGCTGTCCTTTGCGTTCGCCGGAATAGTTATACCAGTCGTAACCGAACTTCGTGGCGTATACGACCTCGCTGCGGCGCAGCTTGAACGCTTTCGCGAGTTGCACTTCGCTACGCCCGTTCCCGTACGTATCGGCGGCATCGAAGAACGTCACGCCGAGACCGAGGGCCTCGTGCATGATGGTGACCGCGTCGTCGTCGGTCATCTCTCCCCACCAGCCCGTCGAAGTCGTCCAGAGGCCGAAGCCGACCTCGCTGACCGTAATGTCGGTATTGGGATACGTGCGATACTTCATAAAGGTTCCCTCGGCTGCGTTGCGCTGCGCTGCGTTTCGCGACCGCGGAACGACGCCCTTGCATCGGGCGTCGGATAGGGCATGGTAGGGAACGGTGTGGAAGCGATTCGTCGCTTTGCCGGTCACGATGTTCGCGTTCGGATGCACGACGGAGCCACATTCTCGGGTCGTTTACGCACCGAGTTGTTATCCGATCAATCCCTGAGCGTCTTCATCGCGCGTCACGCAGGCGAAGGCGTGACGATCTATATCGACCAAATCGCGGACATCGTGCCGATCGAACGACCCGCGGTCCCGTGACCGATCCGCCGTTCCGCGAGCGCTTCGCGCGGGTCGCGGCGTGGATCGACGACTTTCTTACCGACGCGCGGACGTACCGCGTCTTCTCTCGTGCGCGGCCCGGCGATCTGATCGCGGCGCTGCCCGCCGCGCCGCCGCCCGACGGCGAGTCGTTTGACGCGATCTTCGCCGATTTCGAAACGCACATCGTTCCCGGGCTTACGCATTGGAACCATCCGCGCTTCTTTGCCTATTTCGCGATCAGTTCGACGCCGGTCGCCGTGCTGGCGGAAGCGCTTGCCGCGACGCTCGACGTCAACGCGATGCTGTGGCGCACGTCGCCCGCGGCGACGGAGTTGGAAGACGTCACGCTCGGTTGGCTGCGGCAGATGCTCGGCCTGCCCGACGTATTTCACGGTATCATCTATGACACGGCGTCGATCAGCGGGTTCACAGCGCTGGCCGCCGCGCGTGAGTCGCTCGGTCTCGACATCCGCGACCGCGGCATGGGCGGCCGCGATCTACCGGCCCTACGTGTGTACGTTACGGACCACACGCACTCGCACGTCGAGAAGGCGGCGATCGTGCTCGGCGTCGGACGCGAGAACGTCGTGAAGATTCCGGTCGACGATGTCTTTCGAATGCGAGCTGATGCGCTCGCCGCGGCGATCGACGAAGATGTCGCGCGTGGGCGGCGCCCGATGTGCGTCGTTGCCACGGTTGGAACGACGTCGACGACCTCGAGCGATCCGGTCGAGGCGATCGCGATGATCGCCCGCGAACGCAACGTATGGCTGCACGTCGATGCATCGTACGCCGGGCCGGCCGCGATCCTCCCCGAATTTCGCTACCTGCTCGATCCGGCGCATGCGGCGGATTCGATCGTCGTCAACCCGCACAAGTGGCTGTTCATTCCGATCGATCTCTCCGTGCTCTACATCAAAGATATGGAACTCTTGCGGCGCACGTTCAGCCTCGTCGCCGACTATCTGCTGACGCCGGAGACGAACGTTCGTAACTATATGGACTACGGGCTGCAGCTGGGGCGTCGCTTTCGCGCGCTCAAACTGTGGTTCGCGATTCGCGCGTACGGGGTGAGCGGATTGCAGGAGCGTCTGCGCGTGCACATTGTGCTCGCACAAGCCTTCGCGTCGTGGGTCGCTGCGGAACCGGAGTGGGAGATCGCGGCACCGCATCCGCTCTCGGTGGTTTGCTATCGCTATGCTCCGGCGGGTCTCGACGACGAGCGAACCGACGCGCTCAACGACGCGATTCTCGCAGCGGTGAACGACGACGGCCGTATCATGATCTCGTCGACCAAGCTGCGTGGCCGCACGGTCCTGCGGCTCGCGATCGGCAACGAACGCACGACGCGCGACGACGTCATCTTGGCGTGGGACATCCTGCGCTCGACCGCAGCGACACTCGCCGCTCCGGCATCGTAGCTTTGCGCGTCGCCGTCGCCGGTGCCGGGCCCGCGGGAGCCGCAGCGGCCATCGCGCTCGCGCGCGCCGGCGTCGAGGTTCGGCTCTACGACAAAGCGTCGTGGCCGCGTGAAAAAACGTGCGGCGACGGATTGACGCCCTCGAGCGTCGCGCATTACGCGGACCTCGGTATAACGTTGCCGCCCGAACCGTCGATCGCAACCACGGTGATGGTCGGGCCGAGCGGTGCGCTCGCGCGAGGACGTTGGCCCGCCGGTTTGCCGAACGGCACGTGCCGCGCCCGGCGCGACTCGGATAGCCGTTTGCTCGACGCGGCGATCGCCGCGGGCGCGACGTTTACACCCGCGACGTCGGTCGATGCGTGGCGCGACGGCCGCGTCACGTTACGCAGTCCGAGCGGCGCGAGGAGCGAACCGGCCGATGCGCTGATCGTTGCCGACGGCGCAACCGGTGCGCTTGCGGCGAAGCTCGGTTTCCCCCCGCATCATTCACGGCTCGTTGCGTTACGCGGCTACGCCGACACGCGCGCGCCGCTCACGGCCGAATATCGCGTGCATTACGACGCGGCGTTCTTGCCCGGCTACGCGTGGTTGTTTCCGGTCGCGCCGCAGCGTGCGAATGTCGGCATAGCGATTACCGAAGAATGCGCACGTCGCTGCGGCGGCGATCTGCGCGCGGCGCTGCGCGCGTGGCTCGTACGCGACCGTCATGCATCGGCGTTCGTCGCTCCGGATGCGCCGCTCGACGACGTGCACGGCGGCGTCATTCCGTCGGGACGCGATCGGCGTTACAGCGGTCGCGCGTTTCTCACCGGCGATGCCGCCGGCGTCGCCGATCCGCTTTCGGCGGAGGGCGTCTCGCAAGCGATCGCAACGGGCTTGAGCGTTGCCGCAGCGCTCGTGCAGAACGCGGACGTCGACACCGCCGGTGCGGCGTACGAACGCACGCTGCTTCCGTTCGACCGGAACGAGCGCGAGGCACGCCGGATGATGCGCTGGATGCGCGTCGCCGGAGATCCGATCTGTCGGCTTGCCGCAGTGCGGCGCCCGGTCGCGGACGCGTTGATCGCCACCGGCTATTTTCTCAAACCGGACGGTTCGTGGTTCTACCGCTCGATGTGGTCGGTGTTTTCGAGGTAGCCGGGAAGCGCGCCGACCCGGTCGCGCCACGCCGGCGGGATCACGATCGAGGCCTTCGCTCGATAGTCGTACGCGACGAGGGTTGCCGTGGAGTGGAACACGACGCATGCATCCGTGAGCGACCACACGACGGTGACGAAATCGAACGACTTCGTTCCCCAGCGCTCGACGGCGCCGCCGATGAGGACGCGATCGCGATACGCGACCGGAGCCTCGTAGTGCAAGTCGTGCCGGGCGATGATCACGCTCTGCTCGCCGAAGAAACTGATGCCCATGACGCTTTCGAAGAAGCGCGAGCGGGCGGTCTCGGCCCAATCCGCGTAGCGCACGTTGTTGACGTGCCGCAGCATGTCGATTTCGCGAAACTCGACCTCGTGCTCGTCGTGAACGACGTAGCGTCGGCGGAAGTCGGCCTCGGACGCGATCGATTCCATGGCGTCCGCTCTACCGCACGAACCGGCATGCAACCTATCGGCGCTGCGTCGCGTTGACATCGCAACGATGAAGCGATTTCTTGCCCTCGCGCTTGCGGCGACATTTGTCGGAATAGCTGCTGCGCCCGCACCCGTCGCCGCGCAAACACGCCTCAAAATCCGGCTCGCCTACGTGTGCGGCGGCATGAACGCGATGGTCGCGCAACTCGGACTCAACGACGGCGCGTACGAGAAAGCCGGGGTCGACGTGGAGAAGACGTGTTTCGCCGCCGGAGCCCCCGCGATTGGGGCTTTGATCGGCGGCAGCGTCGACGTCTTCACGGGTTCGGCCGAACATTCGCTGCGCGCGCAGAGCCGCGGCATCGATGTGAAGATTTACGGCTGCCTGCAAAACGCGATCGGCTATTCGTTGATCACGAAAGCTGATTCGACGTACAAGACACTCGCCGATCTCAAAGGGCAGACCGTCGCCGTCACGGCACCGAAGAGCCTCTCCGATACGGGGTTGCGCCGCGGACTCGATGCCGCCGGCATCAACGGTGATCGCGACCTAAGCATCATTTCGGCCGGCAGCGGCGCGACGATGCTTGCGGCGCTCGACACCAATCGCGCCGTCGCCGGCATGGTGTCACCGCCCGAATTGCAACGGCTGGTCAGCTCAAAGAAATATCGCGTGCTCTACGAGCCGCAATTCGAGTATGCCGGTATCGTCGTGATGTCGCGAGCGGAATTTGCATCGGCAAACAGGGCTGCGATGCAAACGTTCTTCCGCGTGCTGAGCGCCGAAGCGCAGAGTGCGAGGTCGACGCCGGCCGTCGCGTCGGCTGCGATGAGCAAGGAGTTCCCCGACGTCGAGCCGGCGGTGATGCTGGACGCGGTGAAGGGCCAAGCGAAGTTTATACCGGCCGGCTTCGCGGTGCCGAAAAAGGGCCTACAAGACGTCAACGATATCGAAGTGCGCGACAAAAGCATCCCGGCCGCGATACCGTTCGCGCAAGTCGTCGACGCGCAGTTCACCGGCAGCGTAAAATAGCGCACGCTCAACGCTCCTGCTCGAGGCAGTGCAGCCGGATCGCCGCGTCGGGGTCGGCGCCGAACGAGCACGTCTGCAGCAACGCCGAAACCGTGCTGGGCGCGGGTGCGGGAACATTCGTGCCCGGTACGTTTCCCATCAGCCGAAACAGTGCCAACAAACGTAAGTTGTTCGAGTCGTGCGCTCCGATGTTGGCCTGTAGCGAACCATAGGAATTGACGACGCCGAGGACCGCAGCGATGCTCGAATTGCTCGAGTGCGCGCTCAGCAGTGCGACGGTCGCCGCCGTTCCCGTGACGGAAAGGAAGTACGGCGCGAAGCGGCCTTCGCCGTACGATGCCGACGGATCGAGCGGAGAGCGCAAGACCTCGCGTCCCGTACAATCGAGAACACGAAAGGCAAGGTCCGCTTCTTCGATTTGGTGGCCGACGATAATGAAGTTTTGCTGCCGTCCGACAAAACGGGCGAGACGAATTTCGAGGATTCCCGCATCGGTGCTATTGCGGCATTCCTTATCGCCCGTGAGTGACGTCCACACGATCGATCGCGGTTCGCCGAAATCGTTGAGCGGCGCGGTTTGCGCCGCGATCCGGTCCAGGATCAGCTGAATCGTCCTCGACTTAAAACGTGCGCAGGTACGCTTCGATTTCCCAAGGATGGACCGCGAGGCGATACCGCTCGAACTCGGCGAGCTTCGCGTCGCGGAACGCGTGATAGATATGATCGCCGAGCGCGCCGCGCATGACGAGATCGCGATCGAGCGCGTCGATTGCTTCGCCGAGCGAATGCGGTAACGTGCGGATCCCATGATCCTTGAGATACTTCCCTTGCAAATCGTAGGTCGAGCCGGTGAACGGATCGCCCGGCAGCGTGCGCGAGCGAATACCGTCCGCGGCCGCCTCGACGAGCGTAGCGAGGGCCAGATACGGATTGCATGCGGAGTCCGGGCTTCGCACTTCGATCACCGGCGGACCGTCGATTGCCGGTGGTACTCGTACCAGGGCGTTCGCGCTGCGATGCGACCACACGGTGTAGATCGGAGCGTCCCAGGCCGGCATCAGCCGTTTGTACGAATTAACCGTCGGATTGCAGACGGCGGTGAAGCCCGCGGCATGTTCGAGCAACCCCGCGATCGCGTGCAAGCGCACGACTTCATCGACGTCGCCGAGCGCGATGTACACGTGCAATCCGCTGCCGGCCTGCGCCTGAATCGGCTTCGGCATGAACGTCGCGTGCACGCTATGGCGATAGGCTACTTGTTTGACAGCACCGCGCACCGTGATCAGCCGGTCGGCCGTGCCGAGGACGCTGCCTGCGCTCAAATCGAGCTCGTGCTGACCCGCGCCGTGCTCGTGATGCGCGCTCGATACGCCGATGCCCATCGACTCGAGCGCGGCGGCCATCGCCGTGCGTGCGTCGTCACCGCGATCGGCCGGCGAAAAATCGAAGTACGAGCCGGCGTCGGTGGTGCGCGTCGTCGGTGTACCGTCCGCGTCGCGCGCAAACAGATAGAACTCGACCTCGAGGCCCATCTTGACATCGCGCAACACGTCGCCGGCGTCGTCGAGCACGCGTTTGAGCGTGCTGCGCGGACAGCCTTCGAATGCGGTACCGTCCGGCATCGCGATATCGCAGAGCATGCGCGCTTCGACCGCACCGCTCTCGATCGTCCACGGAAGCACGGCGAACGTCGCGGGATCCGGACGCAGCACCATGTCAAGCTCTTCCTCGCGGATGAACCCGTCGATCGATCCGCCGTCGAACGTCACTTTGCCGTCCATCGCGTGCTCGAGTTCCGAAAACGGAACCGTGATGTTTTTTTCAATGCCGGCAATGTCGACGAAGGCCAAACGAATCCAGCGCACGCCGCGCTCGCGCGCGGTTTTCATGACGTCTCGCCGCACCGTTCCGGTGTCCTTAACTGCCGAGAGCATCGATAGCGATCGCAGCGCGCAGCGTAAGCTGGTCGTGCGGGCTGTCGAGATCGAGCCGGCCGATCTCGCCGATCTGCCGTAATCGATAGAAGACCGTGTGCCGGTGTACGTTGAGTTGCGCTGCAGCCACCTTGATGTTTTGTCCCACGTCGAAGAACAGGCGAAGCGTGCGCACCAGCTCCGTCTGATGTTTGTCGTCGTACGCGCGCAGCGGCTCGAGAACGCGGTCGGCGAACGCCTTCCACTCCTCTTTCGTTCCGCCGCCCCGATGCAGCAACGGGTAGATGCCGAGATCTTCGTACGGCATCACTTTGCCGCCGCCGAACATGCGTCGCGCAATCGTCGTCGCTTCACGCGCTTCGTCGACCGAACGCGCAACGTGCAACATCTCGGCATGCCGGCCGACGCCGCCGACCACCTTCACCTCGATGCCCGAACGCAGGATGCCGCGCGGAATCAACGTGGCTGCCGTACGCGCGTTGGACGCGTCGACGTCGAGCGTCGCGGGAACGAGGAAGAAGAAGCCGCCGCCGCGCTCGATGACGACGACGTCGCCGCCGCGCGTCCCGAGCGTGTCGAGACACACGCGGCGAATCTCAGCATTTTTTTGCGCCGCGACGTTCTCTTCGAGACCTTCGCCTTCGACCGCGACCGCGACGTAGCCCGACGCGAGCGTGATGCCGCGCGCCTGCGCGTCTTCGCGCGCTTCGAGCGGATCTTCATACGCGTGCGCGAGGAGGCGATCCCAGAAACCGCGACGCCGTCCGCGTCCGCCGCCGGCATCGCGTGAGAGTTCGATGGCGATCTGCGCGGTGGTGAGGCGCACGAGGGAACGCCGCTCGGCCGTTCCACCGGCGCGCGGAAAAATCGAGAGCCAACCCAACCGCGAACCGCCGGCCCGGATCGGAAAGGCGCGGGCGCGCGCGTCGGCCGGGGGCAGCAACGGAACGCCATCGTCGCCCTCACCGTCGATGGTGGTCGGCAACAGGTCGCGAACAGAGGGCGGAACCGCGCGATCTTTACTGCCGGCCACACCGAGGTGCTTCCATTCGGCGTCTTCGACCAGGACGGCCGCATCGATACTCGTGGCGAGATGCGATGCAAGTGCGGGCGCGCCGCCGCCGGTCGCAGCAATGCGCGCCAATGCTTCTGCGTAGGCGAGCAAAGCATCGACACTATCGCGGCGAACTCGCCGCACATGAACGTTCTCGTCGTGCACTTGGCCGTAGGTATCCTCGTTGCCGCGTGCGCAGCCCTGTTGGTTTGGCGCCAATTGGGGCGCCGGATAACCCTTTACGTGCTTACGGTTCAGATTTTACTCGGCATTTGGTTGATCGTCGGCGGGATGCGCGCCGGCTCGACGCACTACGCGCTCGCGATCGTCGCGTGGATCGGCTACATGGCGGCAAACGGAATCGCGCGCCGTCCGGGCCGTGAACGCGTCGCCCTCGCCATTACAATCGTATCGTCGATCTGCGTGCTGATCGCCGCGTACCTGGGCGCAAAGGCCGGTAATCTGGGTTAGTGTGCGGCGCCGAATGCGCTGATGACCGATTGCACGACGTACACGATCGCGAGACCGCCGATGACCACCGCCGTCGTCCACGCGATGGCGTTGGCGACGCGCCCGTTCGTATGCGTGCCCATCACGCGCTTGCGGTTGATGACGACGAGCATCAGGACGAGTTCGAGCGGCAAAACAGCGCCTTGCAAGACTTGCGCGTAGAACGTAAATGCAAAGAGGTTGTTCGACGGCAGCAACAACACGAGCCCCGCGCCGAGCACCAAGCCGCCGGCGAAGAGCGAATAGAAAAATGGCGCTTCATCCCAACGCCGATCGACCGCCGCTTCGAGTCCGAAGGCTTCACAGATGATGAACGCGGTTGCGAGCGGGAGGACCGTCGCGGTAAAGAGTCCGGCGTTGAGGATGCCGAGACCGAACAGGGTGGCTGCAAAGTTGCCGGCCAACGGTTCGAGCGCACGGGCGAAGTCGACCGCTTGCGCCGTGTCGATATCGATCGGTGCCCGGTGATTGACGATTGCCGCATGGTGGATTGTGGCCGCATTCGCGATGATCATGAATCCGGCGATCACGATGCCGAGAATCGATCCGACGACGATGTCGGCGCGCACGTTGAAAAGATCTTTCGCGCGTGAACCTTTTTCGACGACGGCCGACTGCAAGAAAAATTGCATGTACGGCGAGATCGTTGTTCCGATCAAGCCGACGACGGTGACCAGAAAGCCGGCCTGGTGTGAAAACGTCGGAACGAGCGCGCCGCGTGCGACTGCGCCCCAATCGGGTTTTGCAAGAACGCCGGATACGACGTAGCTGAGGTAGATCAGCGAGAGAACGACGAACGTACGCTCGACGATCTTGTTGCTGAGCCGCAAGACAAGCAAAAACACGACGACCGTCGCGAGCGGAACGACGATGAAGTGGTTGAGGTGAAAGATTTCTGCCGACGCAGCGATGCCCGCAAATTCCGTCGCCGTGATTCCGGTATTGATGAAGAACAGCAGCGCCATTGCGATAAACGTCAGCCGGACGCCGAAATTCTCGCGAATTAGACCGGCGAGACCTTGTCCGGTCACGGCGCCCATCCGCCCGGCCATCTCCTGGACGACGATGAGCGAAACGGTGAGCGGGACGAGCGTCCAGAGCACGATATAGCCGAACTTCGCACCTGCCGCGGAGTACGTCGCGATACCGCCGACGTCGTTGCCGGCCGAAGCCGTGACAAAGCCGGGCCCGAGCACGGCAAAGAGCGCGATCGCCGCGCGCCAATACCGCCGCATCGCTCGCTACGCCAGTTCGAGTCGGTCGCGTTTTCGCCGCGGTGTGAAGCGCGGCAACTGTTTCTTCACTCGTTCGGGGATGATCGCGTCGATCGCGTCGTCGACCGTCACGATGCCGAGCATCTTTCCCGCCTCGTCGACAACGGGACACGCAAGGAGATCGTAACGAGCGATCGTTGACGCGACCTCTTCGGCCCGCGTGTCGGGCCGTACGCTCACGATGTCGCTGTCCATCACCGTGTGAATCGTCGCATCCGGCGACGAGAGAAGAAGCGTACGAAGGGAAAGGACGCCCAGCAGCTTCTCCGATTGATCGGTGACGTAGAGATAGTAGATGAATTCGGTCTCCGGGGCGAGCTCGCGAATCTTTGCCATCGTTGCTGCGACGGTGCGATGCGGGTAGATCCAGAGGTAGTCCGTCGTCATCATGCCGCCGGCGGTCTCTTCGTCGTACGCCACGAGCTCGCGGAGGTCGTCGGCCGTCTCGGTGTCCATCTCGGCGAGCAGCGCTTCTTGCTGCTTCTCCGGCAATTCACCGAGCAAGTCGGCCGCATCGTCGGAGTCCATCTCTTCGATGATATCGGCCGCGCGCTCGGCACCGAGATCGTCGATGATCGAGCGTTGGCGTTCGGCGTCGAGGTGCTCCAACGCGTCGGCCGCAGTTTCGTCATCGAGCGAACTGACGACGCGTGCAGCATCTTGGGCGGAAAGATCACCGATAATTTCAGCCAGGTCGGAGGGATGCAGTCGCGCGAGCCGGTTATCGGCTACCTGCAATTGGATCTGCGTCGGGTTGAGATCGTGCAGCGGCGCGACGTTGTCCCACGCGATGAGCGTGCGAGGGATGCGCGCGACGAGGCCGCGCGAGAGCGAGCCGCCCCCGAGCCGGCGTACGATGCCGCCGATGCCGATATCGGCAGCCACGACGCGCAGCGCACCGGTGGTGCGTGCGACCTCGATGTCGTTGATGCGCACGACTTTGCGGCCGTCGACGTCGACGATTTGTTTGTCGAAGAGGTCCTCGACAAGGTAGAGAGCTTCGTCATCGGGCGGAACGTCGGCCGTCGGTGCTTGCGTCAACATGACCGCGCCGTCGTCATCGAATTCGGTGACTGTTACGATTGGAGCGAGCCGCTTTCCGTCGCGATTCTTGATGACGACGGCGTCGATGTGCGGAAAGGTGTCGTTCGGTCGTTTGACGACAAAATCCGAAACACGGCCGACGGATTGGCGCCGTCCGCCCGCGTCGACCACCGCCGTCCGTCCGATCATCTCGGAGAGGAACCCGTCGTGGAACGCCATCAGGGCGCTCTTACCCGCCCGGGGTCCGCTTTTCTTGCGTCGCGCTAACTCTCGGTGCGGACTGCGGCGAGGACGAGCGCCGCTGCCACGCAAACGACCGCCGATCCGTATACTGCCGTCGAACGCGAATGGAGCGCGTGATAGGCGTCGCTGTGAACGTCGGGGATGGCGGCCATCGCCGGAACGATCGCGGCCATCTCGTAGGTGATCGCGCCGAGTGCGATCAGAACGAGCAACGCGCGTACGAGGTCATTCGTGCGGTCGGAGGCTTCGCGCGAACGTGCAAGCGCGAGGACGACGGCGCCCGCACCGCAGACGTAACCGGCAATTGCGAGCGTGCGAAGGTTGGCCGCGGTCAGCGCGGCAAATTGCGTGAGGTCGGTCACGACGCGAAATGCGGCCGGTGCAAAGATAAACGCGAAGCCGCAGAGCGCGCCGAGCCAAAGTCCGAGCGCGGGAATCTCAACTGCGGCGAGCACGCGGTCGAGTCGCGTTCGATCCGTTCGACGAAACATTCCCGTGCGTTCCGATGAGGAGTTACGTGGACCCGCTCGATTTCGTCTCGTCCGTCGCGCGAACGTCCGGCGCGTTATTGCTCGAGACGTTCGGCGGCCCGCACGCAATGCTCGAGAAACGACCGCGCGACATCGTGACCGAGGCCGATCGCGCGAGCGAAGCAGTCGTCGTCGCCGCCGCGCGCACGCACTTTCCGAGCGCCGTCGTTCTCGGTGAGGAGGGCGGCGTGTATGAAGGATCGGGCGACGAACGGTTCATCGTCGATCCGCTCGACGGCACGACGAATTACGCGCACGGCTACCCGATGTTTTGCGTTTCCATCGCGTATGAACGCGCAGGCGTTCTCGAAGCCGCCGCGATCGACGCACCGTTTCTCGGCATGCACTTCACCGCCCGGCGCGGCGCGGGCGCGTTCCTCAACGGCCACCCGATCCACGTCTCGGCGACGGCGACGCTGGAGAGCGCCTTGGTCTGTACCGGTTTCAATCCGGCGGACTACGAGCGGAACGGCCGCTACTTCGCTGCGCTCTCGAAGCGCGCGCAAGGCGTGCGGCGTGACGGTTCGGCGGCGCTCGACCTCGCGCTGGTCGCTGCCGGCCGTTTCGACGCGTTTTGGGAATGGGACCTCAAACCGTGGGACGTGGCTGCCGGTGCGTTGCTCATCACCGAGGCCGGTGGCCGGGTCAGCGCGATCGGCGGCGAGCGGTTCGATGTGGCGGCCGGTTCGCTGGCGGCGACGAACGGATCGCTGCACGAAGAACTTCGTGCAGCGATCCTAGCCGCAGATTAGTTGACGCCGACCGGTGTCGGAGCCGGGGCGGTATACGGCATCGGGTCCATACCGTGAATGGCAAGGTCTCCGCCTTCGACGTCGCCGTCGCTGGCGCGCAGCGGTATCACGAACGAGATCACCTTGAGGATGATCGCCGTGCCGATGATGTTCAGGACGATGATGAACGCCGCAGCTTCGATCTGGAGAAGAAGCTGTTTTGGACCTCCGCCGTAGATCAAACCGTTGATCGAGAAGTCCGACGCCGGCGTTTTCAGTTTCTTACCGGCATCGGTGGCGAAGAACTCGATCATGGCCGGGTTGCCGACGATGCCGACCATCAGGCCGCCGAAGAGACCGGCGACGCCGTGCGTGTGCAGCACGCCGAACGTGTCGTCGACTCTTTGCAGCAGCTTGGTGTTGCCGATCTTGTTGAGGCTGAACCACGCGATGCCGCCGACGATCAGCCCGGTGGCCATCGCCCCGTAGCCGTCGCAGAAACCTGCGCCCGGCGTGATAGCGACGAGACCGACAATCATACCGTTGATCATCGAGACCGCGTTCACTTTGCCCGTCACGATCATATCGAGGATCATCCAGACGAGCAGTGAGACGACGGTGCAGATGTTGGTGTTGAGCACGGCCGCGGCCGCATCGCCGTTCGCGAAGTACGGATCGCCGCCGTTGAAACCGTTCCAGCCGAGCCAGAGAATTCCAGCGCCGGCGAGCGCGATGATCAAGTTGTTGGGTTCGAAGTCTTTGCGGTCAGCGAGGAGCCGCGGACCGACCATCGCCGCAGCGACGAAACCTGAAACGCCGGCGGCCAAATGGATGACGTAACCGCCCGAGTAGTCTGCGGCGCCGAGTTGCGCGAGCCAGCCGCCGCCCCAGATGCTGAAGGCGCCGACCGTATAGACGAGCGTGCTCCACAGCGGGACGAAGACCATCCACGCGCGGAAGTTCATGCGACCCAGGACCGAGCCCGCGATGAGTAACGGGGTGATCGCCGCGAACACGAACTGGAACCAGATCATCGCCGAACCGGAGAAGTGGAGATCCGGAAGGGCGGCGGCGGCATCGGGAATCGTTGTCTGTCCCAGTTCTTGAGCGGCGCCGATGGCCGGGCCGGGAGTGCCGAGGAACCAACTCCCGGCGATGCCGAGCCAGTGGGCGCCGAAGGACATGTTGTAGCCGAACAACGACCACGTAATCAACACGATCGAAAACGCATAGAAGCACATGACCGCTGAGTTCAGCGCCCATTTTTTCTTCGCGAGACCCGCATAAAGGATTGCGAGTCCCGGAATGCTTTGTAAGCCGACGAATGTTCCCGCGGTAAGCTGCCATGCCGTGTCACCTGAATTGAGCCACGACGGCGCTTCGATGAGCGGGTTGACGTCCGCCAAAAGTGTCAACAAAAAACGACCCCTCCTGCAATGGGTTGGTCTTTACAGTAACGGGACAAGCGAAACCGGGCATTCGACAACCGCGTAAGAGAAGCGGTGCGCAGCCCTCTAGATTGATAATCTGACCCTAATGGTCAAGTGACCGCTACGGCAACTTCGCGTCCTAACGCCGTCGCCATGGCGCGCGCGATGCTCAACCGGCGCCGGCAGGTCCGGCAGCAACGAGCCGGGTGAACCGAGGGCCGAGTACGCCGAACGTATTCCATCGGAACGGCGGCGCGATCTCTGCATCGTCTCGGATTGCCTGCAGCGCCGGCCGTAGAACGCGATCCGATGCGAAACGACGCAAGCGATTCTGGGAGAGCGCACGATCGGTCTCGAACGTTTTGTTCGTCCGTCACGGAGAGATGGCAGAGCGGTTTAATGCAGCAGTCTTGAAAACTGCAGAGCCTTTACGGGCTCCGTGGGTTCGAATCCCACTCTCTCCTGAAGAGCAACCGCGCCGTGTATGAGGCGTCTCGCTTTGCGATCGCGTTCTTTCGTTTCACGATCACCGAGGTCCATGTTCGCCGCATGGCCCCTAAGTTCGGGGAGCGCTTGTTGCATGCGACTCTGCAAGACGCTATGTTGCTTCCTAAGAGGGTTTCAATGCAAGCATCTTGTGTCGCTTTCGTTGCAGCATTTTTCGTCGGAGTTGCCTTCTCATCGGCTCCGGCTCAAACGCAAACACCATCGGTACTCACGGTTAAGCCACTAGCGTCAACCAGAATCGCCGCTCTTCCCGCGGGGCCGCTGTTCTGGCGGCTCGAGACGTTCTCGACACCCGCACTCGCGCAATCCGCTGCCGGACCGTCGGCGCTCGCCGTGCAATCCGGTGGTAGAAACTGGCTGATCACCCTTGGACCCGCGGGCGGCGCGTCGGCCGGAGGCACGAAAGTTGCCGAGGTCGGACCGCTGCCGAACGTGATCGCGACGCATTATCTTTTGCAAGTGAACGAAGCAAGTGGACCGCCCGGCGCCACGAGTGCACAGCATTCACATCCCGGCTCCGAAACATTCTACGTGCTCAACGGCGAAACGACGAGCCGTACGCCGGAAGGGATGATACATGTGGCCGCGGGCCACGCCCAACTCGGTCACGTCGCCGGCACCGCGATGCAAGTCTCGAGCAGCGGGACAACGGATCTTCTCTCACTGGTGATGTTTTTGGTCGACGCCGATCAACCGTTCTCGTCGCCCGCAAAACTCCTGAGCATGTGACACTGCCGTCGGCAGCCGGCCGGGCCGCTCTCAGTAGTTCCAGGTGGGCGCTGGGAAGATCGGCTTCGCGTCGGCCAGACGGTACGGATAGATCGTGACGAGTCTCGCGTGCTGAATCTGGTTGACCACCATCGGCTTGTACGCGTTGACGCCGCGCGAATCGAATTTCAAGAGGCCGTAGAAGGTGACCACGTCGAGATTGAGGAGGGCGGCGCGAACCGCGGCGCGATCCGTCGTTCCGGCACGCTGCAGCGCGTATTGAAACGCTAAACACGCCGCGGTCGCCTCGGCATTGTGATAATCGGGCAAGTGATGAAACGTCGCGGCGAAGGCTTCGGCGTAGTCGTGCGCGGTTCGATAGAACCCGGGAGCCCCCGCGTACGTCACTGCGGCCGACCACTGCGCGCTGCCGACGACCGCCTCGGCGTCGTTGCCGAGCGTGGCACGGAATTCCGGCGTGTCTGGTCCGATCGTGTACCCGTAGAGTTTGGCTTGGACGTGCTGGTCCTTGAGAGCGCGATGCATCAGCAGCGCGTCTTGAAGATGTCCGGCGTTAAGCACGATGTCGGCCCCCGATGCCTTGATGGCTGCGGCGGCCGCGGCGACCGACGTCGCGTCGTCCGAATAGTGGTCCGCGTAGACGACGCGAAGGCCGTGGTCGTTGGCGGACTGCACCGCGCCTTGCTGAACTTCCAGCGAAAACGAGTCACTCGCCGCGCTGATCGCAATCGTTCTTGGATGCGGCGTGCGGTGCAGGGCGTACTCGATGATGCCGACCAGATATTTGCGCGCGGGCGACATCACGTCGACGATATTGTGGTAACCCTGATTGAAGGTGTTCTCGGCGGCGCCGCCGCTGGCGACCATCGGAATGCCACGCCGCTCCGCGACGGCCGACGCGGTAAAGGTGGGTCCCGATCCGTACGGCCCCAAAATGAAGTCGATATGCTCTCCGGCGATGAGGGCATCGAGGCGTGCCGCGGTGCTTGATGGCGTGGAGCCGTCGTCGGCGTAGCGGATGTCGATCGCGTAGGTTTCGTTACCGACGCGCAGGCCGCCATGCGCGTTCGTGTAGTTCATCCAGAAGTCGTAGCCTTCTTGGGTGAGCCTGCCTTCGCCCGAGAGTGGACCGGTCAGCGCGACCGCCGCGGCAAACACGATCGTCTTCGGAGCCGGTGCGGCCGACGCGTACGGCACGAAAGCGAACGTCGATGCCGCCAGCGCGACCATCGCGAAGAGGCGCCTCACGGCACGAAGCCGTCGCGGGCGGCAACCGCCTTCGCGCCGTCCGACGTCGCGTACGCCACCAAACCGGGAACGGACCCGTCTCGAATTTGCCATGCGTTTACCGTCACTCCGAGGGCAAGCGGATAGCGCCCTTCGCTGATTGAGAGGATGCTGGGCGCCGCGAACGTGCGAATCGCGAGCACCTTGCCGGGTACGGCCGCGCTGAAAGCGACCATGCCGATAGCGTTGCGTCCGTTCGCGGCGGCGACGGCACGGACGGCGTCCGCACTTGACGGAACGCGGATCACCGCCGAGCCGACCGGCGCACCATTCAGCAGCGCCCTCGAGACCAGGCGCGCTTCGTCGGTCGCGTCAGCGGGCAGATAGGCGACAATCGGCCCGTTCGCACCGTGCAGCGACGTCCACGTGCGGACGTTGCCGGTGAGGACGCTGCGCAGTTGCCGAATGCTCAATTCGGCGATCGGATTTTGCGGGTTGACGATCGCGACGACGCCATCGTGCCCAACGAGATTTCCGCCGAGCGATCGTCGTGTCGGGTCGAGCGTGGTTGAAAAACGAACATCGCATTCGGTCGTGCGAATCTCGAAATGATCCTCGTACGCACGGTTTTGCGCGACGTATGCGCCGAGAACGTCATGCGCTAAACGAGTCGTTATGCTGGACCCGCAGACGCCGACCATCGTGGCCGCACTCGGCCGGCCGCCCGCGACGGTATGCGAAACGACGACTGCGGCAAGCGCGATGACGGTAATGGCCGATCCGCCGACGAGCGCGCGGCGCAGATTCCAGCGGCGTCGCGGCAGCGTGGTCGCCGGGACGGCTGAGGGCGCCGGCGGCGGCACGATTTTTTCGGGCGGCAACGATGCATCGGGCCAGCGCCGCGGCCGGTCGGGAATGTACGGCTGCAGCAACTCGCCGCAATTGGGGCAAAACTTGCCCGGACCGTCGTAGATCTCGATCGGACCGTTGGCCTCGGTGTTGCAGCGGGCATTCTTGCAAATGCCGAGTGTCGGCGACTGCGTTTTCATCATCCGGCTCCTGCGCGCGCCGCATCGGCGGCACGGCGCTCGGCGGCGCGTTGCGCAGCGGCGACGGCAAATTCGGTGACGGACGCCGGCGCCGGCGTGACCTGCTCTGACGGCGGAACGATACTCGCCGTAAGTAGCGGCATCAGCAGGGGAACGGCGGATTCCGCCTGTTCGCGAAGACGCGTCGCGTCGTAGGCGCGTTGGCGCGCCACGGCGAGCTCGGCCTCCAGATTTCGCTCCTGTGCGGCCGCAGCGTCAACTTCTTCCTCATACGCTGCGACGGAGGCCACGAGCCGTTCGAGGGCGCGTTTGGCTTCATCGCGCGACTGCGCAACGGCGCTCGCGGCGGCTTGAGCCTGTTCCTTCACTTGCGCGGACTGCTGGAGTCGCGCTTCGGCGAACGCGACGCGTTCGATCGCCTCGCGTTCACGGACGGCTGCACCGCGCGCCGCTTCCGCCAACTGCTCACATTTCGCGGCTGCCGCCGCGGCAGCGGCTTGTTCTTCCTGAGCGAGAAGTCTCGCCTCCGCCTCTTCGGCCTCGCGCAGCGCATTCTCGGCGGCGATGCGCGCGTCGAACGCGTGCCGACGCGCCTCGCGGAGCGCGGTCAGTTCGGGAGTGAGGGCTTCGAGGCTTTCGAGAACCGTGATGGCCGGCACGGCTTTTGCCCACGATTCGCCGTGAAGGTGCTCTTCGTTCATGCGACCTGCCAAGAGGATTCCGCAATTGACGAGCGCTCGACGCTGTCGCGTCGCCGTTCGGAAGCGGAAGCGATACTACACGTGTATCGGCACCGGCCTCGGAGGATTTTAAAGTAAGCGAGCGAGTTGTTGCTTCGCACGACGGACGGGCAGTTTGTATGGCGCTTTACAGAGCTGCCTTAGACGGTCGGATACGGTGATCGCACGATTCTCGGCTCGTGATTACTGTATACCGCTTAAGGAAACGACATGCAGAAGCCAAGTTCATCTGTTCGCTTGGGCGTTGCCGCTCTCGCAAGCGCAGCTGCCGCATTGACGCTCTTCGCCGTCGTTCACGGAACCGGCGCTGTCGCGCAGTCGACGGCATCAAACATCGATGGGGCCGTCACGATGTTTCCGGGCGAAACCAATCCGAACGCGCCGGTTCGCTTCGCGTCGGGCCTGCGCGGAACGTACGACATCGCAAAGGTCCAATGGCTGCACACCGGTGCGCGGGCCACATCGCGTTTGCAGTCGGCCAAAACCCGAGCGGCGTCGGCGTGCCGACGAACGCCGGGTCGCTGCGCACGAGCGGATTCGATCTCTATGTGCAAAGCGGTCCGTTGACGCTCAAGGCCGATACGGTTCACGGGCAATCGTCGAGCGCGTCGCAATTCGCGTATAACCAACTCAACGCTGCTGCCGTCGCAGCGGGGCGCCTCTTTCCGCCGTACATCGGAAATCTTGGCACGCCCGAGGGCGCCGATCCGAACTCCTTGCATGCGCCGGGCCAGACGCTCGTGTCGTTGCACATCGAAGGCGACATCATGAAGCGGCTGACGGCATCGGTCGACGTGACGAACCTCTTCGCCACGGCGTCGCCGACAGCGTATCAGAGAAATCCGTATCTCATCGGACCTCCCGGCTACACGGGCAACGATGCGCTCTATGCGCGCGCCTACGAGCATGCAGCAGGCTCCGCGCAACCGTACGTCCTCGGTAACGGCGTAGCGACCGATGATGGAGTGCATCCATCCGTGCCGTGGACGTACGGAACGGCGGGCTACGTTCCGCAAGGATTTCCGCTCGCGCGGACCGTGCAGTTTAGCCTGCGCTACCAGCTATAGCGCGCTACCAGCGCAGGAGCGATCCGGCGTAGACGAGTCCGCCGCCGAAGCCGAAGAGCAGCACACGATCGCCGCGCTTGATGCGTCCGTCGGTCACGGCCGGCTCGAGCGCAAGCGGGATCGAGGCTGCCGACGTGTTGCCGTACATCGCGACGCTCGAGAGCGTTCGCTCGAGCGGAATGCTCGCCGTCTTGCAAACCGCGTCGATGATGCGTGCGTTCGCGCTGTGCGGCACGAACCAGTCGACGTCCTTCGGCTCGACGCTCGCGTCCGCGAGCATCGCGGCGATCGCCTCCGGGATGCGCCGGACGGCCCACTTGTAGACGTCGGAGCCCGCTTGGCGTAAGAGGCCCGTGTCGTCCGCGACGCCGTTCATCTCGTGACGCGATGCCGTCCGAAAAAGATGCTTGCCGCTCGCACCGTCGCTGCCGTAGGCCGTCGCCTCGATATACGACGTATCATCGCCCGGAACGACGAGCGCCGCACCGGCACCGTCGCCGAAGAGGATGCACGTCGCGCGATCGGTGTAATCGAGGCTCTTGCTCATCGTTTCCGCACCGACCACGAGCACCGCGCGCGCTTGCCGCGAAGCGATCAGCGACGTCGCGAGGTTCAACGCGTAGACGAAACCAGCGCACGCCGCCGCGACGTCGAATGCACCGGCCGTCAATCCGGCCGCGTCTTGTATCTGTGCCGCAAGACTCGGGAACACGTAGTCCGACGTCGACGTCGCGGCGATCACCAGATCGACATCGGTCAGCGGCCCCGTTCGTTCGACCAATTGCCGAACGGCCGCGAACGCGAGATCGCTCGTGTACTCATCGGAACGTGCGACTCGGCGTTCGAGAATGCCGGTACGTTTGACGATCCACTCGTCACTCGTTTCGACCATGCGTTGCAAATCGGCGTTGGTTAGGCGGTTGGCCGGCGCATACGTCGCGAGAGCCGCGATGCGCGCACGCGCAACCAGCTGCGAGACAGAGGACATCACGCGTTCTATGGCCGCTGTTACCTCGAGAAGCCTGCCCGCGCAGGTCGCCCTGCACGACCTGCTTGCCGAACTACGCGCATACGTTCCGGCGAATCCGCGCGAGGCGCAGATGCGCGATCGCGTCGTTGCATTTCTCGCGACCGATGGCTTGGCGGCCTTCGAACGAACGAACGCCGGCGGACACATCACCGCGTCGGCGTGGATCGTCGATCCACCGCGGACGCACGTCGTCTTGCTCGATCATCGCAAGCTCGGGCGCTGGCTGCAACTCGGCGGCCATGTCGACGGGGATGTCGATGTGCGCTGCGCCGCGCTGCGTGAAGCGCGCGAAGAGTCGGGGCTGCGCTCGCTCCACGCGCTCGGCGAGACGATCTACGACGTCGACGTTCACCGTATCCCCGCGCGCGGATGTGAAGTCGAACACGATCATTACGATTTGCGGTTTGCTCTCGAAGCCGATCCGCGGGAACCGCTCGTGCGTAACGATGAAGCGCACGATCTGCGTTGGATCGCGCTCATCGATATCGAGCAGTATGCGATCGACGATTCGGTGCGCCGGCTCGTTCGCAAGACGTCGACGTTGTAAGGATCACCGGGGTGCGGCGGCGCGCGTCAACCGATCGCGCACGGCCCAATGCGCTTCCGTCGCCGGCGGCAGCGTTGCTACGATCGCGTCGTAGCCGGCGGCGTCGAGGTCGCGCAGCGACGCGTAGAGCGTGCGCGCCGCTTCGACCGGATCGCTCGGAAGCACCAAACGGACGGCGCGAACGCCGGAGCCGACCAGCCGCGCGAGTTCGCGATCCACCGTGCGCGCGTCGCACAGCACGACGCTTGCGCGCGGCGCATAGTGCGACGCGAGCGATCCGGACGTGCGAACGCTCCCGCCGCGCCGGCGGCGGACGACGTGCCGGCCGAGAGCGCCGATCAGCGCAGCGCGCCCGATCGCGCCGGCCCGTAAAATCGCGGGCACGCGGCTCGTGAGATCGACGATCGTCGACTCGACGCCGACGTGCGAGGGGCCGCCGTCGATGATGTAGTCGACGTCGTCGCCCAAGTCGTTCTGCACGTGCGCTGCACTCGTCGGGCTCACGCGGCCGAAACGGTTTGCGGACGGCGCTGCGACCGCGCCGCCGGAGGCTCGAATGATGGCCCGGGTCGTCTTCTGATCGACGATGCGCAATGCAACCGTCGCTTGACCGCCCGTCACGTACGCCGGTACGGCGTCGGATTTTTTTACGACGATCGTCAACGGGCCGGGCCAAAATCGTTGCGCGAGAAGATATGCCGCCGGCGGCGCGTCAATAGCATAGCGATCGATGTCGCGGACATCGGCGATGTGCACGATGAGCGGGTGCGAGAGCGGTCGGCCCTTGATGGCGAACACCCGCCGGATCGCCGTTTCGTTCGTGATATCGGCGGCCAGGCCGTACACGGTCTCGGTCGGTAATGCGATCACGCCCCCGGCGCGCAAGAGGCGCGAGGCATACAAAATCAGAGCGTCGTCGACGGTGGGACCTCCGAACGTCACGCGACCGCCGCGAACACGGGCGCGGCAGCCGTCATCGATTATCTCTTCTTAATGTCCGCCGCAAAATCTTGTCGCCCGGCGCCCGCGTCCTACCGTACAGAGCCGTCCGGCTCGATCGCAGCAAACCCGGCAAAGGGCTGCAACGCCGCCGGCAGATCAATGCCGCCGTCCGCGCGCTGAAAATTTTCGAGCACTGCGAGCAGCGTTCGCCCGACGGCGAGTCCCGAACCGTTCAGCGTGTGAACGAGCTCCGGTTTCGCTTTCGGTTCGCGCCGAAAGCGAATCGACGAGCGGCGCGCCTGGAAGTCGGTGCAGTCCGAACACGAGCTGATCTCGCGATACATGCCGCCCTCGCTTGGAAGCCACACTTCGAGGTCGAACGTTTTCGCGGCGTTGAACCCCGTGTCGCCGGCGCACAGCAGCATGACGCGATACGGGAGTTCCAACGCTTCGAGCAGCCCGGCCGCGTGCGACGTCAGCCGATCGAGATCGTCGAACGAGCGTTCCGGCCGCGTCAGCCACACGAGTTCCACTTTTTCGAATTGGTGCTGACGGATCAAGCCGCGGGTGTCTTTGCCCGCTGCCCCCGCTTCTTTGCGAAAACACGGCGAATACGCGGCGTACCGCAGCGGCAGCGAATCCGCCGCGAGCATCTCGTCGCGATGCATCGCGGTCAACGGTACTTCGGCCGTCGGGATCAGATACAGATCCGCCGATTGGTCAACGAACATCGCGTCCGCAAATTTGGAGAGCTGTCCCGTCGACCACATCGTCGACTTCGTCACGAGTAGCGGCGGACTGATTTCCTCGTATCCGTTGCGCGCCGCGTGATCGAGGAAGAACGCGACGATCGCGCGCGAGAGCCGCGCCCCGGCGCCGCGCAAAATCGAGAAGCGGCTCCCCGAGAGTTTCGCGGCACGCTCGACGTCGAGAATGCCGAGCGCCGCGCCCAGATCCCAGTGCGGTTTGGCCGGGAAGTCGAATGCACGCGGTGTTCCCCACATGCGCACGAGCGCGTTCTGCGTTTCGTGCGAGCCGTCGGGAACGGTCGGGTCGAGCAGATTCGGTACCTCGGAAAGTTGTGCATCGATCTGTTCGTCGTACCACGGCAGCTTCTCACCGGCGGCGGCGATGCGTTCGTCGAGCGCCGCGATCAGCGGCTTGCGCAGCGCGGCTTCCGCTGCACGATCCGTCGCCTTCGCGATGGCGCCCGTGAGGTTGTTTTTCTCCGCTTTGAGCGCCTCGACGTTCGCCAGCGCTTTGCGCCGCTGCACATCGAGTTCGAGCACGCGGTCGACGAACGCGTCGCTTCCCCCGCGCCGCCGCGCGGAAATACGCACGCGCTCGGGGTCCGTGCGCAAAAGGGCCAAGTCCAACATCGCGAGGCGCTTTCGCCGCACCTCGGAGCATTGCCGTGCGGGGCCGCCCGCGAGCCGCTGCCGAAATCGGGGTCGATGGCGGAATCACAGGCACTACGCCCGGGAGAGACGTTCGCCGTCGAACGGCTCTGGACACCCGACGAGGCACTTCGAGACTACTTCGCGGCGATAACCTTGGCGTCGCCCGGCGTAGAACACGTTGCGCTCGCAGCGGCTGCGGGACGCATCCTCGGTGCAGACGCAACGGCCGACGTTCGATACCCCGCGGACCCGCGTTCGACGATGGACGGTTTCGCCGTGCAAGCCGCCGACCGCGACCGGGTGCGTCGCATCGTCGGCGAAATCCGTATGGGTCACGCTCCGCCGGGGGTGGTCGGGGCCGGGGAGGCTTTCCGTATCCCGACTGGCGGGGTGGTCCCGGCGGGCGCCGACGCGGTCATTCCGGTCGAGGACGTCGACCTCGTCGATTTTCCTGGTGAAGCCGGTGAGGCAATCGCGGTGCGCGACCTGGTGCCGACGGGTGAAAACATCACGCCGGCCGGTTCCGATATGGAGCGCGGCGATATCGTCATGCGTGCGGGACGGCGTATCGGCGGACCGGAACTGGCCGTCCTCGCAACGCTCGGCATCGTCGCGGTGCCGGTCTATCGCCGGCCGCGCGTCGCCGTGATTTCCACCGGCGACGAGCTCGTCGACGCCGCCGCGACGCCGGCGACCGGCCAGGTCCGTGACTCGAATCGCTGGGCGCTGGCCGGATCGCTCGCCGCGCTCGGCTGCGATCCCGTTCAACAACCGGTGGCGGCGGACACGGCGGAGCGACTGGCTTCTGCGATTCGAACGGCCCTCGCGGATAATGACGCCGTCGTTTTGACCGGCGGCTCGTCGGTCGGGGTTCGCGATCTGACGCCGCGCGTGATCGACGGCCTCGGCAAACCCGGCGTCATCGTTCACGGTTTGCGCGTGAAGCCCGGAAAGCCCACCGTTCTCGCGATGTTGGACGGCAAGCCGGTCATCGGCCTGCCCGGCAATCCGGCCTCGTCGCTGATGATCCTCGAGGCGATCCTCGCGCCGGTTTTTTCACGGCTTGCCGGCGAAGCGTTTGCCCCGCAAGCCTCCGTAGCGGCGGTCGCCGGATCCGCGTTCACCGCCCGGCCGGGTTGGACGTGGTACGTGCCGGCGGAACTGCGGCACGACAACGGACGCATTGTCGCGGAGCCGCTCATCCTGCGCTCCGCGCATACGAGTTTGCTGGCCCGTGCACACGGCTATGTCGTCGTCGGACCGGACCGAAGCACGATCGGCGCCGGCGAACCGCTGACGGTTCACCGTTTCACCGGCGGCGGCGTCCCCGGCTAAGGGTGTTGCCGGGGGGCGGACTCCGGTAACCCGAAGTCCTCCGGTACCATGGAGCCGCATCCACAGCCGTCGGCGCAGATTCGCGACGTTCCGGCAACCACGCCGTTTGTGGCGCCGGAAGAACTGGCGCGCCGCGTCGGCCGGACGTCGCTCGTTCGCCTCGGCGCCAACGAAAGTGCGTTCGGGCTTTCGCCGCGTGCGCTTGCGGCGATGCGCGATTCGCTGACACGCACGTCGTACTACGGGGATCCGGAATCGCACGAACTGCGCACCGCGCTCGCCGCACGGCACGCCTGTTCGATCGAAAACGTGCTCGTCGGCGCGGGCATCGACGATCTGCTCGGGCTCATCGTGCGGACCTATGCGAAACATGGCGACGTCGCGCTGATGTCGCACGGCAGCTACGCGACGTTCACCTACCACGTCGTCGGCTACGGGCTCACGCTCGCGACCGTGCCGCCGCACGACGACGGGTCGGTCGACCTCGACGCGCTCGCGGCGGCGGCGCACGAACGCCGTCCGAAGATCGTGTATCTCGCGAATCCCGACAACCCGAGCGGGACGTTCGCCGTGCGCGGCGATGTCGCGCGTTTCCGCGCCGCGCTGCCGCCGGCGTCGCTCTTCGTCCTCGATGAGGCATACGCCGATTTTGTAACGCCGGACGCGCTGCTCCCCGACGAGCTCGACGCGCGGACGATCCGGCTGCGCACGTTTTCCAAAGCCTACGGCATGGCCGGCGCGCGGATCGCCTACGCGATCGCACCGGCCGAAGCAATCGCTACGTTTCAGAAGATCCGGTTACATTTCGGCGTCAGCCGTACTGCGCAGGCCGGCGCGCTCGCAGCGCTCGACGACGATGCGTTCATCGCCGGTGTCGTCGCCGAAGTGGCGCGCGGCCGGGATGCGTATCGCGCGCTCGCTGCCGGCTACGGTCTGCGGACGCTGCCCTCGCATACGAATTTCGCGTGCCTCGAAGTCGGAACGCGCGAACAGGCCGAAGCGATGGTGCACGGCTTGCTCGAGCGCGGCGTCTTCGTGCGCAAACCGGGCGCGCCGCCGATCGACGGGTTCATTCGCGTCACCGTCGGAACGCCGGCCGAACGCGCGATCTTTGCCGATGCCTTCGGCGCGGTGCTCGATACCCTGCGCGAACGGGTCGGCTGAGGGCGCCCTGCGCTACGCGATCGTCTCCGATATCCACTCGAATATCGAAGCACTCGATGCGGCGTTCGCATTGATCCGCGGCGACGACGGCGTCTTATGTCTTGGCGACATCGTGGGCTACGGCCCCAATCCCAACGAGTGCGTCGAGCGCGTCCGCTTGCGCGCGACGGCGACCGTGCTCGGCAACCACGACGTCGCGGCGATCGACAACTTCGGGTTGCAGTTTTTCAACCCGGCGGCACGCGAAGCGATGCGTTGGACGCAACGCGTGATCTCGCCTGAGAGCATCGCCTGGCTCAACGAACTCGGGTACGAATTTCGCATGCCCGAGTTTCTGCTCGTTCACGGTGCGCCGGTGAACTACTTCGAATATATTCTCGACAAGGCCGGTGCCGCGCGCGCGTTTGCGGCAACCGACGCGCCGCTCGTGTTCGTCGGTCACACGCATATTGCCGAGTACTATGCGTTGGAAGCGGACGGCACGATCGTACACAAGCACTTGCAGCACGGCGGAACGATCGCGCTCGACCCGCGCACGCGGTATATCGTGAACGTCGGCAGCGTCGGTCAACCGCGCGACCTCAATCCGCGTGCCTCGTTCGGCATCTACGACCCGGACGCGCGTGCAGTCGACATCGTTCGGTTCGATTACCCGATCGCACGCGTGCAAGAGAAAATCGTCTCAGCGCACCTGCCCGATGCCCTGGCGCGACGGTTGCTGGTCGGCCGTTGATCGGCCGCGTTTGCGCGGCGTTCGGGCTCGTCTACGCGCTTGCCGCGTCGCCGCCGGCGCCGGCCGTCGACGCATACGCCGACGGGGTCTTCGTCGACGATGTCGACGCCGGGCTGCAGGCGTTCTACACGCGTGAATTTTCCGTCGCACAGCAGCGCTTCGCCGCCGCGGTCGCCCGTCAGCCGGCGAACACGTTCGCGATTGCGTTTCTCAACGCCGCGGCCGTTCATCGACCGGGGGCGCTCGACGCGTTGACCGCTGCCGAAGAAGATCGGGCCGCCTCCGGACGCTCGTACGCCGCGCACGTGCAGCTTGGATTCTCGTATGCGTTTGGTGCGACGGCCAACGCCGGGCGCGACGCCGACGCGCGCGACGAGTTCGCCGCCGCCGAGGCGATCGATCCCTCGCGCGCCGGAGCGTACGACGGCCTCGGCATTTTGCGCGAGAACGCGCGTTCCGCCAACCGCGCGAAGATCGAATTTCAAGCGGCGCTCGCGCGCGACCCGAACGACGTGCTGGCGCGCGAATACATCGCGCTCTTGTACCAAGTCGATCTCAAAGACCCGGTGCGGGCGCTGACCTACGTGATCGGCGTGCCGAATCTGATCCCGGGTTACGCCGACATCGATTTTCATATCGCCTCGCTCCTGTATGATGCCCGCCAGCCGGCCGCCGCGATCGCGTATGCGACGCGTGGCTTGGAGCTCGACGTCGGTCACGTCGGAGAAGCGGGACAGCACGGTTTCACGCTCCTCGCGCGTATCTACCTCGATCGCAAGCAGCTCGCGGACGCGCGGCGCGTCTTGCTCGCATCAATCGCCTCCGACGTCGATGCCGAATACGCGTCGACGTTGCTGCGCCGGCTCAATGCCGGCGACTACGGCAAGTGATCGTCGAGCTGCCGGTCGACGACGGGCGTTGCTTCGCCTGCGGGCCGCACAATGCCGATGGTCTGCGCCTCGTTTTCGAACCCGACGGCGACGCCGGTGCGCGCTCGGAAGTAACGTTGCCACCCCGTTTGCAAGGGTACCGCGATCTCGCACAAGGCGGCGTCGTGATGATGCTGCTCGACGAGGTGATGGCGCATGCGTGCCGCTTTGCCGGCGAACGGGCGATGACCGCGGCGATGCAAACGCGCTTCCGCCGCCCGGTTCCGCTCGGGCGCGAACTCGTTCTGCGCGCGCACGTCGGAAACCGGCGCCGCAACGTCCTCTTCCTCGAAGCGTGGATCGAACTGCGCGACGGCACGGTTCTTGCAACCGCCGAAGGCACATTCGTTTCTACAGGTCGGTTATCGTGAAATCGAAAATCGAACGTAAAGCTGCGGCGGCTGGGCTCAAGAAAGACAAGGCGCGCGAACCGGATTTTGACAATCGCCGCGCACGGTTCGAGTACGAGAAGCTCGAATCGTTGGAAGTCGGCATCGCGCTCACGGGAACGGAGATCAAGTCGATTCGCACCGGGAACGTCAGTATCAGTGAAGCATACGCGCGCGTTCGCGAGGGCGAGTTGTGGCTCGTCAATTTCAGCATCCCGCCATATAAAGAAGCGAGCATCTTCAACCACGAGCCGAACCGGCCGCGCAAGTTACTCTTGCATCGCCCGCAACTCGACCGGCTGGTCGCGCGCGCGTCGGAGAAGGGTCTCACGCTCGTCCCGCTGCGAATGTATTTCAAGGCCGGTAAAGTAAAGCTCGAACTTGGATTGATGAAGGGCAAGAAGATCTGGGACAAGCGGCGCACGATCGCCGAACGCGATGCAAAGCGCGACCTCGCCCGCGCGGGAGCCGGATGATGGACGAACGGTCGGCCGCGGCGCCGGCCGTCGACGCTGAAATTCGCGAGCAGATCGCGCACGGACAACACGTCACGTACGACGCCTTCATGGCGCACATGCTGGCCGCCGGCGCGACCGACGAAGAATGGCGCAGCGCGGCGGGGAAAAGCTTTCGCGGCGACATCGTCGTCGGTCACGACTTGATGGCCGAGACAGAGCACTAGGCAATCGTGCGCGGAGCACGGCCGGGTGCGCATCTCGATACGCGTGTGCGTCGTGCGGCACGCGTCATCGCCGGCAGCACCGTCGTGGTCGCGACGTCGGGCGGGCCGGACTCCGTCGTCCTGGCCGCCGTACTCGATCGCCTCGCGCGCGCCGACGGCTTCGACGTTGTCTTCTCGTACGTGAACCACGGCACGCGCACGTCGGCGTGGCAAGACGAGTGCGTCGTGCTCGCGCTGGGCGCGCGGCTCGAGCGCCGCGTACGCATCGCCGCGCTGGAGTCGCGCGATGACGAAGCGTCGCTGCGTGCCGGGCGTTATCAGGCGTTGACCGACATTGCGCGCAGTTGCGGCGCGAACGCCGTCGCGACGGCACACTCCGCCGAAGATCAAACCGAAACGGTGCTGCTCGCGCTCTTTCGCGGGACGGGCCTCGACGGCTTGGCCGGCATGCCGCCGCGCCGGCAGCTCGCCGAAGGCGTCGATCTCATCCGGCCGTTGTTGCGCGTGACGCGCGAAGAACTGCGCGCGGAATTACGGCGGCTCGCCCTTCCGTATGCGATCGATCCGTCCAACGCCGACACGCGCTACAGGCGTAACGCCCTGCGCGAACGGCTTGACGAGCTGCGGGCCGACTTCCCCGACCTCGACGCCGCGGTGGCCCGCTGCGCCGAGATCGTGCGCGCCGAGCGATCCGGCGACCAGCGCGCCGCAGCGCGCGACGATCTGCGCCGGCGCCTCCGCGAGCGCGATCTGTTGCGCGACGTTCCGTTCGAACGCATTGAAGCCGCGCTCGATGCGCCCCCGCAAGCGCGCGTTTTCCTCAAGCCCGGTGTCGCCCTTGACGGCGGGGAGTTGCATGTTGACTGAGAACCACGTTGACGCTATCGCGCAGAGCCGGACACTTCACCCCGACCTCGAGAAGGTTCTCTTCTCCGCAGACGAGATCGCCGCTGCGATCGCGTCGATGGCGCGGGCGATCGCCCGCGAGTATGCGGACCGCGATGTCCTGTTGCTCGGCATCCTCAAAGGCGCCGTTCACGTCTTTTCCGACCTTGCGCGGACGCTCGAATGCATCCGGCCCGGGCCGGCCGCAATCTATCTCGATTTGATGGCGGTGTCGAGCTACGGCAACGCGAGCCGCTCGTCGGGCGAAGTGCGTCTGATTCAGGACACCACGCACGCGATCGAAGGCCGCCACGTCGTGATCGTTGAGGACATCGTCGACAACGGCCTTACCCTGCAGTATCTGACCTCGCTCCTCGGCGCCCGCCGTCCGGCAACGCTGCGCTCGGCGGTTTTGCTGGATAAGCCCTACCGCCGCATCGGCAACGTGAGCGCCGACTACGTCGGCTTCACATGTCCGGACGAGTTCATCGTAGGGTACGGTTTGGACTACCAAGAACGATACCGGACTCTGCCCTATATCGCCAAGCTCCGTCCGGAGATTTTTTCCGACGTGCCACGATGAGGTGTCGGGACGTGTTGCAACGTCGAGAAACGTTCTCACAGAAAGAACGGTACGAGAGTCTCACCTAACATGGGCAAGCACCTAAAAAGTATCCTCGTCGTCCTAGGCATCTTCTTACTGGTCATCTTCATCGTTGACCGGCTGGTGCTGCAGCCGAACCCGAGTAAGACGTTGGCCTATTCGGTCTTCTACGATCGCGTTGCCGACAATCAGGTCAAAGATGTGAAGGTGACGGGTCGGGAGATCACCGGGACCGAGATCAACGGCGACAAGTTCGCCACAACGGCGCCGGACGATCCGACGTTGATTCCGGCGCTGCGCGCGCATCACGTGCAGATCTCGGTCGAGACCGCGCAATCGACGCCGATCATCAGCTACGTCTTGCAGTTCGTGCCGTTCATTTTGATGGCGCTCTTGTTGATCTTCATTCTGCGCCAGGCGCAGAGCGGCGGCAGTCAAGCGCTTTCGTTCGGGCGTTCGCGCGCGAAGCTCCTCTCGGAGAACCGGCCGAAGGTGACGTTCGCCGACGTAGCGGGCATTGAAGAAGCGAAGGAAGAGCTCGGCGAGGTCGTCGAGTTCCTCAAGTACCCGAAGAAATTTCAGGCGCTCGGTGCGCGCATTCCGAAAGGCGTGTTGCTGCTCGGGCCGCCGGGCTCCGGCAAGACGCTTCTTGCTCGCGCTATCGCGGGCGAAGCCGGCGTGCCGTTCTTCTCGATCTCCGGCTCGGACTTCGTTGAAATGTTCGTCGGTGTCGGTGCAAGTCGCGTGCGCGATCTCTTCGAGCAAGCGAAGAAGTCGGCGCCGTGCATCGTGTTCATCGACGAAATCGACGCTGTTGGCCGCCAGCGCGGTGCGGGGCTCGGCGGCGGCCACGACGAGCGTGAACAAACGCTCAACCAATTACTCGTCGAGATGGACGGCTTCGATCAAAATACCGGCGTGATCTTGATCGCCGCCACCAACCGTCCCGACGTGCTCGATCCGGCGCTGTTGCGTCCCGGCCGTTTCGACCGGCAGATCGTCGTCGACCGTGCCGACGTGAAGGGTCGCGCCGCGATTCTCGCGGTGCACTCGAAAAACAAACCACTCTCGAAGGAAATCTCGCTCGATACGCTGGCGAAACGCACGCCGGGATTCTCCGGTGCCGATCTCGAGAATCTGCTTAACGAAGCTGCGCTGCTCGCTGCGCGCCGCAACAAGAGCGTCATTGAAATGGCAGACTGCGAAGAAGCGATCGATCGCGTTCTGGTCGGGCCGGAACGGAAGTCGCTCGTGATGTCGCAACGCGAAAAGGAGAACACGGCGTATCACGAATCGGGTCATGCCGTCGTAGGCGGATTGACGCCCAACAGCGATCCGGTTCACAAAGTAACAATTATTCCGCGCGGCATGGCGCTGGGCATCACCTGGTCGCTGCCGGACGAAGACCGTCACTCGCAAACGAAAAATGAACTGCTCGCGACGATCAAACGGCTGTTGGCCGGGCGCATCGCCGAAGAGATCAAGTTCGGCGACGTGACGACCGGTGCGTCGAACGATTTTGAAAAAGCGACGGAACTTGCGCGCCGCATGGTCACGCAATACGGGATGTCCGATAATCTTGGGCCGATCCAATACGGACGCGGCAACCACCAGGTATTCCTGGGACGCGATTTCGGTGAAGACCGGAACTACTCGGAAGAGGTCGCGTTCAAGATCGACACCGAGGTCCGCAAGATCATCGACGATTGCTACACCGACGCACGCGGCATCCTGGAAGTGAACTGGGACAAAGTCGAGCGGATGGTCGCCTCGCTCCTCGAGCACGAGACGGTCGATACCGAGGAAGTTCTGTGTATCATGAACGACCGGCCGTATCCGCCGTCCACGAAAGAACCGGTCGTCCCCGAACTGCCGGCGGCGGCCAAGACGGCCGAACCTGAACCGATTCGCGAAAAGCCGAAGCGCCTTCCGCCGAACATATCGCCGGAACCCGCATAGGTGGGTTTACGCCCGTGAACCCGTCGCGTTTCGGCTTCGCCGAAGCCGCCCGTCGTCGCCCTCTGGGCTCCTAGGGTGCGCCTGGGCACAACGTTGGGGGTCGCGCTTTGCGCGGCCCTCGTCATCTCGGCGTCCGCCGGCGTCCGCGCCGATACGCCATTCGACGGAAAACTCGTGGGCGGCGGTACCTACATCGTCCGGCCGCGTGCCGGAGCGCCGGTCGCCGCGATATCGCTGTGGTACCGAGCCTCATCCAGCGGCTTCGAGACATCGCCGCTGCCGGGAATCGGGCGGCTCGCCGCAACCGCCATTGCGGCATCGCAGCCGATCACCGGGACGCCGTTGGGCACGTTCGTGAGCCGCCTGGGAGGCCGGATGTCGATCAGCGCATATCCGGAAAGCGTCGCCGTCTCGCTGCTCGTGCCGGCCGATCGCGCCGCGTTGGCGATCCGGGCGCTTACCCGCTCGTTCTTTGCGCCGGTGCTCACGGAGGCGGGCCTTCAGGCCGCACGCCGGACCGTTGCCGAAGAGGCGGCGATTCGCGCGCTGAGTCCGGAGTCGGCGATCACCGATCAGCTCTACGCGTCGCTGTTCGCGGCCGGTCCCGCGCAGGCTCCCCCGTTCCCGGCGCCGGCGGCCGTAGCAAATGTGTCGACCGCACAAGTGCGCGCGTATGCCGAGCGGGCGTTCCGTCCCGCGAACGCCGTCCTCGTGCTGTCCGGCAACGTCACCCCCGATCTAACGACGGCGGCGCTGGCCGGCCGCGAGGGAGCAACGTCCAACCCGGAGACCGCGCAAGCCGAGAAAATCGCCGTCCCGGCACCGGTCGCGACCCGCGGCGCCGAGGCGGGATTTGGTTTGATGTGGGCCGGTCCGCCGATCGCCGACGAAGCGGCGGCGACCGCGTTCGACTTCATCTCCGACTATCTGTTTTCCGAGGGCGGAGCTGTGCAGCGTGCCGCTGCTGCCGGCGGAACCGCGCTTGCCGGAACGTTTGTGACCTATCACGATCCGGGCGTCTTCTTCGTGACGGCGACGGGCGGCGATATCGCGGCCGCACGTTCTGCCGTCGATACGGCGCTCGCGGAAATTCGCCAGCCGTTGCCGCTCGTAGCGTTCGAGCGTGCGCGTCGCGGGTTCATGTACCGACTGTTGAGCCATTCACAGACACCCGATCTGCTTGCCGACAATTATGGCTGGTACTCCGTCGAGGGATCGCCCGGCTACACGCCCGGTGACGACGGGCTGAACGGTCGCTATTTTCGAGCGATCGCCGCGCTCACGCCGGCGTTCGTCGCCGCGACGGCGGCGGCGTACCTCGATCGGACAGGCGCCGTCGTCAGCATCGCAACGCCGGCGCCCGCGAAATGATCCCGTTCTTGCTGGCGGCTGTTGTCGGGCTCGATCTCGGCGCAGGCAAGCTCTACGCCAAGCCGGATGCCGGTGCACAATTGACCGGCATCGCGCTCGTCGTAAGCGCGGGAACCGCGCGCGAAAGCGCAGCCCAGAACGGACTCGCAGCACTCGCTGCGCAAACGCTGCTCCTCGGCAGCGTCAACGGCGTCCCGCTGACGAGCAGGATCGCGGCCGACGGCGGTTCGATCGAAATGACGGTGAGCCCCAGCGTCGTGCGATTTACGATCGAAGCGCTGCCGACGGCAATGCCCGCGGTCGCGACCGACATCGCACGCGCGATCGCAGCGCCGGATACATCGGCGGCGACGGTTGCCGCGGCGCGCGAGGAGCTCGCCGGACAGATCAAGGACGGCGATCGCAGCCCGACCGCGGTCGGTTTGGACATGTTGCGCTCGTCGTACTACCAGGGAGCCGCCGGCAGGCCGGCGCTCGGAACGCGTGAGTCGATCGTCGGGCTCTCATCGGCGGACGTCGCCGGATACCTGAGCTCGCACTACATTCGCGGCAACGCGTTCGTAACGGCGACCGGCGCCATCGATGGGGCCACGTCGGAGGGCGCGCGGAGCGTGCTCGCCGCGTTCCGCCCGGGCAGTGAGGCGCCGTCAGCGCTTGCGGCCCGTGCGATCGGCGCCCAGGCCAAGCGCGTGGTGACGCATCGCGATATCGGCGTGCCGTTCGTGTTGCTCGGGTTCGCCGCGCCGGCGCTCGGTGACCCTGATTTCGCTGCGATGCTCGTGCTGCGCGCGATCCTCAGCGACATTGCCGACCGCGCCGACGTCACCACGGCTGCGCCGATCGAACGTGGACTGGATATCGTCTATTCTTACGACGTCAAGCCGTCGACGTTCGCGATCGCGATCAACGGCGCGCTTCTCGATCCGACCGCCGGTCTCACGATCGTTCAAGCGATCGCGCGCAACGCGCTGAGCAAGCCGTTCGGTGCCGACGTCGTTCGTCGTTACAAGGATACCGCACGCGGCCAATGGGCACTCGAGGCGATCACGCTCGGCGACCGCGCATGGCAGATCGGCGCTGCGGTCTCCGAGGGTGCCGAACCCGACGTCGCGCAGACCGTTATCGCGTCGATCGATCGCGTGACGCCTGCCGACGTGCAGCGTATCGCGAAGCGCTATCTGCAACACTACATCGTCGCACTCGTACTGCCGCGCGGCCAACAGTAAGCGCGAGATCATCGTCTGCGCGTCGCGCTCGTTCATGACTATCTGAACCAACGCGGCGGTGCCGAGCGCGTTTTCGCCCACCTTGTCGAAGCGTATCCGGATGCGCCCGTCTACACGTCGATCTACAGCGAGGCGCTCGCGGATATCGTGCCGCCCGACCGGGTGCGAACGACGTTCTTGCAAAGATTTCCCTTTAAAGATCGGGCTTTTCGCGCGTTTGCGCCGCTCTATCCGTGGGCTTTCGAAGCGCTCGATCTGCGGTGCTTCGATACGATCGTCAGCTCGACGACGGCGTGGGCGAAAGGCGTCATCGTTCCGCCGGGCGCCGTCCACGTGTGCTACATCAATACGGTGAGCCGCTTCGTTTTCGACGCCGAACGGTACGTCGGCGGCTTCCGGGCCGCATCGCTCGCGCGTCCGCTGATCGGCGCGCTTGCGGCTTGGGACCGCAAGGCGGCGCAGCGCCCAACGCATTTCGTCGCGAACTCGCGCAACGTCGCGGCACGCGTTCTGCGCTACTACGGACGTGAAGCGGACGTGTTGCCGTGTCCGGTCGACGTGGACCGCTTTACGCTCGGCCCCCCGAACGTGGGCGACGCTTTCGTTGTCGTATCGCGGCTCCTCGGGTACAAACGCGTCGACCTCGCGATTCGTGCCTGCGCGCGCGCCGGCGTCGCGTTGCACGTGGTCGGCACCGGCCCCGCGGAGGGTGCTTTACGCGCGCTCGCGGCCGGAACGCGAACGAGGTTTCACGGCTATCTCGACGACGCGTCCGTCAACCAGCTGATCGGGAACGCCCGGGCGGTGATTCTCCCGGGCGAAGAAGATTTCGGTCTCGTGCCGCTGGAGGCGGCTGCTGCCGGCACGCCGGCGATCGCGCTGCGCGCCGGCGGTGCGCTCGAGACGATCGTCGACGGCACGACGGGCGTCTTTTTCGACACGCCCGACGAACTCGCGCTCGCCGGAGCGATCGCGGTCTTCGACCGCACCCGGTTCGATCCGCATCGTTTGCGCGCGCACGCCGAGACGTTCGCACCGGCGCGTTTCGTCGAACGATTACGCGCGATCGTCGACCACGTTCGCGCTACGTCGTCTTCCCCAACGCGATGAGCGCAACGTTGATCGCGTTGAAGAGCGCGTGCGTGAGCATCGATGCCGGCAACGAACCGCTGAGATAGTACACGTAAGCCAGCACGATTCCGCTGCCGGCGAGCGGAAGAAATGCGGTCGACGATCCGTGCGACAGGCCGAAGATAACGCCGCTGATCGTTGCGGCGACCCAGACCGGTGCATAGCGCAGAATCGTGTTGAAAAGAAATCCGCGAAAGGTCAATTCCTCGACGAACGGTGCGATGCCGACGGCGAGCAACGCGAAGCCAAACGCGAGCAGTGGATCGTGGGTGCTCGTCAAGAGCGACGTCGCCGCTTCTTCGGGCTTTTGATGCGTGAGCGCAAACTGAAGGTTCGCGATCGCGAGCGTCACCGCGTACATCGCGATCGCGCCGAGCACGCCGGCGCCGATCGCTCGCGCGTCGAGCGCTCGTACACCGAGTTCGCGCAGCGAGCGTCGCGCGAGCCACGGTAGCAGTAGCAGCACAGCGGGCACCAAAAAGACGTAGTTGATCAGTTGGGCCAGCAGAATACCCCAACTGAGATGTGCGTTAAGGAGATCGCTGCGGGTAACGCCGACGTGCAACGCCGTGACGCTGCCCAGAAACGCACCGCCGAAGAATGCGAGAAGAATCAGGGTCAGCGCCGCAAGCGAGCGCGGCCACGCGAACGCGTCAGGCGGCCAACGCGTCGGTGAGAGCGGCGAACGTTCGGAGGTCGAGAGTTTCTCCACGGATTTCGGCGTCGAGATCGAGGGCCTTCATCGCCGTTACAATCCGTTCGCGCGGAAGTCCGAGCGCGAGCGTGAGTGAGTTGACCAGCGTCTTTCGGCGGTACGCGAATGCGCCCCGCACGACCTGTTCGAAGCGAGCGCGGTCGCGTACGTCGGCTGCAGGAACGTCGCGACGGTGCAGGACGACGACCGCCGAGACGACGTTCGGCTTGGGAAAGAATTGAGCGGCAGCGACGGTGAACGCGCGCTCGACGCGCATCGTCAGGGCGACGGCGACGGTCAGGCTGCCGTAGGCCGCGGTGCCGGGTGCGGCCGTGAGCCGATCGGCGACGTCGCGCTGAATCATCGCGATGATGCGATCGGGGGGCTGATCCAACTGCGCGAGCCGGACGAGCAGCGGTGTCGCGACGTTGTATGGGAGATTGCCCGCCACGCGCCACGGCGCGGTACCGGCGAATGCGGCGAAATCATAGGTCAGCGCATCCGCGAGCTCCGTCTTCACCGCGTGGAGATCCGCGCGTTCGCGCACGATCTCAAGCAGATTCGCGTCGAGCTCGATGGCAGTCACCTGCGCGCCGAGCGCCACAAGAGCCGCCGTCAAGGCGCCCGTTCCGGCGCCGACCTCGACGATACGTTGGCCTGCTTCGCCGACGGCGAGCCGCGCGATACGCGCCGCCGTTCCACCATCCATCAGGAAATTCTGTCCGAGCGACTTCTTGGGCCGCAACCCCTTTGCCGCCAACAACAAACGCGGATTCACGGATGTGCGCCCGCGCGAACGTTTCTCGGCACACTACGGATGAATGACGTAGACGGTGATGGGACGCCGTCCGAAATGCATGGCATCGCTATCGGAATTGAACCCCAGGTCGATGCGATTCCCGCGGATCGCACCGCCGGTATCGCCCGCTACGGCCGCACCATAGCCTGGGATGAAGAGTTTCGTTCCCAACGGGATGACGCGCGGGTCGACGGCCACGACGCCGCGACCGGCCGGCATACCATTCTTGGCGACTCCCGAGCAGCCGCCGCAATCGGCCGAATACGCCGTCGCGACCATTGCCAAGGCGGCTCGGGCAAGTTTGAGCGTGCCGTCGAAGCCGCGCCGGGCGAGATTGGCGAACGCGGCGTATTCGCCGATACCGGCTGCGATGATGCGGGGACGGGCTGGACGGACGATCCGCGACGCGATGACCGTCCGGATCGGCGGCGCCGCCCGATCGGGCATGCGAATCACGAGGTACGACGTTTCGCGAATGCCGGGGAGGCCGGGACTCACGACTCTCGTAGCGCCGAGCTTGAGCGAGAGTGAGGCCACGTGCCGGACGGGCACCGCAATGGTCTTGTCCCGGCGCTCGATCCACGAACTGATATGGGCGACCGCCACGGTCTGGTCGGCATCGATCGGAGTCGTGGCGTTCGGCACGACCGTGTCGTGTCGGTCGAAGGGGACATTTTGCTGTGCGAGCAGGGAACCGACCGTCGAGGCGGACGAATGGACCGTCTGGGTGAGGCCGTCGACGACCAGCGTCAGCGATTTCGCCGCCCGGTAACGAATTGTTGCGCCGTCGCTCACCGAAGCGTCGGCGGGGATATCGAGCGTGTCTTCCGGATTGCGAACGATGTGCGCTTCATCGAGCAAATCGGCGACGGTCGGTGCATGCGTGCGAACGATTTCGGGGCGCCCGTCTCGAACGAGCGTTACGGTCTTGGTCGGGCCTTCAACGCTGCTAATGAGCGCGGTGACGGCTTGGTCGGTGAACGGTCCCGCGCCGATGGGCAAAACGAACCCAAGGGAGAGAACGCCGATCGTAGCGATCGACGACGACGTTGTGTCGCGTCCGATACCCGGCTCCTTTCCGGATGGAAAGGACGAAATCGTAACGCACCGGCATGGTACCGGTACGGTTGCACTTCGTAACCTTCCGAGGGGAACTCGACGAGCGAGCAACAGATGTGCCCGGTCGGTTGGTTGCGGACCAATCTGGCCCCGCGAACCCGTGCATACTATCACAGCCCGTCAAGCAGCGTCGACTTGACAATTGGCCGTAGATCATGGTATCCGCGCGAGTGATCGTCGGAATGTTTACGGAGGTGTATCATCCCGTCGTCAACGGCGTCGTTGCGAGCATCGATGCACTGCAGGCCGGATTGCTGCACGACGGTGTCGAGGTCCTTACGTTTGCGCCCCGCCTAGCTGCAGCCGCCGATCTCGGCGATCGCCTCGTGCGATTTCCCTCGGTCCCGTTACCGACCTCGACCGGCTATCGCGTCGTCATTCCGTATTTGCGCAAACGCGATCGCGCGCGCCTACGTTCGATCGATATCGCCCACGCGCATTCGCCGTTTCTGAGCGGCTGGTTTGCGGCAGTGCATGCGCGTCGTGCCGGAATTCCGCTCATCTACACGTATCACACGCAATTCGATGCGTACGCGCACTACGCACCGTTCGAAGCGCACGCCGCACGCGCAGCGCTGATCGCGCTGACGCGCACGTTCGCAAACCGGGCCGATATCGTCATCGCGCCGACGCATGCGATGCGCGACCGTCTGCTGGGGATGAACGTTGTTTCGCGCATCGAGGTCGTGCCGAGCGCCATTGACGCGGCGCGTTTTCGCGGCGCCGTGCGATCGAGGGCGGCGCGAGCACTGCTCGGCGCCGGCGATCGCGGGCGCTTAGTGCTGCTCGTCGCGCGTTTGGGTCGTGAGAAAAACGTCGAGCTTGCGATCGACGCGATGATGTACGCTGCGAGCGATGTGCATTTGGCGATCGTCGGCGACGGCGCTCACCGAAGCGCACTTGTCGCACGGGCGCGGAGACGCGGGCTCGCCGCACGCGTCACGTTTGCGGGCCGGATCGCCCCGGCCGCGATGCCCGAGCTTTATGCGGCCGCCGACGCGTTCGTCTTCACCAGCCTTACCGACACACAGGGTCTCGTGCTGTTGGAAGCGATGGCCGCCGGGCTTCCCATCGTGGCCGTCGACTCGGCGGTCGCTCGTGAGGTAGCCGCCCCGCACGCACACGTCGTTCCACCGCTGGGGGCCGCCGTCGGCGCGGCAATGAGTCTTGCGGCATCGGAGCTGCGCTCCGAAGTTGCCGTGGCGCGGGCCGTTACCGCGTCTCCGGCCGCCCAGTCGAGGGTGATGCAACATTTCTATCGTACGGCGCAGAGTGCCGCCCGTTTGGCACTCTGATCGCGGATCATGGGCACACGAACGACAAACGATATTGACTCGAACATACGTTCGATCTATGATGAAACTGGGAGTGAGCAACGTGAACCGTAATTCCGCCGCCGACGTCATCGTCGGATATGCCGCTGACCCGACCGGTCGAGGAATCGCCTTCGCAGCGATCGCGAACGGAAGCGGGCAAGGCGTCGTGCGCGTGCCGTTCGTGACGTCGCCGCTGGCACTTTACGATGGCCGCGAAATCGGATATGCGGCCGTGACGGCCATCGGTGTCGAGCTTCGACGCCGTGGTTATGCGCGTATTCGCGTTCGGTTGGGCGATGATGCGCTCGTCCGCGATCTCGCGGCGCCGAATGTGGTAGCGCCGGCTCTTGCCATGTCCTACGTGAAGACGCGTTGCACGCTCAACGGCTTCGTGTCGGCGCGCGTCGAACGCGCCGACGCCCGTGAAATCGCCGATCTCGAAGGGCGCGCACGCGCCGAGCTTTCCCTGCGAACCGCCGCCTGAACGCCTACGGCGCGCCGATCTCTCATCGGAAACCTTATCGTTGGCGCGCCAATTGCTCGGTACGCTCCTGTTCCGGCGCTTGGACGACGGCGAGCTGCTCGCCGGCCGGATCGTCGAGACGGAAGGCTACGGTTTGGACGACCCGTCATCCCACGCGTTTCGCGGCCCGACTCGCCGCAATGCGTCGATGTATCTCGCGCACGCGCATGCGTACGTCTACCTCATCTACGGAACGGCGTATTGCTTGAACATCTCGACCGAGGCGGCGGGCGTCGGTGCAGCCGTGCTCGTTCGCGCGGTCGAGCCGCTGTGCGGGCTCGAGCGGATGCGCGCGCTGCGCGGGCGCGCCGGCCTTCGGGACGACGATCTGGCACGTGGCCCGGGCAATCTCACGCGGGCATTCGAGATCGGCCCCGCGCTCAACGGCCTCGACCTCGATCTCGACGAGCGATTGTGGCTGGCCGACGACGGCACACGGCCGGCGTTCGCCGAGAGCGTACGCATCGGCTTAACGAAGGCGGCGACGCTGCCTCATCGCTTCTATGTTCGTGGAAGCCGGGCACTCAGTGGTCCGCGGTCCTTGTCGCCGTAAAGCCGCGTGTGCTATAGTTCGTGCGTCGTCCTATCGCCAGGCGCAATTTCGCCTGTCCTGAGCCTGTCGAAGGATTTCCCCCCTCGTTCCGCCGCTGCGATGGATCCCGGTAGCCTCCACCGGTCGATCAATCGGCGTCGAACGCATTCCCGCGAGAGCGACTCCGCTGCAATACGACAATCGACCCCCGCAGAATGGCCGGCCCGAAGGTGGCGGCCGCCGCCGTCGGTCACGCCGGCATCGCAACCGTTTCAATGAAAACGGCGCGCCCTCACAGGCCGACATTTTCGCGCAGCCGGAATTTCCGCAGGCCGTTGGGCCGCCGTCGCTCTCGGCGGACCAACTCGTCGAGATGAGTAAAGCCGAGCTCAACGAGCTGGCCAAAACGTTCGAGATTGCGACGCCGGTCAAGATCAAGAAGGACGATCTGATCGCCCAAATTCTCGAGATACAGGCGCAGCGGTCGGGGCTCGAGAGCGCGAACGGCGTTCTCGACATCTTGCCCGAGGGCTATGGTTTCTTACGGCGTGAGGGCTACTTGATCGGCGCCGACGACATCTACATCAGCCAGTCGCAGATCCGCCGATTCGAACTGCGCCGTGGCGACCTCGTCGCCGGCCAGGTCCGACGCCCCAAAGACAACGAGAAATACTACGGTATCGTCAAAGTTGAGACCGTCAACGGCTACGATCCGGAGTCGATCCGCACGCGCCGCTCTTTCGAGGACCTCAACGCCGTCGCGCCGGCGCAGCGTTGGAAACTCGCGACGCGCGGCGAAGCCGTCGCGCGTGCGATCGACCTTCTCGCGCCGCTCGGCCGCGGTGGCCGCGCGATCGTTACAGCGCCGCCGCGCGTCGATCCGACGTCGACGATCGTGGCGATCGCCCGCGGAATTCTCGCGAACGATGCCGAGGCGCACCTGATCGTACTCTCCATCGATGGGCGGCCGGAAGATGCGCTGACGCTCGGGCGCCGGATCGACGGGGAGGTCGTCGCGACGACGTTCGACGAGCACCCCGATCACCACGTCGCAACCGCGGAGCTGGTCATGGAGCGAGCGAAGCGGCTTGTCGAACTCGGCAGCGACGTCGTCATCGTGCTCGATTCGCTTACGCGTCTGGCGCGTGCGTTCGGTCCCGGCAATACGGCCGGACGTCCGCCGGATTTCTCGAGCGTGATCAAACCCAAGCGCTACTTCGGTGCGGCACGCGCCTGCGAAGAAGGCGGTTCGCTCACGATCGTCGCCGTGGTCGCGGTCGACGGCGCGTCGGCGTTCGATTCGGTGCTTGCTGAAGAAGCGGCCGGAATCGCGAGCGGCGAATACGTGCTCTCGCACGACCTCGCTTCCGGCGGTGTTGCGATACCGATCGACTTCCGTGCCTCCGCAACGCGCGAAGACGAACTGCTGCTCTCCGAAATCGAAGCGCATCGCGCGCGCGAATTGCGCACGACGTTCGCAACGCGTTCGCCGATCGACGTCGCAACCGCGCTCGCCGACGACGTGCCGGCGGCGCGTTAGCGCCGGGAGCATGCGATTGCAGCGCTATCTCGCTGCAGGCGGTATCGCCTCACGTCGACGTTGCGAAGAGTTGATCGTCGCGGGTCTGGTTCGCGTGAACGGCCGCGTCGCACGCGAATTGGGCACGACGGTCGGCGCGGGTGACGTCGTCGAGTATGCGGGGCGGACCGTCGAACCGGCGCACGAACCAGCGTATCTCGTGATGAATAAACCACACGGCGTCGTGACGACGATGCGCGATCCCGAAGGACGTCGCACGATCGCGGACGTGCTGGCACGCGCGAAGGTGACGCGGCGCGTCGTCCCGGTCGGACGGCTCGATTACGACACGTCGGGCGTGTTGCTGCTCACCGATGACGGAGCGCTTGCGAACATCCTCACCCATCCGCGGTACGGCGTCGAGAAAACCTATCGCACCATCGTTCGCGGACGCCTGACGCGGGACCAGGTTACGTCGTTGCAATCGGGCATCCGGCTCGAGGACGGCCGCGCGGAACCGGCCCAGCTTCGTGTCGTCGCAACGAAACGCGATCGCAGCGTCATCGATCTCACGATTCACGAGGGACGCAATCGACAGGTGCGGCGAATGTTCGACGAACTCGATCGCCCGGTGCTCGAATTGACGCGACTGCGCTTCGGACCGATCGCACTGGGCGATCTCGTTCCCGGTGCGATTCGCGAAGCGTCGACGCGCGAGCTCTTTGCGCTGCGTGCAATCGGCGACGCTGCGAACGACGTGCCTGCGAGCGACGAGGCATGATGGTGCGCGGCGTGCGTGGTGCGATCACCGTCGAACGCGACGACGCGGCCGAATTGCTCGATGCGACGGAACGGCTTTTGCGTGAAATCGTTGCGGAGAACGGCATCGTCGTCGACGACATCGCCTCAGCGCTTTTCACGCTGACGCCCGATCTCGTGTCGCAGTTTCCCGCTGCGGCGGCGCGGCGGATGGGTTGGACCCTCGTGCCGCTGCTGAACTTCACCGAAATCGGCGTTCCGGGCGGGCTCCCGCGCGTGATTCGGGTTCTCTTGCACGTCAATACGATGAAACGCGCGGACGAGATCGTGCACGTCTATCTCGACGGTGCGCGCGTGCTGCGTCCGGATTTGGAACGCACGTGAAGCGGACCCTCGGCATTGCCGGTGTCGGCCTCATCGGCGGTTCGATTGCGCTGCGCGCTCACGCCGCGGGCTGGACCACGATCGGTTTCGATCGCGATGCCGGCGCACTCGACGCCGCACGCGGCGCCGGCGCGCTCGACGACGCTGCCGCCGATCTTGCGGTGTTAGCAGAGCGCTGTGACGTCGTCGCGATCGCGTTGCCGATCGACGTGACGATCGCGGCACTGCGCGACGAATCGGCCCTGGCGCGTCCAGCGCTGGTGTTCGACGTTGCGTCCGTCAAAGCACCGGTTGCTGCGGCCGGCGCGCACCTTCCGCGATTCGTTGCGTCGCATCCGCTGGCCGGGCGTGAGGTCGGCGGCTTCGGCGCAGCGGACGCCGTGCTCTTCGACGGCCGCACGTGGGTCGTCGACCCCGCCGCGCACGACGAGGCGCGTTCCATCTTGACCGCGCTGATCACGACGCTCGGGGCGCGGGTCGTCGAACTCGCGCCCGCCGATCACGACCGGCTCATTGCGCTCACGTCGCATCTGCCGCAAGCGCTTGCCGTAACGCTCGGTGCGCGGCTGGCCGCGGTCGCCGCCGCCGATCCACGAACGTACGACGTTTGCGGTCCGGGCATCGCGTCGATGTTGCGTTTGGCGCACTCGCCGGTCGATTTGTGGTCGACGATTTTTACGGTGAACAGTGGCGCGCTGGCCGCCGAGTTGCGCTCAGTTGCCAACGCACTCGACGCAGCCGCGGCCGCACTCGAGCAAGGAGAAGTCGGCACGTTGGTGTCGTATTTCGCCGACGCCGGCTCCGCCGTCGCCGCTTTGGAACGATCCGAAACGCCCGGCCGCTCATCACCGTTCGCCGTTCCCACGAGGTAGTATGTCCACGAACATCGCGCGCCTTCTCGCAACCGTTGCGCTCGTCTCTGTGCCGCTCTCCGCCCGTGCGCAAACCGGATCGTTTTATGTCCCGCCGAAACTGGTCAAGCCGGGTGCGAGTACGTCGGCAGTGTCGGGTTCCGGAAACGTTACCGTGCAGGTGTTCGTCAAGAAGGACGGCTCGTTTAACGTTACGCACGTGATCAAAACGACGAACGCGAGCAACAACGCAGCCGCGCTCGAGATTGCAAAAACTTCTTCGTACAAACCGGCGCAGCGCGACGGTAAATCCGTCGACGGGTTCTACGACTACACGCTGAAGTTCGCGAACGCGGGCGTCGTGAGCGCGAGCCCGACGGCCGCCGCATACGCTGCGATTCGCGCCGGCAAGTATGCGGACGCGAAAGCGCAGTTGCAAACCTACCTGCAAGCCCATCCCGGCGACGTGCAAGCGAATACGCTGCTCGGCGTCGCAAACGCGTTTTCGGGCGACAACGTCGCGGCGGCGGCCGCGTTTGACAACGTACCGTCCGTTCCGGATCAGTACAAGAGCCTGGCCGCTCAAGCGTACGGGAAAAACGCGTCGGCATTACTCGGCGATCAAAAATTTAAAGAAGCCGCCGCGAGCGCGGGCCACGTGATCGAATTGAGTCCGGCGTCGCCGCAGGGGTACTACCTGCGGGGCGTGGCCAGCGCGAACCAGCAGAATTTTCAAGCGGCGGTCCCGGATTTGCAAAAAGCGCTCGGTCTTGCGAAGGACGCGAAAGCCGACGACAAGACGCTCGCTCAGATCGACATGAGCTTGTCGGTGGCGCAACTCAATACTGGAGCCTACGATGCCGCCGCCGCATCGGGAAAAGAGGCGCTTCGCTACGATCCCTCGCTGCAATCGAAACTCACGCAAGCGCAATACGCTGCCGTTATGAACGATGCGGTCGCACAGGCCAACGCCGGCAAAGTCAGCGATGCCGTCGCGCGACTCGAAAACGGCGCGACCCTCTTCCCCGCCGACGCGGGGAACTTCTACGGGCAAGCCGCGTTCATCATGCTCACCGACAAAACGCCGGATTATAAGAAGTTAAAGACCGAATCGGACAAAGCGCTTGCAGCGGATCCGACGAACGGACGAGCGCTGCTCGTGAGCGCCTTCGTCGCTGCGCAAGCCGGCGACCAAAAGACGGCGCTGGCCAACATGAACAAGGCAAAGGCAAGTCCGCTGTACAGTAGCGACCCCGTGTTTGCAAAACAAGTAGACGACAATCTGAAAAAACTTAGCGCCCCCGCGCACTAAACGTTCGACATTTGCACGAAAAAGCGACGAGGAATCATAGAATGAGGGGCCAACACCCCTGAGCCTCGTCGGCCGCATCGCCTCTAATTTCTTTTTGCCCGGAGAACGTACGTGGACATTGGAGCTTTTTTCCAAACAATCGCAAGCGGCGGCCCCGCGATGTGGGCGTTGTTGCTCCTCTCGATCGTCGCTATCGCCATCGTGATCGAACGCCTGATGTTCTTTTCGAGCCAACACTCGGACTCGAAGGGTTTGCTGAGGTCGCTCGGTCAGAAGATCGCTTCCGACGATCTTAACGGCGCGATCAAAGTATGTCAGCAGAACAAGGGCATGTTGCCGAAAATTCTCGAGTTCGGCCTCAAGCGCGGTGAGAAGAATCGCGCCGATATCACTGATGCCCTATCGATCGCGCTCATGGAGCATCTCAACGCACTCGAACGCAACTTGGGCATTATCGGAACGATCGCCGTTATCGCGCCGTTCGTCGGTCTCTTCGGAACGGTGCTCGGCATCATCCGCGCGTTCCAAGACATTGCGCTCAAAGGCAATTCGACGCCGGCCGTTGTCGCGGCAGGTGTGTCCGAGGCGCTGATCACGACCGCCGCCGGCCTCTTCGTTGCCGTCGTCTCGGTCATTTTCTTCAACTACTTCAAGTCGCGCATCAAGGCGTACAATCAAGAGATGATCGTCGCCGCGAATCAGCTTGCCGAAATGTTGCACTTCCATAACACCGGCGCACCGATCCCGACCGATCTCTATCAGCCGACGGCCGTCACCGGCGCACGCTAATGTCCATGGTTGGTTCAGCGGGCGACGACGAGGTGATGGCGGAGATCAACATCACGCCGTTCACCGACGTGTTGCTCGTGCTGCTCATCATCTTCATGATCTTGGCCGCGCTCGTAACCCCGCCCGGCTTCCAAAAGAACTTGCCGGACAAGTCCGACAACGCCCCGATCGTCCAGCTCAAGAAACAGGATAACATCGAAGTGCTGGTGAGCGAGAAAGGCGTGATGTACGTCGACAACAAGAAGTCCGATCCGCAGCATATCTACGCCGACATGGCGGATGCGAAACGGCAGAAGGGCAACAAGCACGTCTCGCTGACCGCAGACGTCAAAGCGCCGTACCAGGCGGTTATCACCGTGCTCGACGCTGCGCGCCTGAACGGGCTCGACGACGTCGGATTCGTGACGTCCTAGTGCCCTGTCTCGCAAATGCCGATACAGTCGCTCGGCGCTTTTCCGCCGTCGCGGCGTCGCTCATCGCTCAAAGGGCGCAGCCCTTGAGCGCTCTTCGCTCCTTGCGACGACGAAAAATCGCTCTCACTTTGTGTATCGCCACTTGCGAGGCAGGACACTAGCATGGCCGTAACGAGCGGTCAAGGCGAAGACGAGGTGATGTCGACCATCAACATCACGCCGTTCACCGACGTGTTGCTGGTGCTCCTGATCATCTTCATCATCCTTGCCTCGGTCACCAAAGAGCCGAAGTTGCCCCAAGCGAAAAACTCGCTGAAGGTGTTGCCGTCGCAGATCGTCGTGCTCATCGACGCGAAGAATCGCGTCCAAGTCGGTTCGACGATCGTCGATCAGAGCGACGCCTCGCGCGTATTCCACGATCTCGTGCAACAGACCGGCGGGCGTTTGCGCACCGTCATTATCAAATCCGATCCGAAAGCTGATTTCGGTACGATCTTGCGTGTGATGGACTCCGCCAAAAATGAGGGCTTGACCGGTTTCGGACTCGCGAATCATGTCGAAGGCCAGCCCGAAGGTCAATCGTCGTAAGATGAGTTCGCAGCCGCCCAAGGCCCCGCCCACGGCTCGTGAGCGGACGCAGAATTTTCTGCTCTACGGTTTCGGGCTCTCGATTCTGCTGCACTTGATCGTCGGCCCGTTCGTACACTTTGAGCGCACGTCCGAAGCGCCGGAAAAGATCGAAACGGTCAAAATCGACAAAATGCCGACGCCGCCGCCGACGCCCAAACCGACGCCGAAGCCGACGCCGACTCCGCCACCGACGCCGCCGCCCAAAGAGACGCCGCCGCCGAAGCAAACGCCGGAGCCGCCGAAGCCCAAAGAAATTAAGATCAATACGCTCAAAACCAAAGCCCATAGCGGCGGTCCGTCTGAGCAGGCGAATACCCACACCCAAGGCTCGACCAACGGCGTGCCGCTCGGTTCGCCGACCGGAGCGGCGACGAGCGGTCCCGTGGTGACTGCGGCGCCGGCGCCTCCGCCGACACCTCAGCCCACACCGACGCCGCTCGCATGCGCCGTTCCCAACGCCGACGCAAGGACGGTCAATGCCGCGCAGCCGGAGACGCCGGCCCTCGCGCAACAGCAAGGCATCACCGGTGAAGTCGCGGTGTTGGTGACGCTCGATGAGAACAGTCGTCTCGTCGATGCGAAGGTATCCCGGTCGCCGAGTCCGCTTTTGAATCAGGCGGCGCTCCAGGCGGCTCGTCAAAGTTCGTTTAAGACGCGCGTCGTCGCATGCAAACCCGTTGCGGACAGCTACAACTTCATCGTCGACTTCCAGTCACAATAGGTGTCGTTCGCTCAGGCAATGATCCTCGCGCTGCTGCAAGGCGTGAGCGAGTTGTTTCCGATTTCCAGTCTCGGGCACACGGTGCTCATTCCGCCGCTGCTGCGTTGGCACGTCGACGAGCGCGATGAATCGTTTCTCGCCTTCGTCGTCGTGCTGCACTTGGGAACGGCGATCGCGCTGCTCGTCTACTATCGGGCGACGTGGGTACGTATCGTGCGCGCGTTTGTCGCGAGTATCGTTCGCGGTCGATTCACCGGCGACCGCGATGAAAAACTCGCATGGTTGCTTGTCGTCGGAACGATTCCGGTCGGCATTCTCGGCGTGCTCTTCCAGCAGAGCGTTCGCGCCCTCTTTGCCTCACCGATTCCGGTTGCGGTCTTTCTCATGATCAACGCGCTCGTCATGTTCGCCGGAGAAGCCCTGCGGCGGCGGCAAAGTGCACGCGCGGACCGCGAATCGAAGCCGATCGACCGCTTGACGTGGGCGCAGAGTGCCGGGGTGGGCATCGCACAGAGTTTTGCCCTCTTACCGGGCATCTCACGGTCGGGTGCGTCGATCGTGGCGGGACTGCTCGTCGACCTCGATCACGAGGACGCGGCGACGTATTCATTTTTGTTGGCGACGCCGGTGATTCTGCTCGCGAGCGTGCTGGAGATACCCGAGCTCTTCAAACCGGGCGTCGGAATCGGTCCCGTCGAAGCGATTTCCGGATGCGTGCTCGCGGGTCTCACCGCCTACGCGTCGGTCGCGTTTCTCACGCGCTATTTCCAGCACAACGATTTACGTCCGTTCGGCTGGTATTGTCTTCTCGCCGGCGCCGCGGCGCTGGTTCTCTTCAGTACGAAAGTGATTGCATGAAGGCCCTCGCCATCGTCCTCGCCGTTGTGTTCGTCGTTTGCGCGATCGTGTCGATCGCCCACCCGCTCGAGCCGAGCACGGTGACGCGCGCGCTCGGCTTTTCAAGCGATAAAGCACACGCGAAACATCCGTTTCTCTACTTTGTGCTGGCGGTGCTTTCGCTCGTGTGGCTGCGCTTCCAATCGGCGCAACCCGCGCGTTGACCGACGACGCCGATCCGACTCCCTCGCACATCGCCGCTGACGGTTCGGTCGCGATGGTCGATGTCGGTGACAAGGCATTCACCCGGCGAAGCGCGCGTGCCTCGGCGCGTGTACGGTTACCGGAAACCGTCGCACGGGCGCTGCGCGCAGCGACATTGCCCAAAGGCGATGCGTTCGTGACGGCTCAGCTTGCCGGCATCTTTGCGGCGAAACAGACCGGCGCGTTGATTCCGCTCTGTCATCCGCTCCCGCTCGACACGGTTGACGTTGCGTTTGCTTGGGAATCGGACACGGTGCTGCGCATCGACGGACGTGCGATCACGACGGCGAAGACGGGCGTCGAGATGGAAGCGCTCGTTGCAACGACCGTTGCGGCGCTCACGATCTACGACATGTGCAAGGCCGTCGACAAGGGCATCGTCATCGAAGCGGTGCGGCTCGAAGAGAAGACCGGTGGCAAGAGCGGTGACTGGCATGCCGGCTGATCCGTATCGTGTCGCGGCGATCGTTTTGAGCGATCGTGCCGCCCGTGGTGAGCGGCCAGATGCGTGCCTGCCGATCATCCGCGAACTTCTCGACGAGCGCTTCCGCCTCGACGACGAACGCGTCATCGCCGACGACCCGGCCGCGCTGCAGGCGGCGTTGATCGAACTCTGCGATCGGGGTCTCGCCCTGATCTTGACCAGCGGCGGTACCGGACTCGCGTCGCGCGACCGGACTCCGCAAGCCACCGCCGCCGTCCTCGACTATGAGGTGCCGGGCATCGGGGAGACGATGCGCGCCGCTTCGATCGAACATGTGCCGACCGCGATGCTCTCTCGCGCGATCGCCGGCGTTCGGGATAAAACGCTGATCGTCAATCTTCCCGGTAGTCCGAAAGCCGTGCGTGAAACGCTCGACGTGATACGTCCGGTATTGCCGCACGCGCTCGATTTGCTTGGCGGAACTGTCTCGGACGGCTGAAGGTTGTGCGTTCTATCGGACGCAAGGCAACGTCAATACGGTGAATTTCTCCAGCGCGCAATCATATCTACTCGGATTGATCAACGAACAGGCTTCCCGTCGAGCGCCGAACCGGCTCGACCGCATTCGCGCGTTCGTCGCCGAACTCGGCGAGCCGCAGTTGCGGTATCCTACGTTGCACGTCGCTGGAACGAGCGGTAAAGGCTCGACCGCAACGATGTTGGCCGCGATCTTCCAAGAAGCGGGACAGCGCGTCGGCCTGCACACGAAGCCGCACCTTTCCTCGGTTACCGAACGCATCCGGATCGACGGGACGGCGATCGCCGAAGATGCATTCGGCGATCTGCTGAGCGAGATGATGCCGGCGATCGACCAGGTGTCCCTCGATCATGGACGCCCGTCGTACTATGAAACGCTGCTCGCGCTCGCGTTCGTCGCGTTCGCACAGGCCGGCGTCGACGTTGCGGTGATCGAAGCGGGCGTCGGCGGAAAGCTCGACGGCACGAATGTGCTGCAGCCGCTCGTCTCGATCGTCACGAACGTATCGCTCGACCATACGGAGATCTTGGGCGATACGACGGCGCTGATTGCGCGTGACAAAGCCGGTATCGCGAAGGCCGGTGTCCCGCTGGTGTCGGACGTCGACGATCCGGACGCGAGGGGCGAAATCGAAGCCGCCTGCGCAGCCGCCGGCGCACCATTCGTGTCGGTTCGCGACACGGTAACGATCGAGGCACGCCGCGGCGAGCGCTACGGTCAGTCGTTCGACGTCGTCACGCCGGTCGACCGGTACCAGCTCTCGCTGCCGGTCCTCGGCGCGTTCCAACAGCGCAACGCCGCCGTCGCGATTCGCGCACTCGAACAACTCGAAGGCGACCTGCGTCCGGCGAAAGCAACGATCGAAAATGGTCTCTCGCGCCTGGTGATTCCGGGGCGGATGGAGTTCTTTCCGTCGCATCCCAGCCTCGTCTTCGACGTCGCGCACAACGCCGACAAGATGTCTCACCTCGTCGATGCGCTCGCGGAGACATTTCCCGGCCGTCGTTTCTCATTCGTCATCGCGATGGCGGAGATGCGCGACATCCCGGGTCTGCTCGAGCCGCTTCGTCGCCTCCGCGCGACGTTTACGTTTACGTCGTTCGACCATGTCGCCGGCCGTACGGCGACGCGACCCCAACGCATCGCGAGCATCGCGCAGGATCTCGGTCTTTGGGGCCGCGCAATCGGCGATCCGGTCGACGCCCTTTCAATCGCGCGGCGCAATGCCGATGCCGGCGACATCGTCGTCGTGACGGGCTCGACGTTCGTCGTCGCCGCGTTACGTGATTGGTGGTTGACGAACGTCGTGTCGCGTGTCTGAAGTTACGACACGCGGTGCGCTGCGCGTCCGCGGCCGGACGTTGGCGTGGGGCGCGCGCACGTACGTCATGGGTATCGTGAACGTGTCGCCGGATTCGTTCTCGGGTGACGGCGCGCTCGACGTTCCGGGCGTTCTCGAGCGACTCGCGGTGCAGCGCGCCGCGGGCAGCGACATCATCGACATCGGTGCGGAATCGACACGTCCGGGGTATCAGCCGATCGATGCCGCAACCGAGTGCGCGCGGCTCGTACCGATCGTTGCGGCAGCCCGGGCAGCCGATTCGGGCGCGATTTTGTCGATCGATACGTTCAAAGGCGACGTGTATCGCGCAGCGCACGCGGCCGGCGGCGACATCCTGAATTCGATCTGGGGCGCGACCGATGCGCTGATCGAGGTTGCGCTCGCGACGAGTTCGCCGATCGTCGTCATGCACAACAAAGCCGTTGCGATCTACGAGCGCGACGTCGTCGATGACGTCCTTGCCTCGCTGGACGTATCCGCGCGACGCTGCGTGCGCGCGGGACTGCCCCCGGAGCATGTGATCCTCGATCCGGGCATCGGTTTCGGAAAAACGCCGGAACACAATCTGGCCGTGCTCGGGGCACTGCCGCGGCTCGTCGCGCTTGGCTTTCCGACGCTGCTGGGGACCTCGCGCAAATCGACGATCGGCCGGCTCACGGGGCGCGACGTCGATCAGCGCGCGTTCGGCACCGCCGCGACCGTCGCTCTCGCCGCCGCCGCGGGCATCGACATCGTCCGCGTGCACGACGTGGCCTCACAGCGTGACGTCGTGCATGTCGCCGATGCGATCGTACGCGGGTGGCGACCCGCTGGCTGGCATGACGTTCTCCGGTGACGGACAGCATCGAAGTTCGCGGCATTCGCGTGTTCGGGCGACACGGCGCAAACGCCGGCGAGAAAGACGTCCCGCAGCCGTTCGACATCGATGTATGCCTCGACGTCGATCTGCGCGACGCTCGTCGAAGCGATGCCTTGGTGGACACCGTCAACTACGACGCATTGCATCGCACGATCGTTAGAATCGTCACCGAACGCTCCTACGACCTGCTCGAACGTCTTGGTCAAGCTGTGCTCGACGCGATCTTGACCGACGCTCGCGTCTCCCACGCCACCGTGCGCATCGCCAAACCGCGCCTGATGGCGGGTGCGACACCGATCATTACGCTGCGCCAAGCGCGGACGTGAACCGGGCGCATATCGGCCTCGGCGCGAATCTCGGCGATCCGGTCGCGACGCTGCACAGCGCGCGTCGCGGCCTTGCGGCGTTCGGCATCGTTGCGACCAGCTCATCGTTATATCGAACGGCGGCGTGGGGCGTGACCAACCAGCCGCCGTTCATTAACGCGGCGCTCGCGCTCGACACCGAACTGGCTCCGCGTCCGTTGCTCGCCGCGCTCAAGGAACTCGAAGCGGGGCTCGGCCGTGTCGCAACGTATCGCTGGGGTCCGCGCGCGATCGACTTAGACATCCTCACGTACGACGACCTCGAACTCCACGATGCGGACTTGACGATTCCGCATGTGCGGCTTGCCGAACGCGCGTTCGTGCTGGTGCCGCTCGCGGAGATCGAACCGGGGTTCGGCGAATTGCGCGACGCGTTGCCGCCTGCCGACTTGGCCACGGTGGAACGAATCGGACCGTTCGAACGCGAAGAGTTCGCGGAATGAAATGGGTTGGGGCAGCGGTGACGCTCGTCGCGTTATGCGGGGCACCCGCGGTCGCGCGCGCCGATTCGTTCGATCCGATTTCGTTCGGCGTGCAGGCCAGCACGCTTGGATTCGGCATATCGCTCGAGCGGCCGCTGCTTTTCAATCTCAGCGCGCGCGTCTCGACCGGCGCGCTCTCGACCGACGATCAGCAGACGTACGGCGGGGCTCCGTGGACACGAACCCTTCACGAGTCGAACGTGCTGGTTGCCGCCGACTGGCGGCCCAATTCCGGACGCTATCGGCTCTCGGCCGGCTTACTCTTCGGGGGCGACTACACGAATTATGCCGTGCAGTCGGTCGACGGCACGACGTATACGATCAACCACAGCGTCTATCCGACCGCGCAGGCGGGTGTGGTGGGCGCGCAGGTTTCATACGGCCACCCTGCGATCTACGCCGGCGTCGGCGGCGGTACCGGAATCACGCGCGGCTTTGCGCTTTCGTTCGACGTGGGACTCGTGCTTCGCAACGGCTCGGTGACGACGTCGGCGACCGGGCCGCTGCAAAACGATCCGCGCTTTCGAGCCGATCTGCAGACGATCGCGTCGCAGTTCCAAACGCGATCCATTCAGCCGGTGATCGATCTGGGTCTCGTCTACCGTCCTTGAGCGCTCACTCTTTTGCGAACTGGGGCGCCACGATCGCATGGCCGACCAGCGGCACGAGACGCCACGGATCGATGCCGTGATCGTGAAATTTCTCGTCGACCGCGGCCGACCACGTCTGCGGCGGTGAATCCACCACGACGACCGATCCTTCGACCAATTGCTCGAGCGCGCGCCACAGGTGCCGGACAATGAGGCAGCGCGTGAATTCGTTGAGTTGCGCGAACGGATCGGCGGCGAAGAGCTCCATCCGCGTTTCTTGATCGCGGCGCCAGATCGCGAAGCTCACGAAGATGTCGCCGTGTTTTTCGCGCGGGCCGTCAAAGGCCGAGCGAATGCGATCTTCGAGCTGCGGCTGACGTCGCGGGATGGTCCGCTTCGTGACCGAAAGTGCTGTGTTCTTACGTTGCCGCATGATCTCGATGCCGACGATCACGATGATTGCCAGCGCGGCAATCGATGCGACCAGCAGTGCGAGCATGGCGAGCGCTACGCGGCGGTCGTTCGCTGGACCTCGGTCTCAAGGGAGCCCATGGTGAATCGTGCTGAGCAGCACATGCCGACTGTGACCGGCGTCCGAACGTCACGTTCGATCGGCCCTCGTTGTTGCTCGCTCCTCGACCCATTAACCCCGAGCGGCGGGACCGCTTTCTGAAGGCTCGAATGACGGCTATCCGATGATCGACGAGACGATCGCGGAGCGCGTTCGGCCGCTGGCCGCAGCGTTCCACGCCGGCGGCTATGCGCGCTTGAACGTCCGTGACGGTGACTTCGAGCTTGAGTTCCGCCGTGCGCCGAGCCAGGCGCCGGTCGTCCCGGCCGACATTCGGAATGACGTTCTCGAGTCGCGTTCGAATGACGCCGTCCGCGCCGACGTCGTCGGCATCGTGCGCTTCATGCACCCGCCGTTGACCGAGGGCATGCTGCTCGAGAGCGATCGCGAAGTTGCCTTTGTGGAAACCCTCGGTATCCGCAACAGCGTTCGAACGCGCAGCGCCGGCCGCGTCGCCGCGGTTTACGTCACCGACGGCCAGCCGGTCGAATACGGTCAACCCCTCTTCGCGATCGAACACTAGCGCGTGTTTCGTAAGGTTCTCATCGCCAATCGTGGCGAGATCGCGCTACGGATCAATCGCGCGTGTCATGAGCTCGGGGTTGCAACCGTAGCGATCTTCAGTGACGCAGATCGTGCTTCGCTGCACGTTCGCCATGCGGACGAAGCGTTTTGCGTCGGACCGGGCGCCGTCGCGCACTCGTATCTCAACGTCGCAAACATCATCTCCGCGGCGCTGATCAGCGGCGCCGACGCGATTCATCCCGGCTACGGCTTTCTCGCCGAGAACGCACGATTTGCCGAGATCGCGCGGGACCACGGTCTGACGTTCATCGGCCCCTCGCCGGACGTGATCGCGGCGATGGGCGACAAAGCGACAGCGAAACGCATCATGCAGGAGGCCGGCGTTCCGACGACGCCGGGGAGCGGCATCATTGCGAACGCCGACGATGCGCTGGCGGTCGCGAACGACCTCGGCTATCCGGTGCTGCTCAAAGCAACGGCCGGCGGCGGCGGCAAAGGAATGCGCGCGGTCGAAGCTCCGGATGAAATGGCGGCTGCGTTCCTGACGGCGTTCGCCGAAGCGGAAGCGTCGTTCAAAGACGGCCGCATGTATGTCGAAAAGCTGATTCGCTCGCCGCGGCACATCGAAGTGCAGGTACTCGCCGACCAGCATGGCGGCGTCGTGCATCTCGGCGAACGTGATTGTTCGGTCCAAAAGCCGTCGCATCAAAAGCTGATCGAAGAGGCGCCGGCCGCGGCGCTCGATACGGCGGTGCGCGAACGGCTTCATGATATCGCCGTCAACGCCGCGCGCGCGGTCGGCTACACCAACGCCGGTACGCTCGAGTTCCTCGTCAATGGTGACGACGTATACTTCATGGAGATGAACACGCGCATTCAGGTCGAGCATCCGGTCACCGAGATGGTGTATGGTGTCGATCTCGTCAAGGAACAGATCCGCATCGCGGCCGGCGAGCCGCTCGGATTTACGCAAGACGATCTGCATCCACACGGCTGCGCGATCGAAGTGCGCGTCAACGCCGAAGATCCCGAAAACAACTTCGCCCCGGCTGCCGGAACCCTGACGCGCGTCGAGTTTGCCGGCGGCCCCGGCGTGCGCGTCGACACGCACGTCTTCTCGGGAGCGGTCGTGCCGCCGTTCTACGATTCGATGCTCGCAAAGATCATCGTGACGGGCCGGACGCGCGAGTCGGCGATCCTGCGCATGGAACGCGCGCTTTCCGAAACGCGTATCGAAGGTGTGAAGACGACGGTCGAGTTCGCTCGCGAAATCCTGCGCAGCGTTGACTTCCATCGCGCCGGGCTCGGGGTCGACTGGCTCCCGCGCTACTTGGCCCGGCGCGAACCGGCCGCCGTATGAGCGTACCGAGCGAGTCGAAGCGCAGCGGAGAAGAGCCGAGGACGCTGAGCGTACCGAGCGAGTCGAAGCGCAGCGGAGAAAAGCCGAGGACGCTGAGCGTACCGAGCGAGTCGAAGCGCAGCGGAGAAGAGCCGAGGACGCTCCTATGACGACGGGTGGTTCGCGTCGGCATGCTCGTGAACTCGCGCTGCAGACGCTTTACGGGACCGAGGTCGGACATCGCGCGCCCGAAGACGTGCTCGGCGAGACGACGGCGCGACTCGATGCGGCCGACGGTCGCGCGTTCGTGAAAGACCTCGTGTTCGGAACGCTGGAATACGCCGACGAAAGTGACGCGCTCATCGCGCCGCTCCTGGACGGTTGGACGATCGAGCGCCTTCCGACGATCGACCGGATCGTGCTGCGCATGGGCATTTTCGAACTGCAACATCGCGTCGGGACGCCGGTGCCGGTCGTCATCAACGAGGCGGTCGAGCTCGCGAAAAAGTTCTCGACCGAAGATTCCGGACGTTTCGTCAACGGCGTGCTCTCGCGCGCTGCGTCGCACGCGGAGCCGGGCGTTGGCACGTAGCGCGACCGCGCGTCCGCGGGGCGTCGTTCGCGGGTCGGGCAAGCGTACGACGCCGCCGGCGTTACGCATCGTGCGTGCCGTCGCATTGCTGGCGCTCTTCGGCGTTCTGCTCGGCGTCGGCATCGTCGCCGGCATCGTCGCCTCGTATTCGCGCAACTTGCCCGACATCAACCGAATGGCCGACTACCAACCGTCGCGGTCGACGCGCGTCTTCGCACGAAACGGCCAGCAGCTTGCAAACCTGTATACCGAAAATCGCATCTGGGTGCCGATCGCGCAGATTCCGGTCCCGGTACGCAACGCGTTCATCGCGACCGAAGACCAACATTTTTATCAGCACCACGGCGTCGATCCCGGCGGCATCTTGCGGGCCGCCGTCGCCGATTGGCGCCACGAACGCTTTCAAGGCGCGTCTACGATCACGCAACAGCTCGCACGCCGACTGTTTCTCTCGGACGAAGTGTCCTACGCGCGCAAGATTCAAGAGATTCTGCTCGCGATCGAGATCGAGCGCTACTATACCAAGGACGAGATCCTCGAGCGCTATCTCAACATCATCTATTTCGGTTCCGGCGCGTACGGCGTGCAAGCCGCCGCGCACACCTACTTCGGAACCGATGTCGGCCATCTGAGCATCGGCCAAGCCGCGATGCTGGCCGGTATGCCCGCGGCCCCGTCCGACTACTCGCCGTTCGTGAGTATCGGTCACGCGAAAGAGCGGCAGTCGCACGTGCTCGAGCGCATGGTCGCGAGCGGCTTCATCACGCAAGAGCAAGCCGAGGCCGAACGCGCCCGTCCGCTCGGACTGATCGCCGAACGTTCGCAAGGCTTGCAATCGTATCGCTATCCGTATTTCACGACGTATGTGACGCATCTGCTCGAGTCGCAATTCGGCACGCAAGCGACGTTCGAGGGCGGCCTGCAAGTCTACACGACGCTCGACCCGCGCATGCAGCAGCTCGGCGAAGAAGCGGTGAACTGGGGCATCACCCAGGCGAAATCGGAAGGCATCGGTGCGAGACAAGCCGCGCTCGTCGCGATCCGGCCGTCGACCGGCGAGATTCTCACGATGGTCGGGGGCGCCGGCGGATTTTCGCTCTCCAACCAGTTCAACCGTGCATGGCAAGCGCGCCGTCAGCCCGGGTCGTCGTTCAAGGCGTACGTCTACACGGCGGCGATCGACAGCGGCATGCCGCCGACCGCGACGGTCGACGACTCGCCGATTTCGTATCCGATGGGCGACGGAACGCGCTGGGCGCCGCAAGATGACGATCACAGCTACCTCGGGCCGATCACGTTACGCTACGCACTCGCGCAATCGCGCAACGTCGTCGCCGTCAAACTCGCGGAACAACTCGGTGTCGACCGCGTGATCGAATACGCGCGCCGCATGGGCGTGAAATCACCCCTCGAAGCAAATCTTTCGCTCGCGCTGGGGACTAGCGGCATCTCGCCGCTGGATCAGGCGGCGGGGTATGCAACGCTTGCAAACGCGGGTATTCACATCGACCCCTCGCCGATTCGGATCGTGCGTGATTCGTATGGGTCACCGGTGCTCGATAACTCGTATCCGCAGCAGACGGAAGTCGTCAGTGCCGGAACCGCGTACATCGTCACGTCGATGTTGACGTCGGTCATCAACGAGGGCACGGGCTATCCGAACGCGCAGATCGGCCGGCCCGCCGCGGGCAAAACCGGCACGACGTCCGACTATCGCGACGCCTGGTTCGTGGGGTTCACGCCCGACTTGGTCACGGCCGTGTGGATCGGCAACGACGATTATCACCGCATGAACGAAAGTTACGGCGGCAACATTCCGGCGCGAATCTGGGCACGGTTCATGAAAGCCGCGTTGGCCAAAACGCCGAAGCACGACTTCGTGTTGCCGTCGCAAGAAGTGCGACGGGTGACGTTGTGCGATAGCGGCAAACCCGAGGTGTTTCTCACCGCGACGGCCCCCGCGCGAACGTGCGGCGACGGAGCGACGCCCTCACCGTATGTCACGACCGTCCGGAAGACCGCGTTCACGAAAGCCGCCGCGCCCGATGACGCCGCGATCGCAACGCCGGCCGCACCGAAAGACCCGGCACCCCCGCGTGATGCGGTCGGCGATGGAACGACGTTCCAAACGCTCGAAGCCGACCCGAAAGCCCCGCCGACGCCGTGAGCGTCACGCCGGCGTCGCGCACACCGATCATCACACCGAGCCGTCTCGGCCGGTACCTTGAAAAGAAGTTCACCGACGACCGGCACCTGCAGTACGTCGGCGTGCAAGGTGAGATTTCGAACCTGCGCATGCAGCCGAACGGCAACACCTACTTTTCGCTGAAAGATCGCGACGCGGTCCTCAAGTGTGTTGCATTCGCCGAACGCGCCGCAACATTTCCGGCGCTCGAGAACGGTGCCGACGTGATCGCGTACGGCGAAGTAAGAACGTACATTCGCGATTCGACGTATCAACTCGTCGCGGCGAAACTCGAGTTGACCGGCGTCGGCGCCTTGCATGCCCGGGTCGAAGAACTCTCGCGCAAATTGCAGCGCGAGGGGCTCTTCGCCGACGGACGCAAACGCGCGCTGCCGCGATTTCCCTTTCGCGTCGCACTCGTCGGTTCGCCGAGCGGTGACGGCACGCGCGATTTCGTGACGCAGGCACGCGAACGTGCGCCGCAGGTTGCGTTGCGGCTGTTCGAGTCGCCGGTGAACGGGGTTGCGGCGGTGCCGGACATCGTTCGCGCGATCGGGGCGGCCGACGCATCACGTGCGGACCTGCTGGTTATCGTGCGTGGCGGCGGCTCCTACGAGGATCTCTTGGGGTTCAACGACGAACGCGTCGTGCGCGCGATCGCCGCGTGCGCGACGCCGACGGTCGCGGCAATCGGACACGAGCGCGACCAACCACTGATCGAGCTCGTCGCAGACATGCGTGCGTCGACCCCGTCGAAAGCGGCTCAAACGGTGCTGCCGAAACGCGACGACCTGTTGCGCGTTCTCGCCGAACGAACCGGATCGGTGCAGCGCGCCTTATCGCTGCGGCTCGAACGCGCACGCCGCGCGCTCGACCGGATCGAATACCGTTCGCCGGTCGCCGATCCGGCGCGATTGTTGCAGGCGCGGCGGCAGTCCGTCGACTCGTTGCGCGGCGCGCTCGACTCAGCGTTCGAGCGTTGCGTTACCCGTGCCCGAGCCCGAATGACGCCGCTCGAACGGCAGCTCGCGAAGCGTTCCCCGGGCGCGATGCTCGAGCAGCGTCGCGGTCGCGTCGCGGCCTTGCGCGACGCGCTGCAACGCCGCTCCGCCGATCTCGTCCCGCGGCGACGGCTGCGAATCGGGACGCTCGCGGACGCGATCCTCGCCGCGGCGCGGCGCAACGTCACGCGCGACCGGGCCGACCTGACGACGCAAAATGCCGCGTTCGAGGCGCACAACCCGCATGCGTTGTTGCAGCGGGGGTACGCGATCGTCAGTATGAACGGACGCGTGCTAACCGATCCGGCCGCGGCGCCGCCGGGTACGTCGATTCGAGCGCAACTCGCTCGCGGAACCCTTCGCGCGCGCGTCGAACGCGAAGACGCTAATGGCGGAGAACAAATCACGCTCTTTTGAAGCATCGCTGGATCGGCTCTCGGCGATCGTCAAAGAGCTGGAAGGCGAAGGTGTCGAGCTGGAACGCTCCGTCGAGTTGTTCCGCGAAGGCCGGACCCTCGTGGTGCACTGTGAAGCGCTGCTCAAGAGTGCGGAAGAAACGTTGCGCTCCGCCGACGGACCGACGGCCGCGCCCGCTACGCCGGCGCGCGTTCCGGTAGACGACGAACAGCCGTTTTAACGTTTTCCGGAGTGTTCGGAGACGGACTAATTTTCGGTCGACGTTTGCGTCGGCGTGGGCGTGAGGAACGAAATCGTTATGCGGGCTCGATCGAGGTGCGCAAGAGCGTTCCGCTGGCGCTGACGACTTCGTCGTGTAACCGCGCGGCGTAGAGTTCGGCCCGTTCCAAACTCGTCGTGGCCACGACGCCCCGGCCGAAGAAGTCGATCTCCTTCGCTTTGAGTTCGGCGTCGCGCAGGCCGGTACCGACGATGCGCATCAGCCCAAATGCCACGTCGTCGAACGTGTGGCAGTCACAATTGTGCACGACGACATGATAGAGCGGCATCGGCTGCCGCCGGATCATCGTCTCGTCGTCGACCTGCGTGCGCATGTGCGACTATCCGAAGCGGAAGCCCGACGTCGCGGCGCCCATGATCGTTTCGTGATAAACGCGCGTCGCCGGCTCGTCCCGCGCCGCGCCGGCGGCGACCATCAGCGGCAGCAGATGCTCTTCGCGCGGATGGGAAAAACGCGCCCCCGGAGCCGACGACCACGCGGCGAGCAGTGCGTCGCGGTCACGCGGCTCGCCCGTGAGCGTCGCGTTGAGCCAGGCGTCGAACGGCTCGGCGAGCGCGAGGTCCGCGCCGCCGAAGATGGCGCGCAGATTGTGAAAACTCATACCGCTGCCGACGATCAGGATGCCTTCGCGACGAAGCGGCGTCAGCGCGCGCCCGAGCGCAAGATGTTGCGACGGATCGAGGCCCGCGACGAGGGAGAGCGGCACGATCGGGACCGTCGCGTCCGGCGCGATCAGCATGAACGGGACGAAGACGCCGTGGTCGTATCCGCGCTCCCGTTCGACGGCCGTCGCAACGCCGGCATCGCGAAGGAGCTCGCGCACGCGTTCCGCGACGTCCGGCGACCCGGGCGCCGGATACTGAAGTTCGTACGTGTGCGGGGGAAAGCCGGTGTAATCGTAGAGCATCGAATAATCCGGCCGCGCGACGACCGTCGGGACCGGCTCTTCCCAGTGCCCGGAGACCACGACGATCGCACGCGGCGTCGCGCCGACGCCGGCGAGCAACCCTTCCAAAAACGTCGTCAGTCCGGTCAGTTCGGCCGCGCGTTCCGGCAGAAACGGCCACGGACCACCGCCGTGCGGAATGTAGAACGTCGGCATCCGCCACGCGTTGTTCGTCACGACGGCCACGACAGCGTCGAACCACGCCGAGGATGCGCCCGGAATCGCTCCGGTCGTGCCGAAGGCCACCGCGACCGTGTATTCTCGCTCGGGCGCGCGTTTGGACGATGTTGTCGCCACTCAAACCGGACTGACGCGCTCACAGGCGCGCGGCTTGATCTTGGCCGGCCGCGTTCGCGTCGACGGCGAGCCGCGCACCAAGCCGGGCGCCGCGGTGCGCACCGGCGCCGCCGTCGCGGTCGCGACGCCGCCGCGCTACGTCAGCCGCGGCGGCGAGAAGCTGGAAGGCGCGTTCGAGGCATTTGCCCTCGACCCGGCCGGCTGCGAGGCGCTCGACGTCGGCGCGTCGACCGGCGGCTTCACCGACGCGCTACTCGCGCACGGTGCGCGTTCGGTCGTCGCGCTCGATGTCGGCTACGGTCAGCTCGCCTGGAAGCTGCGCGAAGACCCGCGTGTGACGGCGATCGAGCGGACGAATTTTCGGCTCGTCCCGGACGACGCGTTTCCGGCCGGCTTCGACCTGATCGTCATTGACGCGTCGTTCATCTCCTTGCGAACGATCGTAGCGCGCGCAGTGATGTTTCTACGTGAGCCCGGAACGATCGTCGCCCTCGTGAAACCGCAGTTTGAAGCCGGCCGCGAACGTTTAGGTTCGGGCGGCGTCGTTCGCGATCCGGCGGTGCATCGGGCGATTCTACGCGAAACGCGAGACGCGCTCGAGTCGCTCGGCCTGCACGCGGTCGACGTTTGCCGGTCGCCGCTGCGCGGTCCGGCCGGCAACGTCGAGTTCTTTTTCCGTATTGAACGGCCGGGGACGTCGATCGACGACGCGCGTATCGATGCGACCGTCGATGAGCCGCCGCCCGAAGGAAACCCATGAAGACGATCGCGCTTTCGGTCAATATCGGGCGCCCGAATGCGCGCGAGATCGCGACGACGATCGCGCAAATGGCACGCGAGGCCGGCCTCGCGGTCGCGATTGCCGACAACGTCGATCCGCTCGGCATCGAAAGCCCGGGCGTCTATCTCGAATCGGCCGAAATGATCGTTACGATCGGCGGCGACGGGACGTTGTTGCGCGGCGTTCGCCTCGCGGTGCCACTCGACGTGCCGATTCTCGGCGTCAACACCGGGCGGCTCGGCTTCCTCACCGAGGTCGAGACCGAAAACGGCAGCCTCGACGTCTTGCGTCGTGTCTTTACCGGCGATTTCGAAGTCGAAGAACGCGTAGCGCTGCAGGTTTCCGTCAACGGCATCGGTGCGCACTTCGCGCTCAACGACGTCGTCGTTCGGCGCGGTGCTCAGGCGCGTATGGCACCCTTCGGACTCTCGCTCGACGGCGAATTGATCGCGCAGATTCCCTCGGACGGCATCGTCGTCTCCACACCGACCGGATCGACCGCCTATTTTCTCTCGGCCGGAGGGCCGATCATCTCGCCCGACGTCGATGCGTTCGGCGTCATCGCGCTCTTACCGCATACCCTCTTCGCACGCCCGCTGCTCTTGCCGACCACGGCGACGATCGAGATTTCGTGCGACTCCGAGATCGTGCACGCAAATCTCGAAACGGACGGCACGTTCGTTGCCGATCTCTCATCGGGCGACAAGGTGACGGTCATTCGCGGCGCGCGCAGCGTCAAGTTTGCGCGCACACGCCCGCGCGCGTTTTTCGCGCGGCTTGAAGAGAAGTTGCAGTGGGGCGTCCCGATCAAACAGGGATGAATCGCTTATTGCGCCTCACGATCGAGGGCGTCGGCTTGATCGAGCGTGCCGAGGTCGCGTTCGGTGAGGGCTTCACGGCGTTCACCGGCGAGACGGGCTCCGGCAAATCGATGTTGCTGGGCGCACTCGACGCCGCGCTCGGTGGCCGGATCGAGCGCGAGATGGTGCATGGCGAACGCGCGCGCGTGAGCCTCGAGCTCGCGCCTGGCGATGTGTTACGGGCAGCGCTCGCCGACGCCGGAATCGAGCTCGACGCCGACGACGACGTCGTGATCGTCCGCGAAATGAGCGCCGGCCGATCGTACGCGCGGATCAACGGCATCGCCGTCGGCGCCGGTCAACTTCGTGGATTCGGCGCGCAGATCGTCGACGCGATCGGTCAGGGTGAAGCACAACGGCTACTCGAGCCCGGCTTCGCGCGTGACGCGCTCGACGCGTTCGGGGGCGACGCCGCGCTGTCGGCACGCCAACGCCTGCGTACCGCCCACGACGAACGGCGCGCGCTGCGCGTCGAGCGCGACGCGTTGCGGTCGGGCGCGGAACGGGCAGTGGCCGAGCGGGAGTTCGCGCGCTTTGCACGCGACGAGATCGACGCGGCCGCGGCCGCCGGCGACGAAGACGTGCTGTTGCGCGAACGCCGCGACGTCCTGGCTAACGCCGAAGCGATCGCGACCGCGCTGGCACAGGCGCGCGCCGCGCTCGAAGATGACAACGGCGCGGTGGACGCGCTCGGCGTCGCCGCGCACGCACTCGCTGCGCTCGCGCGCTACGGCCGCGGGTTCGCGCCGCTGGCGGAAGCGGCCGCCGCCGTGCAAGCCGAGGCGACCGATCTCGGCGCCGCGATCGCACGCGCGATCGACGATGTCGAACGCGATCCGCTCGAGTTGGAGAACGTTGTGGGACGGCTCGACGCGCTCGATGCGCTCAAGCGGAAATACGGCGGATCGCTCGACGCTGTCGCCGCTTCACGCGCGCGCTATGCCGCCATCCTCGACGACGATGTGGGCCGCGACGAACGCTTCGCCGAGCTCGAGGCGCGCATCGCACGGCTCGACGCGGCGATCGATCGCGACGCTGACGCGCTTCACGCCGCGCGCGTCGCGGCAGCACGTGCGTGTGAGGGGCGCGTCGCGAGCGAACTGCAGTTGTTGGCGATGCCGGCCGCGCGCTTCACCGTTACGGTCGAGCGGCTCGATGAAATCACGGCGCACGGACGCGATCGCGTCGAATTTCGGTTTTCGGCGAACCCCGGCGAACCGGAACGGCCGCTCGCGCGCATCGCGTCGGGCGGCGAGCGTTCGCGGGTGCTGCTGGCGCTCGTCGTTGCGCTTGCCGACGAGCACGGCGCGCGCGCGTTCGTGTTCGACGAGATCGACGCGGGCGTTGGTGGTGCTGCGGCGGCGGCGGTCGGAGCGCGCTTGCAACGGCTCTCCACGTTCGCGCAGGTCGTGTGCGTCACGCACTTGGCGCAGATCGCGTCGTACGCGCAGCGGCATTACGCGCTGCGCAAACGTGACGACGGCGCGGTGACGACGATCGATGTCGTGCCGTTGCAGGCCGAGGACGACCGGTTGGCGGAGATCGCGCGAATGCTCTCCGGTGAGACGACGGGAATTTCGCTCGAACACGCGGCAACGCTGGTCGCATCGACGCGCAGCGCTCGATGACGCGCGTGCTCCTCGCCGTTTCGGCGGGCGGCCACGCGATGCGTCGCACCGTTTCGGAAACGATCGTTGCCGCACGCGACCGCTACACGATTCGTGCGCTCGCGCCGGATCGCGAAGCACAGACGATTCGTCCGCTCGGCGTCCCGGTCGAATCATGGAAGCCGGCCGGCCTCTTTAACGTGTTGCGGTCGATCGGCGCGTTGCGCCGCACCGTCGAACGCTACGACCCCGAAGTCGTGTACGCGTTCGGCTGGACTGCCGGCGCGGTCGCGCTCGGGGCGCTTCCCGCGCGTTACGCATCACGGACGATCGTGTTTCTCCAAGATCCGATCCGCGACGGCGAGATGCCCAAACCGTTTCTCGAAAAGCGGCTCCCCGAATTGCTTGCGCGCCCAGCGGAGATCGTCGTTGCGTATGAGAAACTGCGGCGTGGGCTGATCGCGGGCTTCAACGTTGCCGAGGAACGCATCACGCTCGAGGTGCCCGGCGTCGAACCGCTCACGCCGCCCAATCTCGAGCGGGCCCCCGGGCGTCCCGGCCCGATCATCGGCTACGTCGGCGCGCTCGATGCGGAACGCGCGTGGGAAGTCGCGATCGATGCGCTCGTGAGCTTGCTGCCGGCGCATCCGGCGGCACGGCTGTGGTTTGCCAACGGAGGGCGCGTGACGCCGCTCGTGCGGCAACACGCGCGCACCGTCCGCGCGCTCAACGCGATCACGTTCTACGACGATCTGCCGACGTCCGAGCTCTTCGCGGGCATCGACCTGCTCGTCACGCCGCGGATGCGTGACGGCTTGCCGTATGCGCCGCTCGAGGCGCTCGTGAGCGGCATCCCGTTCGTTGCCTCCAACAACGACGGCATGAGCGACGTGCTTGCCCCGTATTCCGGTTATCTCGTGCCGGACGACGCCGCCGGCATCGCGGCCGGCATCGAGGGCACGTGGAACGCGATTGACGGCGCGTGGGAAAAAGCGGCTGGTCAACGCGCCGCTGCGGTCGCCGCGTTCGACGCGGACGCCGCCTTCACGCGTTTGTTCGATCGCTGGGATGCCGTTGCGTTACGGAAGCTTGTGGATCTTTAGGACGTTCGTGCCGCCTTCGCCGACGGGCATGCCGCTCGTGATTGCGATCGTTTCGCCGGACTGTGCGATGCCGTCCGCGACGACGCGCTGTTCGGCGATCTCGATCAGCGTTTCGATGTAGCGATACGACTGCACGACGAGCGACTCGACGCCCCAGATCAGGGCCATCTGACGCGCGACCGACTCAAGCGGTGTGAGGCCGATAATGCGTGCCCGCGGCCGGTATGTCGAGATGTAGCGCGCAGTGTTGCCGGTCGTCGTGCCGGTGACGATGACGTTCAGGCCCAGGCGGTCGGCGCTGCGAACGGCCGCTTCGGCGATCGACGTGCCGATCTGATTGGCCGCGCCCATATCCGCGTCATCGGCACGTTTGCGGCGGACGGCCGTGTAGGGGTACTGCCGCTCGACTTCGCAGGCGATCGTCGCCATCGTCTTCACGGCTTCGAGCGGATACGCGCCGCGCGCCGTTTCGCCGCTGAGCATCACGGCGTCCGTGCCGTCGAGGATCGCGTTCGCGACGTCGGTCGCTTCAGCGCGCGTCGGCCGCGGGCTCGAGATCATCGACTCCAGCATCTGCGTCGCGGTGATGACCGGCTTCGATGCGCGGTTCGCGCGAACGATCAAATCTTTCTGGACGAGCGGCACCGTTTCGAGCGGGGTCTCGATCCCGAGATCTCCGCGCGCGACCATGATCGCGTCGGTAGCGAGCATGATGTTCTCGATGTCCTCGAGTGCTTCGTGCTTTTCGATTTTCGCGACGATCGAAACGTTTTTCCCGCGGTCGGACATGAACGCGCGGACCTGGGCGATGTCGGCGGCCGAGCGCACGAAAGAAACAGCGACCCAGTCGACGCCGTGTTCGAGGCCGAATGCGAGGTGCTCGAAGTCGCGATCCGTCACCGCGTCGATGTTGAGCGAGCCGTCGGGGTAGTTGATGCCTTGCAGCGAGCGCAGGACGCCGCCGACCTCGACGCGAGTGCGTACGTCGTTCCCGTCGATCGATTCGACGCGCAGCGCGATCGCGCCGTCGGCGAGATAGACGCGTTTGCCGACTTCGACGTCGTTCGCGAAGCCGGCGTACGAGACGCCGACTCGCTCGACGCTCGACGTCACCGCATCGGCCGTCAGAATCAGCTCGGCACCGTTGACCAGCGTTATCGCCTCGATATCGTCCGCAAGACGGCCCGTCCGGACCTTCGGGCCCGGCAGATCTTGCAGCACGGCGACATACATGCGCAAATCGCTTGCAACGCGACGCACGTCGGCGATCACAGCCGCATGTTCCGCGTGCGTTCCGTGGGAGAAATTCAGTCGCACGACGTTGACGCCGGCGAGAAAAAGCTCGCGCAACATCGCGGGGTCGCGCGATGCCGGGCCGATCGTGGCGACGATCTTCGTTCGCTTCGACATGCGCGAGAGCACGTTTCTTCGTCTTGGAAGGGCACGACGGGGCTCCTGCAGCCGGAAAATTGGGCGTCGAGCAAAATGTCCGTTTATGTGTATCTGCTTCCGACCCGTATTGTTCGCCGCGGTCCTCGTGATTGCGATCGTGCCGCTCATCGCGTCCGCATCCGCGCCGCCGCAGGCGCAAAACGTGCTCGCGCAGGAACACCGCCGATTCGTCGCCGTGGCTGCAGGTAGTGCGAGCGCGCTGTGTGCACTGCTCGACGAAGATTTCTCGCACGTCACGGTGCGCGGAGCGCTGCTCTACCGCGCTGAAGAAGTTGCACGTATTGCGACGGCGCAGACCGCGTTCAAGCCGAGTGAACAGACGGTTGATCTGATCGGCAACGTCGCGATCGTACACGGCGTGCTGACGCCGATGCACGCCGGCGCCCGCCTCGCGCGACGCCGGTACATCGACGTCTACTATCTGGTCGCCGGTTCGTGGCTGCTTAAGACGGAGCAAGAAACGGCGATAGCGGGACCGTAGCGAAGGGCGTGCACGCGTTGGTGCTCGCGTGGTTCGTGCTGTTCGTTCGTCACGCGGTCGACGCGAACGCATCGGATGCCGCGCTCCCGCCGGATACGACGATCGCCGTCACGCTGCCGGCGGTCGCGCGTCCTGCGCCGCGCCGTGTCGTCCAGAAGCGAACCGCGCCGGTGCCCCATGAACTCGCGCGAAACGTCGCGAGCGCGCCGCCGCAGCCGCCTGCGCGAGCACCGGCCAGGCCGGCGGCGACCGAAGCACCTTTGCGTATCGCGGCGGCGCCGCTCGTAAGGTTGAGCCCCACCCTTCCGCCGACCGCCGAACCTACGATCGCGCCGACGCTGGCGACGCCGATCCCGACGGTTCGTCCAGCGCTGAAGCCCACGCTCTTGCCGACGGCGGCGTCCACGCTCCCGCCGACGGTGGCGCCCATGATGCGTCCGACACTTGAGCCGACGTTCGCGCCGACCGCGGCACCGGCGATCGCGGCAACGCCCGGGACGATGCCGCCGACGCGTTCGCGTTTGTCGCAGGGGCCGAGTGCAAACGCCGAAGCGGCGCAGACCGCAGACAGCAGCCATCTCGCGCCGATCGGCAACCTGCCCGTCGCCGCAGGTAAACGCAACGCCGAATCACGTCGCCTTGGCGCCCGTCGCGCCGCCGCCCGGGCCCGGCTCGGCCTCGCTCAATGATCGGCTTCGCGCCGCGCTGCCGTCGGCGCCGGCTGCAAGCCTGAAGCACTACAGCCTCGGCGGATACCAGACGGACCGCGTGCTCGACGCCTACGAAGCGGCACTCGAGCCGCCGCTCGAGATTCTAGCGAAAACGTTCGGCCTCGTCTACACGAAGCGCACGGCGTACCAAGCCGATTCGATCGCCTATGTGTACGAGCGCACGCACATCCTCGGGCAGGAAATAAGCCGGGCGTACACCATCGTGGAGCATCCGCTGCGCTCCGTCGCCCCGAACCCCGATCACCTGGGACCGGCTGCGCCGGCAGCGGTCGGCCCACTGCGCGACGAGAAGCCCGAGATATCGACGCAAGTGATCCCGTGCAATCGGAAGGGCATGATTGACGTCGTCCCGGGGTCGATGACGACGCCCGCGCCGCGCCATCCGGACACGACGCCGCCGTCGCCGGTGCAGTAGGGCGCCTTGCCAAAAGTCTAAGCTCGTGTCATACTTGGTGTTCGAGTACGCGAGAAGCGTGGGCACCTGCCCGCGCTTCTGTTGTGTCCGGAGGAAGGAGCACGGCATGCACGAGTCCGCAGAAAATCCACTCTTTGTCGAAGCCTTCGAGCGCGTCGTGCATGCCTTGCCGCACCAACCGGAATTTCGCAACGTCGAGATCGTAACGGCCGTCGCACGCCCCGGTCGCGAGACGCACCTCGCGGTTACCGTCGATCGCGATGGTGGTGTCGACCTTGCGACGTGCGAACGGATCGCGGCACGCATCAACGTCTCGCTGGACGCGTTCGCCGACCCCTACACCCTCGAAGTGAGTTCGGCCGGCCTGAATCGGCCGTTGGTGAAACCCGGCGACTACGAGCGATTCGTCGGAAGCAACGTTCGCATCGTGACGACGCTCGCGGTCGATGGCGCGAAGACGCATCGCGGCGTGCTCGCCGGTATTCGCGGCGACACCATCATCCTGCGTACCGGAAAGGCGAACGAGGTCGAACTCCCCATTCCGCTTGCCGCCGTCAAAACCGCCAACATCGAATACGACATCCGCGCCGACCTCACACGCGCAAAACAAGAGAAAGCAAAATGATGAACAGCAACGGATCGTTTCGCGACCCCTCGGCATTTCGCGACCCCTCGGGGAATCGTGAAGTGCCAGATCGCGAGGGAGCCGCGGCTGGGGGCCCCGTGCGACGCACGGGGGCACGGAGCCTGGGGCGGAGTGCCTGTAAGTGAACGCAGAGATGATCGCGGCGCTCCGCGAGATCGAGAACGAGCGGAATATCAGCTTCGAGAGCCTCTTGGAAGCTCTCGAGTCGGCGTTGATCTCCGCGTACAAACGCAATTTCGGGCCCGACGCGAACGCGATCGTGGCGATCGACCGGCAGACCGGTGATTACAAGGTCTATCACCGTCGCACCGTTGTCGATGACGTGCTCGACACGAAGCTCGAAATCGGTAAAGGCGAAGCGGGCGACAAGTACGAGCCGGGCGACTTCTTCGACCAAGAAGTGACGCCGAAAGATTTCGGCCGCATCGCTGCGCAAACCGCGAAGCAAGTGATCGTGCAGCGCATTCGAGAAGCCGAGCGCGACACGGTATACAATACGTATTCTGCGAAGCTGCACGATATCGTGATGGGCACGGTGCAGCGGTACGAACAGCGCAATATGTACGTGCTGCTCGACAACAAGAACGAAGCGTTGCTGCCGTTCTCCGAACAGGTCGCGCGCGAAAATTATCGCATCAACGATCGCATTCGCGCCTACGTGCTCGACGTGCGCAAGACGAACAAAGGTCCGCTCGTTGTGCTCTCGCGTGCCGCTGAAGGTCTCGTTCAGCGGTTGATCGAGTTTCAGGTTCCGGAAATCCAGGACGACATCGTCGAGATCATGGCGATCGCGCGCGAACCGGGTTCGCGCACGAAGGTCGCCGTGCACTCGAAGCGTGCCGAAATCGACGCCGTCGGCGCGTGCCTCGGGCCGAAGTCGAGTCGCATCGCGAACGTCTCCGACGAACTGCGCGGAGAGAAGATCGACGTGATCCGCTACGCACCCGAGCTGCCGGCGTTCATATCGAACGCACTCGCACCGGCGAAAGTCCTCGGCGTTGAGCTCTTCGAGGACGAGGGGATAGCCCTCGTGACGGTCCCCGACCACCAGCTCTCGCTCGCGATCGGGCGCGAGGGGCAAAACGTGCGGCTCGCCGCGCGGCTGACCGGATGGCGCCTCGACATCACCAGCGATTCGGATGCCGCCGAATCGCGGGCGCGCTACATGGCCGAGCGTGAAACGGTCCCCGAAGCTGAAGCGTTTGTCGAAGAAGAAGACGTGGCAGAGGACGCGGTAGCCGGCGAAGCGCCGGTCGAACCGGAAGCAACGTTGGCCATCGATGACGAACTGCTCCGTCGGCTCGAAGAGTTCAAACGGGAGCGCTTCGAAACCGAATGACGAGTGGTCCGATCCGGACATGCGTGGGATGCCGAGCGAGGCGGGAGCAGCATCAGCTGCAGCGTTTCGTCCGGCGCGACGAATGGTGGTCGGCGGATACCGACGGGCGCAGCGACGGGCGCGGAGTCTATCTCTGCGGGCCGCAGTGTGCGAAGGCCGTCATCAAGAACAAACGCTATCCCGGGTTCGGGTCCTTCGCGATCACGCACTACAGGACATACACATGAACGATTAAGGGAGTCGGTCGAAGCCTTTCGGGCTTCGGCCGTGTTACGAAAAAGGACAGTATGGCAACCGGTAAGGTACGAATTTTCGAGCTTGCAAAAGAGCTCAACATGTCGTCGAAAGACCTGATCGCGCTCTTCGAGCGCCTCGGGCTCGAGGCAAAGAATCAGCTGAGCGTCGTCGAGCCGAAGGTCGCCGACCTTCTGCGCGCGCAGCTCAAGAGCGCGGCGGCGAAACCCGTCGGGAAGCCGCTTCACGCCGCGCGCGCCGCGGCTGATCCGGCGATTCCGGCTCCCGCTCCGGCCAAGCCGGTCGCCGCCGCTGCGCCGCCGCAAACGGCTGCTCCGGGTCCGGCCGCTGCAATGCCGGCTCCCGCCCAACCGGTAGCCACGCTCAAGCCCGTTCCGCCCGCATCGGCGGCGCGCCGCACGGCGAAGCCGTCCGTCGCGGCGCCTGCGGCCGACACGGTCGTCGAGGCCGCGCCGCCGGCTGCCCTCGACGCGCCGGTCGCCGTCGCTGTCGTGCCCGCCGTGACCCCGGCAATCGCCGAGGACGAGGGCGGCGCGGCCGCTTCGACCGCGGTCTCTGCCCCGGCTGCCCGTCCTGCTCGCCCCGCGAGCCCGGCGCCGCGTATCGCGCCGGGTGCGCCGCCGCGCCCGGTCGCCGCGCCATCCGGGCCCTCCGGTCCACGTCCTGCGGCCGGTGCGCCTCTCCGAACGGCACCCGGTCCGATGCCGCCCCGTCGGACACTTCCGACCGAGCCGGTGCCACAGTTGCGTCCGGTTCCCGCCGGCCAGGCGTCGATCGTTGCCCCGCGTCCGGCCCCCCGTCAGATCGCGCCGAATCCGAACTCCGGAGCACCTGCTCAAAATGGCGGGATTCCGGGCCGTCCGGGCGTGGCGCCGCGTCCGGGCACCGGTCTTCCCGGTCAGGGCTATCAGCCGCGTCCGGGTGCGCCGGGTGCGCCGGGTGCCCCCGGTGCGCCGGGCGCTCCGATGCCGCGCCGCCCCGCCGGCAATGGTCCGTTCCGGCCCCTCCCGGGCGGTCCGGCCCCGCGCCCGTTCACACCCCGTCCGCCGGGCGGCGGCCCGGCTCCGGTCAATCCGGGTGCCGGCCCGGCGCCGAGCTCAGGCGGCACCGGTGGACGTCCGGGTCAACGCGGCGGCGGTCGCGACCGCGACGACGAGTCCAAGAAGGACCGCGAAAAAGAGATGCTGCTCGAGAAGTCGCGGCAGCGTAAGGGGCGCATGATCGACGGTGTCGTTCAGCCGCTGCCTGCCAAACTCGAGTCGATCGAAATCCCCGACGTGCTCACCGTCCAAGAACTCGCGACCTCGATGATCGTCCCTGCCGCGGACGTCATCAAGGAGCTGTTTCGCATGGGCACCATGGCGACGATCAACCAGAACATATCGAGCGATCAGGCCATCGCCGTCGCGCGCAAGTTCGGCTTCAATGCGATCGTGAAAGAAGCCGGCGACGAGGTCGTCGTCGAGCAAGAAGAAGAGCGTCCGGAACTGCTCTCCGCGCGTCCGCCGGTCGTGACGGTGCTCGGTCACGTCGACCACGGCAAGACCTCGCTGCTCGATAAGATTCGCTTCGCGAACGTCGCAGCCGGCGAAGCGGGCGGGATCACGCAGAAGATCGGTGCCTATACGGTCGACAAAGACGATCGCAAGATCACCTTCATCGATACGCCCGGTCACGAAGCGTTCACCGCGATGCGTGCGCGCGGGGCCAAAGTCACCGACGTCGCAATCCTCGTCGTCGCGGCCGACGACGGGGTAATGCCGCAAACGAAAGAAGCGATCTCGCACATCAAAGCGGCCCACGTGCCGATCGTCGTCGCGATCAACAAGATGGACAAAGAAGACGCGCAGCCCGATCGCGTCAAGCAACAGCTCACGGACGAAGGCTTGCAGCCCGTCGAGTGGGGCGGCAAAATCGAAATGGTGCCGGTGTCCGCTCGCACGGGCGACGGGATCGACGCTCTGCTTGAAACGGTACTTCTCGAAGCCGATTTGCGTGAGCTCAAGGCCAATAAGCAACGTCGCGCAACGGGTGTCGTGATCGAGTCGGCCCTCGACCGTGGACGTGGAGCGGTCGCGACCGTTCTCGTGCAAAACGGCACGCTGCGCGTCGGGGACGTCATCGTCGTCGGACATGCGTACGGCAAAATTCGTGCGCTCATCGATGACAAAGGCAAACAAGTCAAAAAAGCCGGGCCTTCGATTCCTGTGGAAATCATGGGGCTCTCGGACGTTCCCGCCGCCGGTGACACGTTGATGGTCGTCTCGGACGAACGAGCGGCACGTGAAGCCGCTGCGAAGCGGACGATCAAGCGGCGCGATGTCCGTATGGCCGCCTCATCGGGTCAGCGCGTGTCGCTCGAAACGTTCATGGCGATGCCCGCGGACGGCGGACAGAAAGCGCTCAACCTCATTCTCAAAGCCGAAGGGCAGGGCTCGGTCGAAGCGTTGCGCTCGCGCGTTGAATCACTCTCCACGCAAGAGGTCGACATCCGTGTCATCCTGGCCGGCGTCGGCGGCATTACGCCCAACGACGTCAACTTGGCCTCTGCTTCGAACGCGGTGTTGATCGGATTCAACATTCGTCCGGATGAGTCGGTAAAGCGGCAGGCTGATTCCGAACAGGTCGATCTCCGCTTCTATCAGGTCATTTACGACGTCGAAAACGATCTCAAAAAAGCGATGGTCGGAATGCTCGCTCCGAAATTCCGCGAGGTCATTCTGGGTCGGGCCGAAGTGCGCGAAATCTTCAAGGTTTCGAAAGTCGGCGCGATCGCGGGATGTTACGTGCAGTCGGGCAAGCTTACGCGCAATGCCAAGGTTCGCGTGATTCGCGATTCGGCGGTTGTGTGGGACGGCGAACTCGAATCGCTGCGGCGGTTCAAGGACGACGTGCGCGAAGTTGCCGAAAACTTCGAGTGCGGCGTTCAGGTTGCCAAATTTGCTGATCTCAAGCAGGGCGATGTCATTGAGGCTTGGACTTCGGAGCTGGTGGCTCCGGAGTTGCAGCCTGCTTGATGCCCGGTTTTGCGGTGTCTCGGCGGGGCGTCAGATCGTTCCGCGGGTCTCCGCGAGGCGTCACATCGTCTCGCGCGGGACGCGTCGATTTTCCCGTCGTGGGAAAATCAACGCTCGCCTCTGACGCGGTCTCGCCATCCTGGCTCCGCAGCGCATTTGTGTTAGCGCCCGTTCAGGGCGCTAACACATCACGCCCCCGCGAGACGACGTGCCGCCCCGCGGAATCGGCACGTCGCGTGCAGCTGTCTGCGCGCGTGGCATGTGCTTCTTGAAACAGCAGCGGCAGGCTCGGATCGATGCGGAGATTCAGCGAGCGTTGGCCGAGATTATTGGGCGCGATCTCAAGGATCCGCGCTTGGGGTTTGTTACGGTGACGCGGGTTGAGATCTCGAACGATATGATGCAGTGTAAGGTGTTCGTTTCCATTATCGGGGATCGCCATGTTGCCCGGCAATCGATGGATGCGCTCGAGCACGCGGCGGGGTATCTTCGGGGGGAACTTGGGAGTGCCGTGAAGTTGCGGCATACGCCGGAGTTGCATTTTATTGAAGATCGTTCGACCGAACGGGCGATCGCGTTGTCGAAAACGCTGGAGCGTGCGAAGGTGATTGATGAGTAGTGCCGTTACGTCGTCGTCCTCGACGGATGAAGTTGTGGCGGCGTTGCTCGCGCGCTCGTCCTTCATGTTCGTTTCGCATGTGAAACCGGACGGCGATACATTGGGCGCAGGGTTGGCGCTCGGTCTTGCGCTTAAAGCGATCGGGAAGCGCGTCGGGTATTTTCAGCAGGATCCGGTTCCCCGCAACTTGCGCTTCTTGCCGGATACGGATTTGGTTTCGCGCGACGTGGCTTCAAATCTGCCGGCTGACACCCTGTGGGTGTTTTGCGATATGAGCGATTCGTCGCGCGCCGGCGAGTTTTTGCCCGAGATCGCCCGCGAGAACATGCTCAATATCGATCATCATCTCGGAAACTCGCGGTTCGCGGCACTCAACTACATCTTGGAAAAAGAGGCATCGACCGGGGCATGCGTACTGCGCGTTTTGAAGGCGATGCATGCGACGGTAACGCCGGAGATCGCGACGTGCATTCTTACGACGATCATGACGGATACCGGCGCGTTCATGCACACGAATACGACCGCCGACGTTCTCACGATGTCGGCGGATATGATCGTTGCCGGGGCTGACAAGCCGCTGATCACCGAAGAAATCTTTGCGAACAAGCGCTTCGCGGCGACGAAGTTGTTGGGGACGGCGCTCTCAAAAGCACGGCTCGAAGAGAACGGACGCTATTGTTGGACGGTCGTCGATGAAGCGATGCTGCTCCTGTGCGGTGCCGATGGTGAAGATACCGAAGAGATCGTTCAACATCTGCGAGCGGTCGAGGGTGTCGAAGCCGCAGCACTGTTCAAAGACTTCGATGGTGCCGTGCGCGTGAGTTTGCGTTCGAGCGGCACGGTCAACGTCCAAGCGGCGGCAGCTGCGGTCGGTGGCGGTGGACACTTCATGGCATCGGGGTTGACGTACCCGGGCGATCTCACAGCAGCGATCGACGGCGTGCGCGCGGCGTTGAAGGCGGAAGGCTTATAACGGGCGTTCGTTCGTTGCGATGCTCGGCTTTCTAAATCTCTTCAAGCCCGCCGGGCCGACGTCGACGCAGTTTGGTGCGGGGCTGCGCCGGTTGTATCCGACCGACGGCGGCAAGCTTGCGGTGGGGCATTTCGGGACCCTCGATCCGCAGGCCGCGGGCGTGCTGCCGATTGCGCTCGGACGCGCCACGCGATTGCTCTCGTTGATCGCGGACCGACGGAAGGCGTATGTGTGCACTCTCGTTCTCGGCCGTGCGACGGACAGCGGCGACGCGACCGGTCGCGTCACGCGAACGGCCGAGATTCCGCATGACGTTGACGCGCGCCTCGCGCTCGCGCTTGAGCGCTTCACGGGCGCGATCGATCAGGTCCCGCCCATGTACAGCGCGGTACATCACCGGGGGCAGCGGCTGTACGAACTGGCGCGGGCCGGCGCGGTCGTCGAGCGGCCCGCGCGCAGCGTGACAATTTACGCGCTCGCCGTACTCGGCCGCGAGGTTGACTGCGTGCGACTGCGCATCGCGTGCAGCGAGGGAACGTATGTACGTACGCTATGTGAGGATCTCGCGCTGGCGTGCGGAACCGTCGGTCACATGGGCGCCCTCTTGCGCGAAGCGGCGGGGCCGTTCGTACTCTACGAGAGCCGCACGTTGGACGAGGTCGCGGCGGATCCGATGGGGTCGCTCGTGCCGCCCGAACGCGTTATCCCGATTCCGACCGTCGTACTCGACGGCCGTCGTGCCACCGACTTTCGGGCGGGGCGGCTCGTCGCGCTTGATGCATTGCCGGCCGAGAAACACGTGTTCGTGCGCGATTCCTCGCGCGTGCTCGTCGGCATCGGGGAGACGGTCGGGGCGCTGTTGGCGCCACGGAAAGTGTTCCTGTGAAATTGCACTACACGTTGCCGCGCTCCGAAGAATACCGCGCGGAGCGCGTACGGCACCCGTTGTGCGTCGCGATTGGTGTCTTCGACGGATTTCACCTCGGACATCAAGCCATCGTCCGCACACTGCTGCAAACCCGACGCGCCGGTGAGCGTACGGCGGTGATCACGTTCGTCGAGCACCCCTCGCGCTTGCTGCGCCCCGATGACGTGCCGCCGCAGATCGCGACGCTCGCCGAACGCATCAATGCGTTCGCGCGTTCGGGCATTGACGAGGCGTTCGTTCTGTCATTCGACAGCTCGTTCGCGGCGCTGACGCCGGAGCAATTCTTGCACGACGTCTTGATCGACGCGCTCGGCGTTCGCGCGATGATCGTGGGTGCCGGGTTTCACTTCGGCGCGAAACGCGCCGGCGATGTCGCGTTTGCACGCGCGTTTTTCAATGCACGGGGACGACTCGCGGTCGGCGTCGAGAACGCATCGTACGAGGGCGAGCGCGTTTCGAGCACACGGATTCGCGCGGCACTCGCCGCCGGCGATATGGCGACCGTCGACGCGCTGCTGGGCTCATCGTACATCGTACGCGGGCCGGTGAGTTTCGGGGCTGGACGCGGCCACGATCTCGGTTTCCCGACGGCCAACATCGTCGTTTCGCCGGAAAAAATGCTGCCGCCCGACGGAGTGTACGCGATCACCGGGCGGCACGACGGACGCGACTATCCCGGGCTGGTTTCGATCGGAACCAATCCGACCTTCGACGGGCGGGCGCGCACGGTCGAAGCATGGCTTCTCGACTTCAACGGCTCGCTCTACGGCGAAGAACTCGCGGTGCGCGACTTTCGCTTTCTCCGCGAGCAGCGGCGGTTTGCGTCGGTCGGCGAACTGCTCGAACAGATTCGCGCCGACGCGCAGGCCGTCCCGTTTCCCTCGTTCTCGTAGGAGCCGCTCGATGAAGCACCTGATCGCTTTTCTGGTCACCCTGCTTGCGACGGTCGCTCCTGCGCTCGCCGTTCCGCGCAGCGGCGACCACGCGCCCGCGCTCACCCTCGTCGACACGAGCGGCAAGCTCGTGACGCTCGCGGCGCTCGTGGGCAAACCAGTTTATTTGAATTTTTTTGCGACCTGGTGCGGACCATGTCGCGTCGAGACGCCGAGCATCGTCGAGTTGAGCAAAAAGTTTCCCGCCGTGCGTGTGATCGGCATCGATGTCGGTGAAAGCGCGTCGAAAGCCAACGGTTTCGCTCACGATTACAACGTGCCGTACACGCTCGCCGTCGACCCGGATACGACGACGCGTTCGAGTTACGGCGGCGGCGTCTACTTTCCGATCCACGTCTTCATCGACAAGCGCGGGGTGGTCAAAACGTATCGTCCCGGCGAGATGAGCGCAGCCGAGATCGCCGCCGCGCTCAGCGCCGTCGCGCGGTAACGCACGATATCCGGGCTACTGCCCGCTTTGCGCCGGTGCCATTTGCGGCGGCGCCGCGGCGCACGAGTCGATGATCGACTGGACCTCGGCGTTGAGCGCGTTCGCGCGTTGCGTGAGTTCGTTCTGCACGGCGCTGTCGTAGGTCGAGCGCGCCGTTGCGAACGTCGGGGATGTCGTCGGGCCACATGACGTCAACGCCCGGCGCGCGAGTGCGAGCCGCTCTTCCATCTCGGATTGCGTCACGCTGGTGACCGCCGGCATGTAGGATAGCGGCTGCGGCGATACGTTGGGCGGCGCGTTCGTCGGTTGCGGCAGCGTCGGCACATTACTCTTCGCGATCGCGTCGATCGCGCTGCGGCGCGCACGTTCGAGATCGCCCGCATTGTATTGCTGGATCGCGGCGGCGTACGAGAAGCTCGCGTTTTGCGCCGCGTGCGGATCAGACCCGGCCGCGCGACCGATCGCGATGAGTGCGTCGAAAATCGTACTGGCGGTCGGGTTGATCGCCGGCGGCGGCGAGGCCAACGGCAATGTGTGCACTTGCGCCGATGCCGCGCTTGCCAACGACAAGCACGCGACGATGGTGGCGATGGAGGCGATGCGTTTCATGGAATCCTCAAGCAGCGTTAACGGTAATCGTATTCCCATCGAAGGCGACGTTCGCAACGTGCCCCGATTGGATTTCACCGCGCAAGATCGCGGCCGAGAGCGGCGTCGCGACGAAGCGCGAAATTGCGCGCGCAACGTTGCGGGCGCCGTCGCCCGCATCCATGCTGCTCTTGGCAAGAAACATGCGCGCCCGGTCGGTGAGTTCAAGGCGCATTGTGTGCGCGCCGAGCCGTTCGGCTAGCGCGCGAATCTGCAGCTCGACGATCGCTTCGATGTCGGCGAGCCCGAGTTCGGCAAATTCGACGATTTCATCGATGCGGTCGAGCAGCTCGCCGCGTAGTGCCGCGACGAGATCGTCCCGGTCGAGGTTGCTCGTCAGCACGATGATGGCGTGGCGAAAATCGATCGACCGTCCCTTCGCATCCGTCACCCGCCCGTCGTCGAGAATCTGGAGCAGAATCGCAGCCACGTCCGGGTGCGCCTTCTCGATTTCATCAAATAAGACGACCGAATAGGGTCGCCGCCGAATCGGCTCGGTCAATTGTCCCGGCTCGTCGTGGCCGGCGTACCCGGGCGGTGCACCGAGTAGGCGCGACATCGTGTGCGCTTCGGTGAACTCCGAGAGGTCGAGGCGGATCAGCGCGTCGTCGGTGCCGAACAACGCGTGTGCCAGCGCGCGGGCGAGCTCCGTTTTGCCGACGCCGCTCGGCCCGATGAACAAGAATCCGCCGACGGGCTTGCGCGGATCTTTCAGCCCGGCACGCGCGCGGCGCACCGATTGTGCCACCGACCGAACGGCGTTGCCTTGCCCGACCACGCGCGCTTCGAGTTGTGCTTCGAGCGCGAGCAAGCCCGCGCGCTGTGCGTCGGTGATCGTTCCTTGCGGAATCCCAGTCCAACGCGAGACGACGGCGGCGACGTGCGCGACGTCGACGTGCGGAACGCCCGCCATCGACGCCGTGGCAGCGGCTTCGTCGATGACGTCGATCGCCTTGTCCGGGAGGAAGCGGTCGGCGATAAAACGCGCTCCAAGCGTCGCCGCGGCCTCGAGTGCAGCATCGTCGATCGTGACCTTATGGTGCGCGGCATACTTGGCGCGCAGGCCGCGCAAAATGGCGATCGTCTGATCGATCGTCGGTTCGTCGACGGTGACCGGCTGGAAACGGCGTTCGAGCGCAGCGTCCGTTTCAATGTACTTCCGATACTCATCAAACGTCGTCGCGCCGACGCATTGCAGCTCCCCGCGTGCCAATTCCGGTTTAATCATCGACGAGAGATCGAGCGAACCTTCGGCGGCGCCGGCGCCCACCAGCGCATGGAGTTCATCGATGAAGAGGATCACGTCCCGCGACGCGCGCTTTACCTCATCGAGAATCTTTTTGACGCGGCTTTCGAACTCGCCGCGATACTTCGTGCCGGCGACCAGCGGCCCGAGGTTGAGCGCGAGTACTTTTTTGTCGCGCAACGCCGCCGGAACCTCACCGCGCACGATGCGTTGCGCCAGCCCTTCGACGATCGCCGTCTTGCCGACGCCGGGCTCGCCGACCAGCACGGGATTGTTCTTGCTGCGGCGCGCGAGGATGGAAACGACGCGTTCGATCTCATCGTCGCGGCCGATCACCGGGTCGAGCCCGTCGGTCTTCGCGAGGGCAGTCAGGTCGCGTGAAAATTGCGCCAGCGTCGGCGTTCCGCCGCCCCGCAGCGCGCGGCCCAAATCCGCGATCGGTCTGGGCAAATCGTCTTTCGCTTCAGGATTGCGGCGTACGAAGGAGTCGATCGCAAATGCGGCGCCCGCGAAAAGCGCAGCGGCGGCCGTCGCGGCTCCGACATACGGTAAAAGCGCTCGCCTCCGCGTCTTCGCGCAGTCGTCACACACCGCCGCATCGACCCAACGCCCGGCGCGCAGCGCGTAATCCCGCGTGCTGGCGGGACGCTGGCGGCAGACCTCGCACGTTTGAACGACCATCATCTCTGCCTACCCGGCACGGGGCGACCGGGTTTCGGAACGCCTATCGCGCCGGCGCGATCTCGTACTGAAGCGTGACGTTCGCCGCGACGTTGAGGTTACCGGGCGCGATTGTCGTCGGCGGCGGCGCCGCCGCGAGCGCCATGCGCATCAGCGGCACCGGCCGGACTCCCGCGTCGGCGCTCGGCGCGATCGAGAGAATGCGCACGAGTCGCACGCCGGCACCGGCGGCGAGCGCGCGCGCCTGCACGACGGCGTCGGTCAGCGCAGCCGCTTGTGCGGCCCGTTCCGCGGCGAGCGGGTCGCGCAGCATGAAGTTCACACCGTTGACATTGGTCGCGCCGGCCGCGACACCGGCGTCAACGACGGCGCCGGCTCGTTCGATGTTGTCGATGGTCACGTTCATGGTGCGCGAAACGGTGTAGCCGTAGCGCTGATCGTTCGCCGGATCGGGACGCGACGGGCGTGGCTGATACGTCAATCCGTACCCGGACGTCGCAACGGCGCTCGCCGGAAATCCAAGCTGCACCATCTTGGCGGTCAGCGCATTGGCGATCGCGGCGTTGGCGGATGTCGCCTTTGCCGAGTCGCTCGCCATGGTTTGTAGATCGAACGAAACGACGGCCCGATCGGGCGCCGGTGTGACGGTCCCCGCCCCGCTTACGGTGAGGGTCGGCGTGCGAGCGGTTTCAGCCGCTGTTGCCGTCGAGGCGAACAGCGCGACAAGCGCGAGTGTCAACGATACGCAGACGAGACGGTCGGGCTTCATGTCGTGACAACGAAAGCGGCGAACGAATCGTGCGCTGTTTTGGATGTTGTCATTTCGGGAAGGAATCCTTCTGCTGGCGGCCGCTAGATGCCGCGACCGGCGTACCAAAGAGGGGGAGACGCTCATGGGAATTATTGGCTGGCTCATCGTTGGACTCGTCGCGGGTTTTCTCGCGAAATTCGTCGTGCCGGGTGAGGGCCCCGGCGGCATCATCGGTGACATCGTCGTCGGTATCGTCGGCGCTTTTATCGGCGGCTGGGTCTTCAATCTCTTCGGTCATGTCGGCGTCACGGGCGTCAACGTCGGCAGCATCGTCGTCGCTTTTATCGGCGCCGTGATCCTGCTCTTCATCGTTCGCGCGTTTTCGGGCCGTCGCACGGTCGTCTAGTACCGTACCGAAACGAGCCAGCAGCGCGCTCACCGTTCGGTGAGCGCGCTGCTGTTTTTCGCGGCTCCGACCAAGGACGCAAGGACCACGGGCGGCGCGACCCGTACCACAAACAGCGATTACTCAACAAGCGAGGCTGTTTCACTCGACGATGACGTACGTCATAACTGAACCCTGTATCGGCACGAAAGACAAATCGTGCGTGGACGTTTGTCCCGTCGATTGTATCCACGGCTCGGACGACGACAAACAACTCTTCATCGACCCGGAAGTCTGCATCGATTGCGGCGCTTGCGTGTCGGCGTGTCCGGTCGAGGCGATCTACGCCGATTCCGACGTGCCCGATAAGTGGAAGACCTACATCGATCTGAATTCAACGTACTACAAAAGCTAAGGCGTTCGCGTCATGCGGCCGCCCGGCCGCGACGCGCACGGATTGCGCTCGCGCGACGTCCATGTCTCTGTGAACGCTGAAGTTGTGACGGCGCCGGCCGGCTTCGATGCCGGACTGCCGGTCGCCGTTCGCGATGTGCGGAAAACGTACGACGGAAGCCCTTCGGTGATCGCGCTGGCCGGCGTGACGCTCGACGTTGCCGGCGGCGAGATGGTCGCGCTCGTCGGGCCGAGCGGCTGCGGAAAGAGCACGCTGCTCAACCTCGTCGGCTGCGTCGACTTGCCGACCTCCGGTGCGGTTTTCGTCGACGGAAGCGACACGACCGCGCTCGACGACGATGCCCTGACCGCGCTGCGGCGGGACCGCGTCGGAACGATTTTCCAATTCTTCAATCTGCTGCCCGCGCTGACACTCGAGGCGAATGTCGGTTTGCCGCTCGTGTTGCAGCACGTCGCGCCGGCGGAGATCGCAGCACGCGTGCATGCGGCGCTTGACTCCGTTGGTCTCGGCGACAAAGCGCGCGCATTTCCCGCCCAGGTTTCCGGCGGTCAACTCCAGCGTGCGGCGATCGCCCGCGCGATCGTTCACAAGCCTGCGATCGTGCTGGCCGACGAGCCGACGGGGAACCTCGATTCGCAGAACGGTCAAAACGTCTTGCGTTTGTTGCGCGCGCTTGCCGATAGCGGACAGGCGATTCTGATGGCGACGCATAGCCCGGAAGCCGCGGCGGTCTGCGACCGCACGATCCGCATGCACGACGGCTTCATCCTTCGACAGGCTCAGGATGACAAACGATAGGCTCAGCATGATGTGCGACTGGTTCGTCCTTCGACAGGCTCAAAATGACAAACGATAGGCTCAGCATGACAACAACGAGCTCACGATGACAAACTTACGATGACGATGAGACTTCTGTCACCCTGAGCTTGTCGAAGGGTGAGCTTGTCGAAGGGTGAGCTTGTCGAATCGTGATGCGCGGAGTTGGAGGTAGGCTTGATAGCGCTTTTTCGAGCTCTCGTTTGGGGGCACGTTGCCGCGAACCGTTTGCGGAGCGCGGTGACGTTGATCGCCGTCGCGCTCGGCGTTGCGATCGCGCTCGCGATCGATTTGGCGAACGCCACGGCCGTCGCGTCATTTGCATCCAGCGTGAACGTGGTGTCGAACCACGTCAATCTCCAAGTGCTCGGCGTCGGCCGGGGGTTCGACGAACGGACGATCCTACGGGTGGAAAATGTCCCGGGCGTTCAGTACGCGAGCCCGACAATCGAAGACTCGCTCACCGTCGGCGCGCATCCCGACGACCCGTTATCAGGTGAAATTTTGCGCGTGCTCGGCGTCGATCTGCTGCGACCGATTCCGGGTGACGCGCCGGTCGCGACGACACCGGGAAGCGTCGCGGCAAATACGGAGACGCCTGATCCGTGGGTGCTCGTGAACGGTCACGGCGCCTTTGTCAGCGCGCGCCTCGGGAAGAAGTACGGTTGGAAGCGTGGATCCACGATCGACGCGATCGCCGGGGACCGCAACGTTCGCTTGCGTGTCGCATCGGTATTGCCGGACGGCGTGGTCGGGGTCGACTCGAGCGTCGTGTTCGTGGATATCGCGACGGCGCAAGAGATCTTCGGGAAGGTCGGCCGGCTCGATCGCATCGATTGCGTCGTGAATCCGGTGCACCTCGCGGCGGTGACCGCAGCAGTCGCGCGCGTTCTCCCGCCCGGTGCGCGAGCGATCGAGCCGAAAGTGCGCACGAGCGAGATCACGCGTATGTTGCGGTCGTTCCAACTCAATCTTGCGGCGCTCTCGTACATCGCGTTGCTCGTTGGGATGTATCTCATCTATAACACTGTCGCGATCTCGGTCGTGCAGCGACGTCCCGACGTGGGCGCATTGCGCGCGATCGGCGCGACGCGCCGGCAGATTTTCCTCACGTTTCTTGCCGAAGGGGCGCTCTTCGGCGTCGCGGGATCGCTCGTTGGGCTCGCGCTCGGTGCGGTGCTCGCGCAATTTTCGGTGAGTGCCGTGTCGCGGACGGTCGACACGATGTACGTCGCCTCGCACGCCGATCACGTTGTTTTCGCACCGCTCGTGTTGCTCAAAGCATTCATCATCGGCGTCGCGGCAGCTATCGTGGCGGCGCTCCTCCCCGCACGCGAAGCGGCGGCGACGGCCCCCGCGATCGCGATGCGGGCCGCGGGATTCGAACGTCGTTCGCCACATCTCCCACGCAACTGCGCGATCGTCGGCGGGGCGTTGCTGATCGCCGGATACGCGTGCACGTTCGTGCCGCCGTTTGATGACGTGCCCGTATTCGGCTACGCCGCGGGCTTGCTCATCATTTTCGGCGGGTCGCTTTTCGCGCCGCTCGCGATCGTGGCACTCTCACGCGCCGGCATCGCATTCTTTGGGCGACGCTCCGCGGCGGGCGAGCTCGCGTCCGCCAATTTGGCGTCTTCGCCGATTCGCAACAGCGTTGCGGTCGCGTCATTGATGATTGCAATCGCGATGATGGTCAGCGTCGCGATCCTGATTGGTTCCTTCCGCACCACGGTCGTCGCGTGGGCCGACGATACGCTTCGTGCCGATTTGTTCGTCAAGCCGATGGGGCTCGGCGACGCGTCGACCGACGCCACGTTCTCGCCTTCGGTTGCGTCGACGGTCGGGCGGTTACCCGGCGTCGCCGCAGTCGACACGTTTCGCGCGCTCGAAATCCCGTTCCGCGGCCGCATCACCAATCTCGGCGTGACGAACCTCTCGAGCATCGCGGCGCGAAACAAGCTGCGCTTCGTCGGCGTCGCCGATCCGCAACAGCTGGCGCGAACGCTTCCCAACACGACGAACGTGCTCATCAGCGAACCCTTCGCGACGAAGTTCCATCTCGGTCGCGGAGACCGTTTCGCGTTCGATACGCCGGCGGGCAGCACGACGTTCACAGTCGCCGCGATCTACAACGACTACTCCTCCGACGCCGGCGTGATGCTCCTTGACGTCGGAACGTACCGCCGGCTCTATCACGATTCGTCGATCAACTCGATTGCGGTGTACGCCGCGCCGGGCACCGACCTCCCGGCGTTACGAACAGCGATCATTCGCGGCACTGCACCGCTGCGCATCGATGCGCAAACGACGCGTGAGCTGCGCAAACTCGTAATCGCGATCTTCAACCGAACCTTCGCGATCACGTACGCGCTCTACATTATCTCGATCACGATTGCCGTGCTCGGGATCGTCTCGACGCTCTTCGCGCTCGTCCTCGAACGGCGCCGTGAAATCGGTCTTTTGCGATATCTCGGACTGCGGTCGCGCGACGTGCGGCGCATGGTGTATGTTGAGGCGGGGTACATCGGCCTCTTGGGCGGCCTCGGCGGCGCAATCGTCGGCGTCCTGCTCGCACTGTTGTTGATCTTCGTGATCAATCGTCAGGCGTTCGGGTGGCTGATCGAACTGCACATGCCGTACGACTTCCTCGCCGAAGCGGTCGTGCTCGTCATTGTCGCAGCGTTGATCGCGGGCATCTACCCGGCCGGCGTCGCGGCTCGCATTCGGACCGCCGAAGCCGTGCGCTCCGAATGATCCACCGTGTTGTCGCGACCATACTGCTGCTGGCGTTCGGCGGTCCGTCCTCGAATGGGGCACCGTTGCGAACGCCGCATGGTTTTCTCAACGCGAACCTTCCGTGGACGTTCGCGTTCCCGCGCGATCATGCCGCGCACGACGGCTTTGCGTCGGAATGGTGGTACTACACGGGACATGTCCGGGCGCGCGACGGTCGGCGCTTCGGCTACGAGTTGACGTTCTTTCGCGTCGGTCTGCGCCCGGGCGCAGCGCCCCCCAATGCCGGTCAGAGCAAATGGCGCGGCAACCAGCTCTATCCCGCCCACTTCGCGCTGACCGACGAGGCGGGAAAGCAGTTCTTCCACTACGAGCGCTTCGCACGGGCGGCGCTTGGTGCCGGTTCGGCTTCAGGTGAGCGGCTCGATGTGCACGTCGATACCTGGCATCTCACCGGGCCTGCGCCGTTTCGCATGTTCGCCGCGGCGAACGGCACCGCGATCGACTTCACGCAGACGAGCGAGAAGCCGCCGGCGATTCATGGACACGACGGCATCTCGAAGAAGGCGGCGTGCGATACATGCGCTTCGCACTATTACTCGATGACGCGCTTGCACACGACCGGCACGCTGACATACGCCGGTGAGCACCTGCCGGTCGACGGCATCACGTGGATGGACCACGAATTCGGTTCGGACGAACTGCAAGCCGGTCAGGCAGGCTGGGATTGGTTCTCGATCCAGCTCGACGATAGACGTGAGTTCATGCTGTATCTGCTGCGGCAGAAGGACGGTTCGGTCACGCCGGAGTCCAGCGGCAGCCTTATCGCACCGGACGGCCGCGTCACCTATCTGCCGCGGTCGACATTCGTCGTTGACGCAACAGGGACGTGGAAGTCACCGCATACGGGCGGTGTCTACCCCAGCGGATGGCGCGTACGCGTGCCGAGCGCGAACGTCGACATCACGTTGACGCCGACGGTGCTCGATCAGGAACTCGCCGATACCGTCGGCGGCGTCTCGTATTGGGAAGGTGCCGTCGACGTCCTCGACGCGTCATCACACCGGCTTGGGGTCGGGTACGTCGAGCTGACCGGCTACGCCGGCGCGGTGAACGTTTGACCTCGATTCCGTCGCGCTACGTCGTTCCGGCGGCCGCCGTCGTGCGGGTGCCGCGCTTGATTTTTAACGGTCACGCTCGTGTCACGGCAGTCGTCCGTACCGACGACGAAAGAGCGTTCGATACGTGGCGGGGCAACGCACTCGCGACCTACCGGCGAGGCGCCGTCAAACAGTTCACGTATGTCGACGTCGTCGAATTCCAGAAAGTGACGGAAACGGAGGACGCTTACGGTCGGTAGCTGCCGAAGCTCCAGAGATAGCCTTCGCTATCCTTCGCACTGTAATCGCGACCACCGTACTCGGGCGTGTTCGGCTCGCGGATGATTGTTGCGCCGGCGGCGCGGGCGCGCGCGCAATGCGCATCGACGTCCTCGTCCCGCTCGAGCACGACGTAGATGCCGCCGGTTGCGCCGCCGAGCTCCTTCGGTGTGCGGCTCGGCCAATCGTCGGAGCCTTTGCCGGCGGACCCGAGCATGATGAAATCGGGACCGAGCTTCAGTTGTGCGTGCGCGATCGTCCCGTCCGGCCCATCGTAGACGACGTGTTTCTCGAAACCGAAGGCAGCGCAGAGGAACGCGATCGCGGCTGGCGCGTCGTCGTATTTGAAGCTCGGAATGATCGCTCGTGCGGTGGTCGTGATCGATTCGCTCATCGTGGGACTGATTCTACGCCGTTTGCTCGCACCGGGCTAGGAGAAAATTGCGGTCGCGGGTTCCGCAAGTGATCCTTCACGATAGCGGGCGGCGCCGACGTACTGCCCCGGCGTCATGCCCGCGTGCGCGCGAAACTCGGCGGCGAAATGACTCTGATCGGCAAAGCCGTACCCTGCCGCGACATCGGCGAACGATGCGCCGTGATGCACTGCGCGAAGCGCGCGCTGAAATCGGGCGATGCGCGCGTAGCGTTTGGGCGAGACACCGACGTGCACGTTGAAGAGCTCGTTGAAACGGGACGCTGCGAGACCCATCGCGTCACGCAGGGTACCGATCGTCGCGGGGGCATCGCCGCGCAAGTGCGCGATCGACCACGCTACGCGCGGGTCGAGCCCGCTGCCGGCGGCGTAGCGCTGCCGAACCCAGGAGGCGGCGATGCGAACGCACGCCGCGCCGTCGCCGGCCTCGGCGCAACGTGCGGCCAGTTCGTGTGCCGCAGGCCCCGCGACTTGACTAAGGTCGACGGTTCGATCGCAGATGTCGCGCGGTTGCCAATGCAGGACGGAACGCACGGCAGCCGGATGCATCCGGACCCCAAGCACGCGAATGCGGCCGGCCGGCGCTTCGACCACGGCCGAGTATCGCTGCAAACCGCCCACGCACGCGGCCGGAAACGGGTCGCCGGCCACATCGTCGACGGGCCGGTGCGGTTGGTCCAACTGAACGATGAGTTCGATGAGCCCGTTCGGAAAGACGCGCTCGCGCCGATGGGTCAGAATGCCGTCGAAATACCAAATGCGATCGATGACAGCGACGAGTTCGTGCTGCATCGGCGGCTGCCAAATGACGGTGTGAAAGCGACCGAGTTCGGCATCATACGAGGTGACGCAAACGTCGATCGTCACGTTACGACCGCTACAGCGCTTCCACGGCGGTGATTTCCGGAACGTCCTCGCGGATCACGGCTTCGATGCCGTTTTTGAGCGTGAGGTGCGACGCGGCGCAGCCGCCGCACGCGCCGAGCATCTGCACGAACGCCGTCGTACCGTCGACTCGAATGAGCCACACGTCGCCGCCGTCAGCGGCGATCGCCGGCCGGATGCGGTCGAGCGCGCGATTCGCGCGTTCCGCGAGAGAATTCGCCATAGGCTATCATTAACAACTCGCATACGCGGGCGACATTTTCAGCGCGCCGGACGACAAAGGTACGAAGGAGGCATCTCGCGCGGTCGGGTAGCGGCACTGATGTGACGAGCGTAGGGGTCGTCGGAGTCGGCGCGATGGGCGAGCCGATGGCCGAATCTTTGTTGCGCGCCGGATTTCCGGTGTCGATTTGCGGTCATCGCAATCGAGCGCCCGTCGACCGGTTGACCGCTGCCGGCGCAGCCGACGCCGGCGATCCGACCGGCGTCGCGCGGGCAAGCGATGTCGTGGTTACGATGGTTCCGGATGCGCCCCAAGTGGAGGAGTCGTTGTTCGGCGCGAACGGCGCGCTCGCCGGCGCTCGTGCGAACACGCTCTTCATCGACATGTCGACGATCTCACCGGTCGCCACGCGCGCGTTCGGCGAACGGCTGCGCGCAGCCGGGCACCGCTTCATCGATTCCCCGGTTTCCGGCGGTCCTCCGCGCGCGCGCCTCGGGACGCTCGCGCTCATGGTCGGCGGTTCAGCCGGCGATGTTGCCGCGGCCGACTCGGTCTTGCGCGCGCTCGGTACGCCGAATCACGTCGGCGATGTCGGCATGGGCGAGACGGTGAAACTCGTCAATCAGATCATCATCTCGAACGTCATGCTCGCGAATATCGAGGGCCTCGTCTTCGCACGGAGCGCCGGGGCCGACGTCGAGCGCGTGCGCGATGTCATTCTCACCGCGACGGGCGCGAACTATCTGCTCGAGAAGTGGCTACCGACAACCTGGCTCGCGGGTTCCTTCGAAGGCGGCTTTGCGCTCGATCTGCTGCGCAAAGATCTCGCCGCCGCGCTCGATACGGCACGCACGATGGGCGTTCCGATGCCGTCGTCGGCGCTCGCCTACCAACTCTACACCGCGGCATCGGCCGACGGACACGGTCGCGACGACTACTCGTCGGTCGCCACGTTTCACCAGCGATCCGCACCGAAACAACCGTAGCGCCGATGCTCTTCGGTGCGATCGACGTCGGCACCAATTCCATTCACTTGATCGTCGTCGAGTTCGACTCGACGTTCGACACGACGCGAGTCGTCTACAAGGATCGAGAGATGGTCCGGCTCGGTAGCGACGACGCGCTCGAACATGGGCGGCTCTCGCAAAAGGCGATGATTAAAGGCATCGACGCGATCGCGCGTTTCGTTGCCGCGGCCCAAACGCGAGGTGCCGAACGCATTCGGGCCGTCGCAACGAGCGCGGTGCGCGAAGCGGAAAACGGCGCGGATTTTCGCGCGCAAGTCGAAGCGCAAGCCGGACTTCCGCTCGAAATTCTCACCGCGACGGAAGAAGCGCGGCTGATTCATCTGGGCGTCGCGAGCGGTTACCCGATCTACGAGCGGCTGGCGTGCATCATCGACATCGGGGGCGGGTCGACCGAGTTCATCGTGGCCGACGGCGAGCGTCCGTATCTGCTCGACAGTGTCAAATTGGGCAGCCTTCGCCTCTACGATAAGTTTCTGCGCGCACGTTCGTCGGCGCGTGCGGTGAAACAACTCGATACGCACATCGTCAAAACGCTCGAGCCGCTGATGGAACGCGTGCGGCGCTACCGGCTCGACGTCGTGATCGGCACGTCGGGGACGCTCATGGGGCTCGCCGCGCTCGACATCGCGTCGCAGGGCCTGCCGATGACGCGTGTGCACGGCTATGCGCTCACCCTCGAGCGTCTCGAGGAACTGCAACGGCAAATGCTCGCGATGACGGAGAGCGAACGCCGCCGGATGCCGGGCATGAATCCGCGTCGGGCGGACATCATCGTTGCCGGGAACGCGATCATGATCGCCGCGCTGCATCAGATGGGTCGCAGCGAGATCGTCATCTGCGAACGCGCGCTGCGGGACGGCATCATCGTCGATTTGGTGGCGCAGGATCGTGCGCTTGCGGAAAGGATCGGTGACGAACGCACGCGGCGTCTTGAAGCGATCGAGGCGCTTGCGCATCATTACGAGCATCTAGGCGGCCACGAGCGGCACGTAGCCCGCCTCGCCATCTCGCTCTTCGAGCGTTTCGCGTCATTGCACGGGCTCGCGCCGTCCGATCGGGACATTCTCTATGCGGCGGCGATCTTGCACGGTATCGGACGATTCGTCGCCGAGAGCGCGCGTCACAAACACACCGCGTATATCATTCGCAACTCGCCGCTACGCGGTTGGCGCGATGACGAGCGGGAACTCGTCGCGCAGGTCGCGCGCTACTATCGCAAGGCGATGCCGAAGTTGAGCCACCCGGAATGGGCCGTTCTCGGCGTCGCCGACCGGCGTCGCGTCGAGGTGCTCGCGGCGATGTTGCGGATCGCCGACGGCCTCGACACACGTGAGCTCGGCGTGGTGATGGACGTATCGGTCAACCGCGATCGTGGACGAATCGCGGTAATCGCGCAGGCCGAAGCCGACGTGTCGGGCGAACTTGCGGCTGCGATGTTCAAGGCAGATCTCTTCGAGCGGACCTTCGGCGTCCGCGTCGTCTTCGAGTCCGCCGCGCCGGAGCCGCGTCCGTGAACGTCATGGCGCCGGCCGCGGCCCGCAAAAAGATCTTGCTCGTCGACGACGAGGCGGCGATCGTGCAGTCGCTGCGCTACAACCTCGAAAAGAACGGCTACCTGGTGACGGCGGCGGGCGACGGCCGCAGCGCCGTTGCCCTTGCCGCGAGCGAAGCGCCCGATCTCGTGATCCTCGACATCATGCTTCCGCTGCTCGACGGGATCGAAGCGTGTAAAGAGATTCGCAAGACGTCGACCGTGCCGATCATCATGCTCACGGCGAAAGACCAGGAGTTCGATAAAGTTCTCGCCCTCGAACTCGGCGCCGACGATTACGTGACGAAACCGTTTTCGCTCGGTGAGATCATCGCGCGCGTCAAAGCGCGGCTGCGCCGTCAGGAAGTCGATCACGATCAACGCGACGAGGCGATAACGATCGGCGAGATTTCGATCGACCGCTCGCGCCAACGGCTCGTCGTACGCGGTGACGTCGTCGCGCTCGCCCCCAAAGAGTTCCGGCTACTTCACGTTTTGATGGAAAATCGCGGTCGTATCGTGACTCGGCAGATGCTGCTCGAAAAAGTGTGGGGCTACGATTTCGAAGGCGAGCACCAAACGATCAGCGTGCACGTGCGCTGGCTGCGTGAAAAAATCGAAGTGGATCCGAACAATCCTCGGCACATCATCACGGTGCGCAGCCGGGGCTACATGTTCCGCGAGTAAGTTGTGATCGAACCGGTCGTTGCTGCGATCATGGGTGCAGCCGCGGGCGCGGTAGCGACGTTCGGCATTCGCGGGCTGCGCGAAGCCGGCCGGCCCCCACTCGAGACGGCGAGCGCGGTGCTGCCGGGGCCATACGATGACGACCGGACGCGCCGCGTGCTCGCCGCCTTACCGTTCGCGGCGTTCTTGATCGACGCACGCGGTGTCGTTCGCTTCGTAAATCCGGCCGCCGAAGCGCTCTTCGGCATCCGCGCCGCGCGGGTTACCGGTCAGGGGCTGATCGCGGTCGTGCCGTCGGTTGCGATGGAACGGCAAGTGCTCGCCGCTATCCGCGGCGAGACATCGACGCGCGACGTCGTCATCGGCGATTCGGCGCGCGAACGGACGCTCGGTATTACGGCGCATCCGTTCGAAGGCGGAGCGCTCGCCGTCGCGTCCGACCGCACGGATCTGCTTGCGATCGAACATGTCAGGCGTGAATTCATCGCCAACGTGTCGCACGAGTTGCGCACGCCGCTCTCGGCGATCAAGCTGATGCTCGAAACCGTGCTCATCTCCGACGACGACGCGGAAGCACGCACGCTCTTTCTGCCGCAGGTCGCACGCGAAGTCGACCGCATGATCCGGCTGGTCGAAGATCTGCTCGAGCTGGCGCGTTCGGAGTCGGGAAATTTACTGCTGCGCAAAGAGGCATTCGATCTCACGGACGTTGCGACGTCGGTCGTCAACACGTTCGCGCAGCGGTCGGCCAGTGCGGGCATCGAACTCGATCTCGACGCGCCCGAAGCGATATTCGTCGATGCGGACCGGCATCGCCTCACTCAAGTCGGCTTGAATCTCGTCGACAACGCGTTGCGGCATACGCCCGCAAACGGGACCGTCACCGTCGAAATCGCGCGCGAGGGCGCGAATGCGGTTCTGCGCGTGCGCGACACGGGCCGCGGCATTCCGTATCACGATCTGCCGCACATTTTCGAAAGGTTTTACGTCGTCGACCGCTCGCGCTCGCGCGAGCACACCGGCACGGGTCTCGGCTTGTCGATCGCGCGCCATCTCGTCGAGTCGCACGGTGGAACGTTGACCGCACAATCGGTCTACGGACGCGGCGCGACGTTTATCTGTCGCTTGCCGCTGATTCCGACACCCGACGAAGCAAACGCCACGCTCCTGATGTCATCGCAAATTAACAATCGTTAATGCAAAGTTAAACTGGCCTTATTTTCGCCTTGCGACGATGGATTGCGGCGCTTCGTTCCACTGGCAGTCGACATTTTTTGCGCCCTTTTCGGACTTTTTCATTGGAGGATACATGAAACGAAACGCTGCGCTCGCGGCGCTCCTGGTCGGATTCTCGCTCTCGACGGCGACGGTATTCGCCGATACATCGATTACGGCAGCCGGCTCGACCGCGCTCTTGCCGCTCGTCAAGGATGCGGCCGGTTCGTACCAGACGGCGAACCCGAGCGTAAAAATCAGCGTGTCGGGCGGCGGCTCGGGCACCGGCATCAATCAGGCTGCTGCGAAGGCGATCGATATCGGTGACTCCGATATCCTTGCGCCGGCCCAGCCGGCGCTCACCGATAACAAAGTCGCCGTGATAGGCTTCGCGGTGGTCGTCAACCCGGACCTCAAGCTCAAAAATCTCACGAAGAAACAGATTCAAGACATCTTTTCGGGCAAAGTCACCAACTGGAATCAAGCGGGCGGACCAGACCAGAAGATTGTCGTTGTCAATCGTACGCGCGGCTCGGGTACGCGGGCAGTTTTCGAGAAGACGGTCATCGCACCGGAGAAAGTGACCGAAGGCGGCTTGACTGAAGACGCGACCGGTACAGTTATTAGTGTCGTCAAGCAGACACCCGGTTCGATCAGCTATGCGGCCTTCTCGGGGACGCACGGGCAACCGATTACGGAATTGTCGATCGACGGCATTGCACCAACTGACGAGAACGTCATTTCAGGGAAGTATCCGTTTTGGTCGTACGAACATATGTTCACGAACGGCCCTGCATCCGGCGAAGTGAAGAAGTTTATCGACTACGTCTCGTCGAGCAGTGACCTGCTCAAAAAGAACGGCTTCATCAAGATCAGCGACATGAAAGTCACCGAAACGAATCGGTAAGCTTCGAAGGTCAACAGGCATCGGAGAGGCGACCGTCATAGTCGCCTCTTCGTTGTTTCCGCTCAATTAGGAACGCTGTGATCGGCTCAATTGCCCGGCGCTCACATCGAAACGAGCGCATCGCACTCAACGTTATCCGCTTCTGTGCGGGATTCGTCATCTTCGCGATGGCGATTCTGCTCGTCTACCTGGCGGTTGAAGGAACGAAAACGTTCTTCGTCGATCACTTTTCACCGATCGCGTTTCTCTTTTCACCGAATTACGATGTCGACGCGGGACATCCGGGTGCCGCGATTTTTATCGCCGGCACGTTGCTCGTGACGGTCTTCGCGATCGTCGTCGGCGGCCCGTTCGGAATCGCCGTCGGCGTGTTTCTCTCGGAGATCGCGCCGGCTCGCATGGCGCAAATACTGAAGCCCGCAATTGAATTGCTCGTCGGTATTCCGTCCGTTGTGTACGGCTGGCTCGGCCTCACGCTGCTGGTACCCTTGATTCGCGATCACACGTCGTCGTCGTCGGGCTTCAGCCTCGCCGGCGCCGGCATCGTGCTGGCGATCATGATCCTGCCCACCGTTATTTCGCTGAGTGAGGATGCGTTCAATTCCTTACCGCCCGCGCTCAAGGAAGGTTCGCTGGCGCTGGGCGCGACCCGCTTCCAAACGATCGTGCGCGTCCTGCTGCCGAGCGCTTCGAGCGGTCTTGCCGTCGCGTTGATTCTCGGCATCGCCCGCGCCGTTGGCGAAACGCTTGCTATTCAGCTCGTGATCGGAAATGCGACGGCTTTTCCAACCGGCATCTTCGCGCCGACGGCGACATTGACGACGGTGATCGTCGGTGAAATGCCGTCGGCGACGCAGGGAACGCTGCAAGAGCACGCGCTCTTCTCGATGGCGTTGTTGCTCCTGCTCATCGCGATGGTGCTGATCCTGCTCGTCCGCTTCGCATTGCGAAAGAGAACCTGATGGCCTCGTTGGCAACGACACCGGCTTCGACGTCGTCGCTCATCGGATCGAGCCCGAGCGTGCGGGCACGCAAGTTGGCGGACCGCACGGCAACCGTCGTGCTCTGGCTGATGGCGTCGAGCATCATCTTGCTGCTCGCGCTGTTCATCGTCTACATGTTCTATCTCGGCGCGCGCTACCTGACGCCGTCGTTCATCTTCGGCTTGCCCGCGGAAACGTCGGCCGGCGGCGGCGTCGGGCCCGAGATCTACAACTCGTTTTACATCTTGATCCTCACGTTGATCTTCACGGTGCCGATCTCGACCGCCGCCGGCGTGTACTTGCAAGAATACGCGCGGCCAGGACGCTTCCGCGAACTCGTCGTGTTCAGCGCGGAATCACTCGCGACGGTGCCGTCGATCGTCATGGGCCTCTTCGGGCTGCTCGTCTTCGTGTATCTCTTCAAGTGGAAGTTTACGGCACTCGGCGGCGCGCTCACGTTGACGTTGCTCAATTTGCCCGCGCTGATGCGCGTGACGCAAGAAGCGCTTGCAAGCGTTCCGGATACGTTTCGCGAGGCATCGATGGGGTTGGGAGCGACGAAGTGGCAAACGGTCCTCGGCGTCGTGTTGCCGAGCGCCATCGGCCGAATGACGACCGGCATCGTGCTCATTGCCGGCCGCATTTTCGGCGAGACGGCAGCGCTGATCTTCACCGCCGGTCTCTCGGTTTCGTCGAACGCGCCGTACGACCTCAGCCCGTTCCACACGGCCGAAACGCTCGCCGTCCATTTATGGTATACGCACACGGAGTCGATCGTGCCGGACGTCGATCGCATCGGTAATGGCTCCGCGCTCGTCTTGCTCATCATGGTTCTGATCTTCAACGTCGCCGCTCGCATCGGCGGCCGTGCACTCAGCAAACGCCTAACCGGGAGACCGACGTGATTGAAGCCCCTGCGCCGATTTCAACGAAGGAAAAACTGACCGCCACGAACGTCGACATCTACTACGGTTCGTTCCACGCGATCAAAAGTGCAAATCTGAAAATGATGGAGAATACCGTGACGGCGCTCATCGGCCCGTCAGGTTGCGGGAAATCGACGTTCTTGCGTGCGCTCGATCGCATGCACGACCTGACTCCCGGTGCTCGCGTCACCGGCGATGTGTTGCTCGACGGCAGCAATATCTACGCCCCTGACTCCGATCCGGTCGTCATCCGGCATCGGATCGGCATGGTGTTCCAACGTCCGAATCCGTTTCCCAAGACGATTTTCGAGAACGTCGTTTACGGCCCGAAGATTCATGGTGAAAGCAACGGCGCGAAGCTGCGCGAGATCTGTGAGCGCTCTCTTCGTCAGGCGGCGTTATGGGAAGAAGTAAAAGACCGGCTCGATCGCTCGGCGCTGGATCTCTCCGGCGGTCAGCAACAACGGCTGTGCATCGCGCGCGTACTCGCGGTCAACCCGGAAGTGATCTTGATGGATGAGCCGGCATCGGCGCTCGATCCCATCGCGACCTCCAAGATCGAGGACTTGATCGGTGAGTTGAAATCACAGTACACCGTCGTCATCGTCACGCACTCGATGCAGCAGGCGGCACGTATCTCCGATATCACCGCGTTCTTTCATCTCGGCGAAATCGTCGAGGTCGGAACGACGAATCAGATTTTTACGAAACCGAAAGAGAAGCGCACCGAAGACTACATCACCGGCCGTTTCGGTTAGCAGGACTCGGCTTCGCCGAATCCGTGAACTGTTCGGTCACGCTGCAAACGGCTTTACGAGATGAGTAGGCGCTGATCGAAGCGGAGAAATTGACGCTCCGTGGCGATCGTGATGCGTTCGCTCCAAAGCGTCCGCTGGGTATTGCGAATCGTGATCGCGTAGGTGCCCGACCGCATGCCGTGGATGATGTATGCCCCGAACTTGTCGCTGCGTGCGGTGTACGTCTGTTTGCCGTCGGTCGCCGTCGCGGTGATTGCGGCGTTCGGTAACGGCTTTCCGAGCCGGTCGACGAGATAGCCGCCCATCGCCGAGGACGGCAGGCCTTCGTCGGTATCTTCGCCCGGCACGAAGGCACGCGTGATACGTTGCGTGTGACCCGCGAGGACACCAACGCCGCGCAAGGTCAGCGACAGCTCCCCGCGCGAGGAAATGACCAGCTCATACACGCCTTCCGGGAAGCTCGCCTTGAACTCCCCGCGCGAATCGGCATCGACTTGAACGATGCCGCCGCCGATCACGCAGGTAATGCGTGCGTCGGAGAGCGGGACACTCGAGCGGCGATCGACCAGCGTGCAAAAAAGCGTGCCGTATGCCTCGGCCGTTTCCATTGCAGCGCCCTTCATCGTGCCGTTATGCCGCGCTTTCCCAAGCCGCCCAGGCGCACCCGACATACACCTCCGGCACGGCATAATAATCGAGCAACGCGAAGCCTCGCCCGCCGGCCGCCGTATGCGCGACGACCCAGTTGCGAACTTCGTGCGCGCCGTTGCCGGCCTTCGGCAGTGTCGCGTCGAGAAACGACACCAGCGTCTGCGGATCGTTTTCTGCGAATGCCGCGAGGCAATTCCGATCGAACGTTTCGTCGATCGCGCCCATCGTCGCCTCACCGATCGAGTGACTCAATCCTCCCGACGCCAGGACCGCGACGCGCGTGTCGCGCGGATAGGATGCGATCGCCTGCGCGAGCAGCGTGCCCCATGCCGCGCAACGCGCGATGCTTGGCATCGGCGGCTCGAGATCATTGATGATCAGCGGGACGATCGCCGGCAACGGATCGAGACCCATTTTCCAAAGCGGAATGCAGAAGCCGTGGTCGAGGGTGAGCCGATGCGAGGCCGACGGCTCGAAGCCGCAATCGAGTGCTGTTTCCAGCAAATGCACCCCGAAAGCGGCGTCGCCGGCAAGCGTACGATGCGGAAATGCCGTCATGAACGGTTCGCGCGGACCGTCGTGTTGCGCGCCGACGCCGATGCAGATGCTCGGCAGATTGTCGATGAAAAAGTTGGTCCAGTGATCCGGCGCGATTTCGACGACGATGTCAGGCCGAGCCGCTTTGAGGCGTTCGGCGAGACGCGCGTATGATGCCGTCAGGCGCGTGCGCAGCGTTTCGGGAAGCCGGTCCCAATCACGTGCAATGAGGGGCGCATGGCTGGCCGCAAAAGCTCCGACGAATTCAGCCATTGCCGCCCGTCTTCCGGATCGCGGTGATGAACGCGTGGTCGGACATGCCGCGCGCGCCGAAATAGTAGCGCAGCAGATAGGCGTTCACGCGCGGCGCCAGGATGCGCATGTCGTCGGCGAGGACGGCTCGCCGCACCTCGTCGTCGAGGGGATAACGTACGAGCACCGCGTCGGGATTCGCGCGGTACTCCGCCGCGAGCGGCGCTTGCTGCAAATCGTAAAACAATTTGCTGAGCCAGTAATCGGTCTTCGGAGCGGAAGCGTCCACGGTGTTCTGGGTTCGCCGCCGCCTCGGCAACGCCGCTCGCGCAGTGTACCCCATCAGCCTTCTGGGTAGGAACTCGACATGAGCGCTCGCTACCTCCTCCTGCTGATCATCGTCCTCTACATCGCGTTTGCGCTGTTCGTGCCGGCGATGCAAAACATCTTCGGTTACGGCTTGGGAACGCTTCTGGCGATCGTGATCCTGTGGTACGTCTTTATATCGAATCGGGGCGGAAGGGCGCTGTAAAGCGGCCTTTAGGCCTCGGGCCAGGCGATCTGCTCTACGTTATAACGGCGCGGCAGATAGCCATATTCGGCTAACGCGTCGATTTCGGGCTGGATCGAACCGACCTCGATCGACTCGGCATTGACGACGTGATGCATTTTCGCGATCGTCGTCGCGGGAACGTGCGCGATCTTCTCCAATATGACGCCGGCTGCCGCGGGATTCGCGTTCGACCACGCGGCGGCTTCTTTCATCGCGGCGACGAAGCGTCGCGCGAGCGCCTTGTTCTTCGTCAACCAATCGTTGTGCGCAATGTGCAACCCCAGGGCGATGCGCTTTCCGATGCTATCGTAGGGATAGCCGATGAAGCGCAGCGAGTCTCCGGCGTTCGTCAAAAACGGCTCGACGATCGGATAGGCATCGATGCGACCTTCAATCACCGCCGCAGGTGCTTCGGCTAAACCGAGTTCCACCGTTTTGGTGGTGCGTGAGTCTCCGCCGTGCAGATCGATCCACTTCACGACCGCTACTTGCTGCAGGTCATGCAGCGCCGATGTGCCGATCGTTTTCCCGTTCAAGTCCGAGGCCGTCGTGATCGCCGAGGTTTTGGACACGCCGATCGCGGCTGTCGGTGCAGTGCTGGTGTAGGTCCCGCCGCCCGCAATGATACGTACGGGAATGCCGCGCAGAAACGCGTTTGACATCGGTCCGATGCTCGCACAGCCGATGTCGACTGCACCTGCGATCACCGCTTGCGCGATCGTCGCGCCGCTAAACGTCGAGTGAATATCGGCTTCGATACCGTGCTGGGCAAAAAACCTTGATCGCGAGCGTAGTAGGTGAGTGCGTATGACTCGACGGGAACGCTCAAGATCCGAATCGTCGTCGTTTGCGCGAGGACGACCGCCGGCATCGAAACGGCTGCGCCGGCTGCTGCCAGAAACATGGTTCGTCGCATCGCTGATGTTACTGCCGGGCGCCGCACGCCGGTCAAGGGCCATTTGTAAGAGCGCCGACGAACGTAGCGGGTCAGCGAGCGCGGTTGAGGAGGTCTCGCGCTTCGAGAACTTCGATGCGTTCGCTGAGCTGCGTGACGATTTCCGTAAGCACGCGAATGCTGTCGCGGACGCTCGCGTCGGCACGGGGCGCCGGGGTCTTCGTCGAGCGCTTCGGTTCGGGGGCGCTGATGGGAAGAGTCCGCATATGCTCCTTATATACGGCAGAATCGCGTGAATCGTTGCGACATCCGTCACCGGTGATGCTCAATACGCATCTTTTTTACATTGCCGAAGCGAACCAACAGTTCATACGGTGAGCGCCGCCAGGGAACTTTCGTTCAAAACTGCCGAAGGGCCGAATGCGAGAAGATCGACCCAACCGGTTACTTGAAAGGAGAGACGGGTTTGCTCCGGCAATTTTTGGCGTAACGCCTTGCTGACCCATGAAAGCACGAGGACGTGGAGTCGCAACGATCGATCGCGCAAGCGATTGAGACGCACGCTGTGTTGCAGTCCGATGCGCTTGCCCTTCTCGCCCCTGGCCGTGGAACGTGTAATTACGCTGCGTCAAACGCACATGTCGATCGAACGACGTCGATTCTGCAAGCGTACCTTCCCCCGCCGAATCGCGTCATCGCCATTGCCCTCGCGAACGGACCCGATGTCCCCACTGCGCTCGTCGCCGCAATGTCCGCGCGTGTCTGCGCGCCGGTTGACGTGGCTCGAGCGAGCGACGAAATCGATGCCTTTCTGGCCGAGGTTCGGCCGGCGGTCGCCATTACCGATCCCGAGAGCACGCGGCGTCACGGCGCTCGCTTTGAACACTACGGTGTTCGCATACTTTGCATTTCAGCCGGCCGGTACGGCGAAGCCGGTGTGTTCGACCTGACCTCGCAGCCCTCTACGGGGACGCCGGGCGTCCGCTTATCGACCCGGCGTCGGACGCCGTCCTGTTGTGCCGAACGTCCGGCACGACGTCGTCGTCGCGAGTGGTGCCGCACACGATGGCGCGGCTCATGCACATCAACGACTCGATCGTGAGCGCCGTCTCGCTCACCGCGGCGGACCGCTGTCTCAACGCGCGTCCGCTACACCATTTACACACGATCGCGCACATCGTCGGGGCGTCGCTCGTCGCGGGCGGTCGTCGTCCGAACCGAATCGACCGTTGCTCTCGCGCATTTGATCGAGCACACGTCGCAGCGGTTGAGCCGTTACGCCGTGCCGAATGTCGTGCACGTCGTCGAGACGATTGCGCGCGACGCGAATGGGAAAGTGCGCCGCCGTTCTTTGAGCGCGGCGTTTGCACACGAACTCGACGTTGCTCGGCGCGCGCCGCGGGGCGGAGATGGCGGCGCGAAAAACGATCCGCTGCGACATGTGCTCTGGCAGATGTGGGAAGAACTCATCGAGCACGAGCCGCTTCACATCGATGAGAACTTTTTCGCAGCCGGTGGCGATTCGCTGCGCGCCGCGCGGTTTCTCGCGCGTATTGAAACGTGGCTCGGCGTAGCGCTTACGCTCGCCGACGCCGTGCTGCACGAAGCACGGCACCGCGAGCCGTCGCGGTTGATCGCGCTACGCGCCTCGGGTTCGCGCAGTCCGCTCTTCTTTTTCGATGGTGACGTCAACGGCGGCGGTTTGTATTCGCGCTTCCTCGCCGCGGCGCTCGATCCCGATCAACCGGTCTATGTCGTTCGTCCGCGCGGCGTTCGCGGCGATGAGATTCCGCCGTGTATCGAGACGATCGCCGATGCCGATGCAGCTTTGATCGCGAGCGCTCTGCCGGCCGCATCGTATCGCTTCGCCGGACACTGCAACGGGGGCGTCGTTGCGCTCGAAGTCGCGAGACGATTGGAAGCCGCCGGCGCGACGGTTGACGTTATCGTGTTGATCGGGGCGTCGGCTCCAAACGCGCGGCTCGAACCGTTGTGGCGACTCATTGCGGCGACTTCGCCGTTCGTGTCGCGCGACGATATCGGGCGACTCTACTGACCCGCGCGACGCGTCGCCAACCGCTTGCGTGGAGAATCGGTCATCGACGGGATTCGTAGCGTCGCGCGAGGTGTATGGCGGCGCATATCGCCCTCGTACGGCGGTCCAGCCGCCGGACCGCCGGTGAACCGGCGAACCCGCCCGGCCGGCGCCCCCGCCGGCGGGATTCGCAGCCGGCTCTACAAGACACATGAAGATCGTCTGTTGCGGTACTTCCCGCGCCGGTATCGACGAACGGTCGACCTGATCTGGGCTGACGACGATGCGCCGCGTATTCCCGGCGATGCGACGATGGGTTGGCGGCACGTGACGCGCGTCCGCCGCCATTCGATGCCCGGCGATCACGTCACGATGCTCACCGATCACGTCGACGAACGTGCTTGCTCGTTGAGGCGTATCGTCGACGCAGCCGATCGAACCGTGTAGACGACGAAAGGGCTCGGTCCATGGACCGCTTAGCACTGGCATCGCGCGGCTCACTTTTTTACGATTGCGCGGATGGAACGGTCGGTCGCGGTCGACGTCTCGGCGGTTTCGAAAACGTTTCCAAAATCGTTCGGCTATGTTGCCTGGCTGCGTAATTTGCGAGGGCCGCAGCGTCGCCCGGTGCTTGCCGACATCAATTTCAACGTCGAGCGCGGCGCGCTCTTCGGGCTGTTGGGTGCCAACGGTGCCGGGAAGAGCACGCTCCTGCGTTTACTGGCGGGGCTCGTTTTGCCCGACCGGGGCCGGATCACCATCTGCGGTATCGACGCATTGTCGGAACCGCTGGCGATGCGTCGCCGGATCGGCTTCTGCAGCGGCGAGGAGCGAAGTTTTTACTATCGTCTCACGGCGCGCTCGAATCTCCATTATTTCGGGACACTGCACGGAATTCCACGAGCCGAACTTCGAGCGCGCGTGGAACGTGTGGCGGAAACGGTCGATCTCGCCGAGCATCTCGATCGCCGTTTCGATCAGTTCTCCGCCGGCATGCGCCAGCGGCTCTCATTTGCGCGCGCTCTTCTCGGCGATCCCGACGTGTTGCTGCTCGACGAACCGACGCGCGCGGTCGACCCGATTCATACCGATCAGCTCCGCCGCTTCATTCGTGACGAACTCGTCAATCGCCGAGGCAAGACGGTGATCTTGGCGACGAATCTTCTCGACGAAGCGTGGGAGCTATGCGATCGCATCGCTGTGCTCCGGGCCGGTGAGATACGGACGATCGCTTCGCCCGATGAACTCGGACGCATGACGGCTTCGACGCGCCGATATACGGTGGAACTCGATTTCCTCGACGATGTGCTGCTCGCACGGATGCGGGCCGTTCCGGGCGTTATCGGGTTGTCGCACGCAACGACGGAAGGCGCCGTGCGTCTGTCGATCGACATCGACGAGCATCCGCGCACGTTGACCGACGTGTTGCGAGCCGTCAGTGCCGACGGCGTCTCGGTTTCCGACGTTCGCCCGGAAATCGTGCGGCCGGTGGATGTTTTTGCGCGCTTGACCGAGGCCGACGTTGATCCTGGATAAGCCGCGCGCGATTTTCATCCGCGACGCAAAACTTGCGTTGTCCTACCCGCTCTGGTTCGCGTTGCAATGGGTCGGGATCGCGGCCAGCGCCACCAGCCTCTTTTTTGTCTCGAAGATCGTTCCGCCCTCGACCAGTTTCGGCTTCAATGGATCGCCGGCATCATACTTCGAGTTTTCCGTGGTGAATGTTGCCTTCCTAACCTTTCAAACCGCCGCGCTGGCGAGTTTCGACAACGCGATCCGGGATGATCAAATGCGCGGGACGCTCGAAACGACGTTTGTTACGCCGACCAGCGTGCGAACGATCGTGTTGAGTGCGGCAATCTGGACGTTCACGTTGACCTTGCTCAACGTTGTCTGCTACCTCGCCATCGGCTCGCTCCTCGGCTTGCACCTTACACATCTCAACGTCGTAGCGTCGTTCGTGCTCGTGCTGTTGACGATAACCGCCACCGTTCCGATCGGCATCTTGAGCGCGGCGGGCGTGATGGTCCTCAAGCAAGGCGCACCCGTGCAATTCATCTTCAACCTCAGTGCGTCGCTCCTCGCCGGGGTGCTCTTCCCCGTTTCCGTCTTGCCGATTTGGCTGCAGCAACTCTCATGGTTTCTGCCGACCACTCACGCTCTGCACGCTATTCGCGGGTCGCTGCACGGGGCTGCTTTCCGCGAGCTTGTGCCCGACATCGTTTGGCTGTCGGTAACTTCTGCGATTCTGCTGCCGTTTGCGCTGTGGGTGTTCGGCGGCGCGGTCGCACGCGCAAAACACGACGGTACCCTTGCGCAATATTAGGTGCCGATTCGCTACGCCGTTTGCTCGGAGCGCTTGGCAGAGAGTGCACACTAAACCGTATGTCGGGTAGCGAAGGGGACGAAAGGTCCACGATTACGGACCGCCCAGCACGTACGCGTTTCGTTTGCAAATGATACGTTGCTAGCGTCATCTCTGAAGGGTTTCACACTCCATGTGCGTGCGTTTTCTTGCCGTCCCGTTGCTTGTCGTGGCTATGTCTGCACCCGCTTTTGCGAAGACGACCGTCATCGCCGAGCTTGGTACGGCGCCTCTACTGCGCACGAGCTATTCGACCCGAGAGATGCGCGACAACGTCGCATCAAACGCGTCGTTCGTCGCTTCTGCGGCGCGGAAAATCGGACTGAGCGCGCACGAATATGCCGCATTTCGATCGGCGATTCGTGAATCTCACGTTGCTTGGGTTGTCGTGCCGCGTCACTTGGATGCAATGTCCTGGCGTTCGGGCACGTCGGTCTACGCGATACACAACGTGCGAATTCCCGCCAATACGCACGGCTGGGAAATCGACGTGCCGGCGTCCGGGCAACGCGTCGCAATCTACCTGCCCGCCGCGTGCGGTAACGTCTCGGTCGTACGCACGGCCGTTCCGGTCGTTGCGGAGCACCACGCTCCGGCCGTCGTCGCGCCTCCGGTTCAAGAAGCTGTTGTGCCGCCGCCGGTGATCGCTCCCGACGACACGCCGGCGGCGCCGAACGTGATCGCGGAGAGCGAATTTCCTCCGGCCGCGGTCGCTTCGCATCACCTGCTTCCCGCCATTTTCGCGCCGTTGCTATTCGGTTTAGCCGCCTTGAGCGGTGGAACCAAGAATGCCGGCGGCGGCGGCGGCATCGTGTCGGTGCCGGACGGCTGCCCCTAACCCGATGAATCACACATCGCGCCGCACGTTCATCATCGCAAGTACGGTTTCAGCCGGTGCAGCCGCGCTGCCGAGCGTCGCCGCTGCTGCACCGAGTACGACATTCGATCGCGCCACTTTTGAAGCGCGCATCAGGCAGCCGTTCCGTCACCGACAAGTATTTGCGGCCGGCGCCGTCGCGGACGGTGCCGTGCTCGGTTTTATGGCGAATTCGCTCGATGCGTACGAGCATGGATTTGGTGAGGGTCCGGGGACACTCCACGTTGCCGCCGTGTTCTATCGCACGGCCGTTATGCTCGCACTCGATGACGACGCATGGCGTTCGCTCGATGTTGCTTCGTTGATTCGCGCAGGTGGGGATCGCACGTCGGCTGCGCCCGGCGAGCCCAATCCGTACCTCGGTGAAGCGCGTGGACGCTCAATTCCGGAACTCATCCGGCGCGGCACGTGTTCGTTTTTCATCTGCGAAAACGCTTTGCGAGACGTCGCCCGACATGCGTCTGCGGGTTACGAGACGTTGCGAACGCACCTCGTACCGGGGACCGTCGTCGTGCCGGCCGGTGTCGCCGCGGTGAACGCTCTCCAAGAAGAACACTTCACGTTCTTCAATGCGGTCGTTTAGATGCGTACGTTTTCGTTGTTCGCCGCGCTGGCACTCATGTTGAACGTGTCGTTCGCTTCTGCCGCCGAGACGCAATCAGCGGTCCTTCACGCCGGGGATAAGCTTCACGTACTCGTCTTCGGACAAGCGGATCTGTCGCAAGACACCGTCGTCGCACCGGACGGCGAGATCGGTTTGCCGCTTGCGGGACAGATCTCGGTTGCCGGCAAAACGCCGCTCGCTGCGAGCCAGATGATCGCGTTGGCGCTCAAGGCCTACGTCCGCGACCCGCGCGTGACGGTCGACGTTGCAAGCGAAGGACATGTCAACGTTACGGTAGCGGGCGACGTCGTCAATAGCGGTCAGTATTCGCTGCGTTCGGGCGCGACGCTGAGTTCCGCGATCGCTGCTGCCGGAGGTATGTCGCCGACGATCGCCGGCGCGTACCCGATCGCGCGGATATCGAATGCCGACGGAACGACGAATAATATCTCGCTCGAAAAGCTGCTGCGCGGTGGCGATCCCACGCGCGATATCGTGCTGGGCGATCGGACGACAATCTATGTGCCCGGTCCGACACAGTTTGACATCGTTGTCCTCGGGGCCGTCAACCATCCGGGAACGCTATCGATAAACGAAGGCGATCGTTTGGCCATCGCCATTGCGAAAGCCGGCAATTCTGCCGGTTCGAAAGCAGATCTGAGCCGTATCATGGTCACGCGAACGGAACCGGACGGTACGACAGCGTCACATTTGATCGATCTCTATAAGAGCTTGAACAACGCCGACCGTCGCTACGATCCGTTGCTGCGCGAAGGTGACATCGTCTTGGTTCCCATGTCAAATCGGGCGCACGATAGTCTCAACAACGCCGTGTTCTTGCTCGGCAATGTTTTTTAAGGAAATGGGACATCGTCCGAGCAGGCATGTGACCCGGGCGATCTTCTCCGAAAGCCTCACGTCGTTTCGCACAAACTCTCATACGCTAATGTACATCGTTCACTAAGGAGAACTGCATGGAACACCCAGAACCGATCCCGTACGAAGCTCCGATGATCCTCGATTCTTTCGACGCAAGTGACGTCATGGGCGTGGCGTACGGTTGTGGGTCGCAGGTCTCAACGACACTTTAGTGCTCTTGTCATGAGAAGAACCGTCGTACGGCCCGTGCGACCTCCACGGGCTCGAACGCGATCGCAGCGCCACACGATGCTTCTCCGGCTCGCGCCGACATCGCGTGCTTTACGAATCGAGACCGACGACGAACGAATTGCCGGCTACGTGCATACCGCGTACGGCAACAATCTCACGGAGCAGACGTTTCCGAGCACCGATCGTGCACTGCTCTTGACCCGGCACAAGACCGGGGCCGCCTCGTTCAATGACGTTCCGGTGACTCGCGATTGGTTCGTCACTCCAAGTCAATGGAAGTCGAACCTCTACATCGTCGATCAGTTCGTTTGGCGTTCGCTGATTGCCGATCCGGACTGGACTGCGCTCTACGGGTGTGCCGTCGTCGTTCGCGAGCGTGCCTTGCTCTTCGTCGGCGCGTCCGGGATCGGCAAGACGACGCTCGCGTTTGCGTTGCAACGTTTGGGAGCTCACGTGATCGGCGACGAAATGATCGTCGTCCGGCGCGCCGACCGTTCCGTCGGGGCGATCGATCGACGGCTCTCGATTCGGTGGGGTTCAGACTATCGAATCGGTGATGAGCGACTCGACCGCTTAGTTCACGAACATGCATCGCCGATTGGAAAAGACGCAGCTTTTCGCGCGCTCGATCGTCGCGTGTTCGGGGAGCTCCCGGAATTGGCGCAGCTTGCGGCGACGTTCGTCGTCACTCGAGGCGGCGAAGAGCCGCGGGTCACGCAGCTCCCGGCCAGCCGCGCTGCTCTCATGAGTTCTTCGCACCTTGGAAGCCGACCCGAAACCATCGATGACATCGCGGAGTTCGCGCGGCTGCTCGACAACGGTCGGTGCTTCAGCCTGCGCCTGGGTCAACCCGACGCTTCCGCCCGCGCTGTGCTCGACGCGTTCGAACGGTGCTAGTTAGCGCCGAGGACCTCGTTCCCGTTCATGCGTCGAACGCAGAAGTCGTCGTTCATCAGAACGCGAACGTGCTGCGGTCCGTGATCATCGATGTGGCGGGTCTCGCGTGCGCGGTGCATTTCGATCGTCATGATGTCGCCGCGTGCTTTGCTGCGCGTTACGCGGACCTTGAGGTTACCGGCATTTCTCCAGCTCGGCACGCCTTCGCGATGCACGATCCAGCCCTGGGTTGGCTCTTTTGGACCTCCGGCGGTTCCGCGTGCCGCTGGCCGTACGGCGATCTCGCTCCGTACCTCGTCGCCTTTCTCGCCGATGCATTCGCACTCACGGAATTCTTGCGTGAGCGCGAGGACGGGATCGTCTCGCTCCATGCGGCGACGGTCGGCCTGCCCGGCGGGGTCGCAGCCATTATCGGAGACTCGAACGTCGGGAAGACGACGACGGCCGTCGCGTGCGCGCGCGCCGGGATGGATTTGTACAGCGATGAGCGCTGCCTGATCGATCAACGGTCGATGATCTATCCGTTTCCTCGCGCGATCAACGTGCGTGCGGCGGGTTTGCAGCTGCTCGTCGCCGACGAGTTCCGCGGCAACGATCCGATGGGCGCGCGACTGCGCGCCCATCGCGACGCCGACTGGAACGACATCCGCATTTCGGATCTTGTTCCATCGCAACGAGCGCTCGAGCCACGGCCGCTGCGTGCCGCATTTCTTCTCGCCGGCGCGCACACCGTGCCGGAATTCGAGCGCACCAATGCAACCGGTGCGGCGAAAGTGTCCGCTCGTTGGGCGCGCGGAGCGGGCTCAGGACTCGAAAGGCTCGCACGTCTCGTCGAGTTGTTCTCGGACGTGCCGTGCTTTCGATTGCGGCTCGGCACGCCCGCCGCTTCGGCGCAGGCCATTCGTAGCAGTCTCGAGATGCACATCCTCGATCTGAATTCAACCGCTTGACCACCGAAGAACGGTTCTCCACCGTAGCAGCGATGCTGCACGACAATGAACGGTTGCGCTTGGTAATCCGCGGACGCAGTATGCAACCGTCGATTTCCGAACCGATGCTGCTACAAATCGGACCCGCCGCCAAAGCGCGTGTCGGCGACGTGCTGGTATTCACGAATGGCAGCGTGCTGATCGCGCACCGTATCGTCGGCAAAGCTGCGGGCGCGTTCGTCACGGCCGGCGACGCGCAACCGCAGATCGTCGAATCCGTCTTGCCCGAGCAGATCGTGGGCCGGGTTTGCGCCATTTGGAGCGACGCCTCGCCGACCGCACGGCGCGTCGACCGACGGCTCCATCATCTCCGCGGCTGGTACTACGCCCATCTTCATGGGTTACGTCGTGCAATACGCGATTGTTGCGAGAAGGCACGCGATCTTGCCGTGCGCGCACAGCCGCGGCGCCGTGCGCGTGTTGCAGCCGGTCTTATCGAAGCGATTGCCGCGATGCAACGCGACGACGCGACGGCGTTGCTCGCGGCGGTCGGAGGAGGCGATGCAGAAGCGATCGAGAGGATCGACAAACGGCATCGATGCGCCGCATTGCTGGGCGAAGGAGTGCGTCGCCTCGGCGTCACGGACCGGCTTTCTCCGGATGTTGCCGCGCGGTTGCGCCAGGCTCGCCTTCATGCAGTGTACGGAGCCGGCAAGATGGGCGAGGCGGTTCATCGCACCGTCAAGGCATTGCGCGAAGCGAACATCGAGTTTGCCCTGCTGAAAGGTGCGGCTCGCATGTACGGCTCGAAACCCGAATCCGCTTATCATCCCTCGGATGACGTCGACGTCCTCGTACGCGGCGGCGATGTCGATCGCGCCGTGACGGCATTGCGCGCGCGCGGCTGGGAGTTTCGTGACGCGCCTAGCGACGTGCGGCGCATGCGTGAACGCCATCACCACGCGGCATCGCTCTTTTCGCCCGGCGGCGACTTTCCGGTGGAGATTCACCACGAACTCGCGGAGCCCGGAAGTCTGTCGCTCGCAACGGGATGGGATGCACTCCGCGAACATCTCGTGCCGCTCGACGGAGCTGCCGGCAGCGTCTTGCAGTTGGATCGATTTGCCACCGCGCTGCACCTTGCAATCCATGCGATCGGACTTACGCGCTTGCGGGACATCGCTCTGTTGGCATCGATGCTTCGCACGCTTAGCCGCGATGAGCTTGCAACGCTGAAAAAAACGGTCGACGGGGAACGGCGCGATTTCGTTCGGCTCGACGCGTCGGTCGCGCTCGCCGCACGTATCTCGCGCGTGCCGTGGACGAGCCCTGCCGCTGTCGCCTCCTACATAACGTGGGCGCTTTGTCGTGAAGACCTGCCGAAGCGGCTACGACTGCGCTCCGGTGCGGCGGAAGTGTACTTTGCGTGTCCGCACGTACCGTGGGCGGCGCTTCGACATCTCGTGCCGTGGTGGTCGCGTGGCGCCCAGATTTTCGTCCTTCCGGCCCGTGTGGTCGCCCGGTGCGTGTCGAATGCGCTAGCGCTCGCCTACGCGATGCAGATGAGAGAGCGACGAAACCTCCTCAGTTGATAAGATGCTTCCGTCGAAAATCGGCGCAGATGCCGGCGACGTCGAGCTCGACCCGCGCGATATCGGCATGTGTCGCGGCAACGAGGTCATCGACAATTTGCGCGAGCGTCGTTGAACCGTCGCACTGTTTCAGAACCCGGCCCGCCATGGCGTTGAGGACGTGAATGTGCCCCGTGCTGGGCTCGTGCACGAGTAATTCGCCGCCCGCAGCTCGCATCTCGAGGTTCGGCGTGCACCGTGGCGTTGCACGCAAATCCGTGTAGTTCTCTGTTTCCATTCAACGCTTCCGGCATCGTCGTCGCTTATCACTTAAGTCTACGCGATCGAACGATCGAGAATAGATTCGAACGCCCTAAGGGCTGCCGGCCATACGGATACGTGCATCGTGCGACGCCCGGAACTGTATAGGTAGGTTGTATGGTCGTGCGTGGTTGCGGGCGCGGCTCTCCGGCAGAATTGCGGCACACCAATTCTGCTAGGAGATTGACCAAGATGACCATTCCGAAACATTTCCGGGCCGCGTTGCTCTTCGCATTTGTGATGTCCACCGCATCGGCCGTCGCGGCACCCGCCCCCGAAACGAACTCGGGGTGCATGGTGCAAAATGCGGACGCGAAAATGCTGACCACCTATCCCGCCGATTGGCCGAAGTTGACCGAGCAGCAGGACACGTCCGGCGTCGCGCTCATTCGTGTCGATCTGGGGGAAAACGGCACGGCGCGAAACGCAACCGTCATGAACTCAACCGGCTACGAGTCGCTCGATGCGGCCGCGAAAGCCGCCACACTCATGCAAAAGTACTCCCCGGAAATCCGCAACTGCGCGACCGTCTCCGGCGCATACGCCGTCGAGGTCGACTTCACACGGTAGGTGTGGTGCCAGAAGAGGCGACAGCAGGAGTCGAACACTGCGGTGAAAGCTTTGCGGGCTTTTGCCTTGCCACTTGGCTATGTCGCCTTGAACCTGGAACGGGTTAGGGGCATTTACCCCTAACGGCGCGTCCATTCCCGTTCTTCACGTGGCGGCGATCGCGGCGTCGAGCGCGGAGGCATCGACGCCATACGCGTCAATCGCCGCCGAACGAGTGACGTACCCATCCAGCACGTCGGAGGCGACGTCGTTGAACGGTCGCTGAGACGGCGAGCCAATACCGCCGCCGCCGGCCTTTTCGACACGGACAATGTCGTGCGCGCGCAACGCGACGGCGCTGAAGCGGCTTGGTAACGCCCGTTCGTCGAGCCGGCCCGGATTGATGATGCAGGTACCGAGCCGACCGTCCGAGCCGCCCGCCACGCCGGCAGCCGGAAACCGGTGCTTGCCACCGCGCAGCGTCACCTGCGCCCGTTCGGCAAGGATCTCGTATTCCCGTACGGGACCGAGGCCGCCGCGATATCGGCCCGCGCCGCCGGAATCCGGGATGAGCTCCCACCGCGTAAAGCGCAGCGGAAATTCACTTTCCATGATTTCGATCGGAGCGGTGCGCGCATTCGTCAGCAACGCGCTGATGCCGGAGATTCCGTCCTTGTTGGAACGCGCGCCGAACGCCGAGCCGACGAGCTCATACGTTGAAAAATAGCTGCCGTCCGGCCGCGTCCCGGCGATGGCGAGGCCGCCGCCGACGCCGCCGCCGTCCGCGACATACCTTTCCGGCGCGAGGCGGCTGAGTGCGGCGAGGACGAGTTCGCAGATGGCCATAGCGGTATTCATGTACGCGTTGGTCGGTGCCGGAAACACGGGGTCGAGGATCGACCCGCGGCGCGTGCGGATTTCGACCACGCGCGTGAGGCCGCCGTTGTTTCCGATCGTGGGATCGAGCAAGCCGATCAACACGAAGAAAACACACCCGCGCACGATCGATGGCCGCACGTTGATCGGGATCGTCACCTGATCGCTCGAACCGGAGAAATCGAAATGTAAGCGATCGGTCCGCTTTTCTACGCGGACGTGGTATCGGACGTCGTCGCCGTCGATGCGCTTTTCGTTTTCGGCCTCGCCGTCGGGCCAGGTAGCGAGCGCCGCCCGCACGCGCTCCGCGGTTCGGTCGAGGCAGGCAGCGAAAACGGCACGTACGGTTTCGAGACCGTATCGCTCGACGGCGCCGAGGAGCCGCAGTTCCCCGAGGCGAGCGACGCCGACCTGACCGCGGATGTCGCCGAGGATGATGTCGGGCGTGCGGCTATTAGCGCGCAGGATCGCCTCGACGTCCCTGACGATCTTGCCGTCGCGCATCAAGCGAATCGGCGGGTAGAGCACGCCCTCTTGAAACGCCTCACTCGCGGTGCCGTTGCCGGTGCCGGGAACCATGCCGCCGAGGTCGCTCTTGTGCGCGATGCTCGCACAAAACGCGACAATGTCGTCGCCGGCGAAGACGGGCGCAACGATCGCGATGTCGACGGAGTGCGTGACGTCGGCCTCATACGGGTGGTTCGTCAAGAACACATCGCCCGGCGCGATCGTCGCACCGAAGCGCCGCTTCACGGCCGCTACGACGCCGGGCAGCGACGTGCAGTGCAAAGCAGCGACGGCGTGCGAACCGACGACATTCCCCTCCGCGTCGAGTATCTGAGCGCTGGCGTCGTGCGATTCGCGGACGATCGTCGAATAACCGGTGCGAAAGATGTTCTCTTGCATTTCCTGGACAATGCCTGAGAGGCGGCTTATGAGAACCTGATACGTAACGGGATCGACGCGCGTGCGTTCGATGGCGGCTGCTCCGCTCAAGCAGCACTCATGACGATATCCGCCGCGATCACCGGCTTCTCGATCAACTTATAGCGAACGGCGATGTCGATGACCGGTTGCATGAACTTCGTGTCGAGCGACGTTGCGAAGACCGTGCGCGTCATGCTACGAATGCGCGCGGGATCAAGCTTTGATACGGTCGCCAAAATCGCAGCGGTTTCGTCATGATGTATATTCGCCCACCTGCCGGCATCGTAAATGGCCTGGATGAAGCGGCGGCTGACGTCGGCGTTCTTGCCGATCCAGTCGCGCGAGCCGAACCACGCTCCGATGTAGAACTGTTTTGCGATCGTGTCGTACGTGCTCGCGAGCGTGCGAATATCGCTGCGCAAGCCGGCGCTGAGGAAGGGCTCCGCCAAGAATGCCGCAGCGATTTCGCCGCGGACGAGCGCCGGAACCATCGTGGCGAAGGGCAGCTCGAATATTTTGATGCGGCTTGTATCCGCGCCGCCTCTGCGTAGCCATTCGTTTACGGACATCGCGCTGATCGAGTTGAGCGCAACGACACCGATCGTCGCGCCCTCCAAGTCTTTGGGCTTCTGTACCGTGCTCGTTTTCCCGACGACGAGCAATGTCGTCGGTGCGTCGCTCCGGTAGAGCGCACCGCCGGCGAAATAGGCCAGGGGTACCCCCTTCTGAATCGGATTGACCACCTGAATCATGTCGGCCATGCCGACGTCGATCGCGTTACCGACCGACGCCTGCACGATCGCTTGCGCGTTGGGAAAGTCAGTCAATTGCACGGTGATCCCGTACTTCGTGAAAAATCCGCCCTCTTGTGCATAGTGCGCCAGCGCGTACGAGTCGTTCGGACCCGAACCGATCCGAATCGGCACCGTCGTCTGGGCGCGAACGGGCCCCGCGAAGCCAAGGAACGGCACCGTCGCCAACGCGAGCGCGCGTGCGCGCGATATCACCACTTGGCGACGAGCTCGCTTGCGAAAGCTTCCCGCCAGTCGCTGCCGCGCGCCAGAAAGTTGTCGTACGGGCGGGCATCGCGGTGTGCTGCCGGCTCGGTACCCCGCGGCTCCTCGCCGCGCTCCACGGCGTCGCACGCTTCGAGCAAGAGTTGGCGTGCAGCGATGACCGCGCGATCGCTCGTCCCGAGATGCTCTCGCGTGCGATCGCAAATCGGGCCCATGCCCTCTTGTAGGGCCATGTCTTGTGTGTTCACGCCGCGGATGCCCGAGTAGGTCTTCGTGCGCTGCAACGTGCGATCGATGAGGTAATCGTTGGCCTTGTTCGCGCGCAAGCGGAAGCCGGGAAGCATGTCGTCTTTTCCGCGGCCGAAGCGCGCTTCTTCCGCCCAAGCGAAGTCTTCGTCAATCGGAATTTCGGCGTCGTAGCTCACGAGCGTGTTGTAGACGAACGTGTGCTCGTCGTCGATCGGCACCCAAAGGTGACCCGCTGCCTTCGGCACCTCGTTACGGCCGCCGGTAAGGGCCGTGACGCTGCCGCGTTGCTGTTGGAACGGCAGAAAATACTGGTAGACACGCACGTACAATCCGTCGTCGCCGAGATCGCGCAATGACGCGTAGCAATAGCCGTATTCGCGCTTCTCAACCTCGATGCGCGGATGGCCGTCGCGCGTGCGCAAGTACGAAGCGTCGCCGAGGCGTTCGTTATGCAAGAACGAAGAGTGCGTGGTATCGAGGCCGCCCTCGAGTCCCTGAAGCCAATTCGCATCTTCGAACGTCTTCGAGACGAAGCGATGCGTCGCAGGTGCGCGTAACCACTCGTAGTCCGGCGGTGCCGGTTGCCGGTCGCGCGCACCCATGTACGTCCAGACGACCCCGCCGCCCTCCCAGGTGGGATACGCGGTAATCGTCACCTTCGATTTAAAGAGAGAATCGGCTGGTTTCGACGGTATATCGACGCAGGCGCCGTCGCGGTCGAACTTCCAACCGTGGTACACGCAGCGCAATCCGCAACCTTCGTTGCGGCCGAAGAACATCGGTGCCCTGCGGTGCGGACAGAAGGCGTCGACGAGCCCGACCTTGCCGTCCGTGTCGCGAAACGCGACGAGATCTTCGCCGAGCAGGCGTACGCGTCGCGGTTCGCCGTCGTTTTCCGGCAGCTCACGAGAGAGTGCGGCGGGCTGCCAATACCGGCGCATGACGTGTCCCATCGCGGTACCGGGACCGACCCGAGTAATTTTGTCGTTCTCGTCGGCAGATAGCATGGCGCCGCGTCCTTCCATGGCAGCGGTATGATATCTCCTCCGTCGAAGCGCAAAGGTTTCTAAAACCTTCTGCCGGGCCGCCGCCGGCTTTCACCGGTAACGCGAAAGTGTCAGCGCGTAATGGTGTGCAGCGCCGTGATCATCGGTGAACGTGAACGTTACGGGCGCCGCGCGCGCAGCGAGCGCGGCGTCATCCCGAAGATCGAATCGGTACGTGACCTGGCCGAGCCAGCGCTTCACGACCGTACCGTCGGTCAAAAAATAGCTGTCGCTCACCGGATCGGAGGATGTCACGTCGGCCGTGATGAGACGCCCGCCACCGGCATCGAGCGTTCCACCGCCGAAATGCATCATAAAGTCGCGATCCGCTTCGGTGCGGCTATGCGCGAACACGAGAAATTCGAGCAGAGACCGCTGGTGCGCGCTGAACTGCGCGGCGGCATCGGCGCCGAGCTGACGATCTTGATGCGCGAGGAGATAGGCGCGATAGCGCAGACGCTCGTACGGAGTGCCGACCGCGACCGCTTCGATTGTGTGGTTGCCCTCGCCGATGTGCAACGCGTCGTCGACGCCGAAGAGCAAATACGTTCCGATCGGATATCCTTGCCCGAGCTGGGCTAAGGCTCGGCCGTCGGCCACGGCATCCCTCAACGATTGCGAACCGAGCGTCACTTCGAACGCGCCCGCCGGCACTGCGAGAACGGAAAGGAGCGTCGCGAGCACGATCCCTCGCGCCGCGGCGACGCTCACAATGCGAAGACGAAGATCGTCGGCGCACCGCCGCCGCGGACCGTCGTGCGCGACTGGTTACCCGACATCGCGGCGATGTACTGCTTGCCGTCGACCATGTACGTGGCGATTCCCCCCGCTAGCGAGCCGCCGGTGTTGAATTGATAGAGCAGCTTGCCGTCCGCGGAGTCAAACGCATCGAACTCGCCGGTCGTCTCGCCGGTGAAAAGCAGCCCTCCGGCCGTCGGGGTGACTGCCGCGACGAGCAGCGATGGTGCATGGTAGCGCCAAGCGATCTTCCCGCTAAGGGGGTCGATCGCGGAGAGCCAGCCGGTGCTGCCTTGCGGATCTTTCACTCCGGTGCCGTTGGCGCTGCCCAGGAAAAACTTCCCGCGAACGAAGCGCACCTCGCCCAGCTTGACGGTTGCGCACCAGTCGACGGCGTTCACGTACGCCAGTTTCTCAAGCGGACTGTATGCCGGGCCGTTCCATTCGACACCGCCGAGCGTTCCAGGACAGAAGTGTGTTCCGTCGGTCGTCAGCGGTTTGTCGGCGTCGGTAATTGTCGTTACCGGGACCTTCGAGATGAGTTTGTGCGTCGCGTAATCGATCGTGAACAAAATCCCGCTCTTGCCGGCGAACGCCATCATCAGTTTGCCGTCGGCCCCGCGAAAGAGCGCCGGCGGCGCCGCCGTGTCCCAATCGTGGTAATCATGAGGAACGAGTTGATAGTACCAGCGCAGCTTCCCCGTGTTCGCGTCGAGCGCGACGATTGAATTTGTGTAGAGATTCGCACCGGGACGGTAATCGGCGGAAAAATCCGGCGCTGGATTTCCGACCGGCACGAAGAGCGTTGCGGTCGCGGCGTCGAGCCCGAACGATGACCAGGTTCCGCCGCCGCCGGTAGCCGTCGGCGCGGCACCGCCCCAACTCGCGCTGCCTGGGTCCTTGCCGGTCGCGATCGTGGAAAACGTCCAGAGCAGTTTTCCGTCAGCGGCGGAAAATGCAACGATCTTTCCCTTGACGCCGTCTTCGCTGCCGGCGATTCCGATGAAGACCTTTCCTTGCCATGCCAGCGGCGCGGCAGCCGTGTTGCTCCCGTCGGATGAGTCGCTCACCGGGACGTTCCACCGTGTCTGGCCGGTCGCGGCGTCGATAGCAATGAGGTGCGAATCGGGCGTTCCGCGGTACAGCATACCGTCAAGCAGGGCGGTTCCGCGACTCGCGAGCCCGGGCTTCGGACCCGTGCTGACATACGTGTTCTTCCACATGAGTTTGCATGTTTTCGCATTGAGCGCGTACGTCGTTTCGTCGCCCGTTACGTACATGACGCCGTGCGCAATCACCGGCGCCGTTTGCGCGGGGCCGATCTCGCCGAATTGGAAGGCGCAGACCGGATGCATCTGTCCAACGTTTGCGCGATTGATCTGCTCGAGCGATGAATAGCGATCGCCCGGGTACGAGCCGTTGTATCCAAGCCAATCGTCAGAGGACGAGGCAAATGCGTTCGTCCCAATCGAATACGCCAGTATTGCTACAACAGCCGCGATCAACGGAATACGCATTATTTACTCCTCGGTTCGTGGTGGGCACATCGCTCAAATACCGGCTGCTTCCCTTCTCTCGCACGAAGGTTGTCTCTCTCGCCATGCTGCAGCATGCAATGAATGCTGACAAATACGGTCAAGAGTGCGGATCGTTTCCGCAAGATTCTCTCGCTCGCCGCCGTTGTTCTGGTTGTGCTCGCCGCCATGATGATGATGATGACGCGAGCGCCCTCAGCGCAGGGCACCGGTGTCTACACGGCCGCGCAGGCCGCTGCCGGCGCCAAACTGTACGTGCCCGAGTGCGCGATGTGTCACGGACAATCGCTCGAGGGCCTCTCCGGACCGGCGCTGGAGGGAAAAGCGTTTCTCGATAAGTGGAACGGCCAAAGCGCCGACGACCTTCATTACATCATGTCGACACAAATGCCGCAGAGCGCTCCGGGCAGCCTCAAGCCCGATGAGTACATCGACCTCGTGGCGTTCGTCTTACAACAGAATAAGTTTCCGGCGGGCTCCGAGCCGCTGACCGCAGCGAAGCTTAAACGCGTGAAGATTACGACGCAAGGCCCGTAAACTCGATTTGCAGTCGGCTCAGGCCGATACCGCTTTTTGCGCGGCGAACGACGCAGGCTCAGGTGGCGCGGTTTGCGACGATAGCGTCGTGGCAGGCCGAGCAAATATCGATCCACATCCGGTCGCTTTCTACGGGACGAGAAGCGCTGGAGTGGTAGACGTGATCCTGACCTTCAACGAGTGGTCTCGAGCAAGCAGAGCACCGGCCGTAGTCGTCTTTGTCCGACGGGCTCGTGCCCAAGTAGATATAGCGCCGACGAATCTCGTGCAACGAAACGTTCTCGCTCACTGGTGCACCGCCGTCCAAGCTCATGCCGCGCATTAGAGCGTAACGATGCGGCTCGTGAAATGGATTGACGGTTGTATTCATGAGCTTGGTCGCCTGGTAACCAAAAGCGGATACCGTCGCCTCGCCGGACTGCCTTTGGTGATCGGTGGTCGGCAATTTCGTAAGAAACTCGTCTTTGGGGACTGGAAACGCCACGCGGCGGTTCTGCCGGCCTCCCGAAACCGGCTAATTTACTAAGAAAGGCCGGCCAATTGCATTGACCGACCTCCACTAGTTACGGTGACAGGATTGAACCGGCAACCGCAAGAGCGTCCGCATGCGGTAGCACGAAACGCCGTCAGCGGATCGGATCGTGTTCTCGCGGGCGCAACCCATTTCCGCAAGCACAAGATGTGCCGGCGATTCAGGCAGCGCGACCCGTCATTGGAGCCTTCCACTCGACCGCCGCGGGCTTAGCAAAACCTCCGGGAAACCGGGACAGCCTCGGGAAGCTTATTCTGAGTTGCGCTCAAGACGACGGTGATCTTTTGAGGCGGCTATGTCATCGGCGCTTGACGGCTTCGGAACCAACAACTTGACGCATGCCGTCCACGATTTATACTTTGTTCAGCAGCCGCGGTCCCGCCCCGGCACTGAAGCGTGCGATACGCTGGTGGCTTCGACTTTGACGCGCCTCTCGTGAATTATGTGATTACTTTTCGGAACGAAATGGCGTTGAAATTTACGATTTTAGGCGTTTCAGGAAGTTTGCAACGATCGCTGCAGCTGGCGTTCCGATCGGCGCGATTTTAGCGCAGTCATTGTGACCGTTAGTGATCTTCGCGTGTCGGGAAGGTGAGAGAGGAGGGCCAGGCCGCTTGAATTCCTCGCCTGTATCTAATGAATGGCCCGCCTGCGTCACTGATCCTCCGGCGAGGGGGCATGGTTGGAGGATCTGGAACTGGTCGCTCGTATCCGCAGCGGCGATCTCGCAGCGGCAAGCGACCTCCTCTATCGTTACCAAGACGTTGTTTACAGCGTGACGCTGCGTCTCTTGGGTAACCCGTCTGATGCCGAAGATGTGGCACAAGAGGTGCTGGTCCGGGCATACACGCGCCTTGCTGATCTTCAAGAAGGTGCAAGCTTCTCAAGCTGGCTGCGCCGCATCGCTATCAATCTCAGTCTCAACGCTCTACGTCGGCGGGGTCAATTAAGGTTCGAATCGCTGGACGCGGCTAAAGGCGATGACATTATGCCGCGCACGATGGCCGAAGCATTTCATCCGACTCCTGAGGAAGCAGCACTCGCGGGCGATCTGAAAGATAAGGTCGACGACCTTCTTCAAAAGTTACCGGCCGACCAACGCGTAGCGGTCGTCCTTCGCGATATGTATGACTATGACGTGGCAGAAATCGCTACGCTGCAGCAATGCGGTATTTCGGCCGCGAAGATGCGCATTAAGCGCGGGCGAACTATGTTGCGACGTCTTCTAATTGACGCTGACATTCCTATTGACGGTAGTGGAGATTAAGCGTGGCCCCGCCTCGACCGATTACTCACCCCGACGACGACGCACTGTCAGACCTTGCAGACGACGATGACATGCCAAGTGAGGTCGTCCGAAACCACGTAGCAAGCTGCCGTCGGTGTTGGAAAAGCGTCGACGAGTTGCGAGCCGCTCGGCGTCTGCTCCAAGGGATCGCGTCTCAGCAACTGCGCCCAGAGCATAATCTCGCCCAGCGCGCCGTTGGCCACTTGCGCCTACGCGCTTCGACTGTTAGCAATATGAACGAAATTTTCGGCGCGGTCCGTGCGCTTTTGCAAGGACTCACAGAGTTATTCGGGGGTGGGCCGCCTCCCAACACCCCCGGCTCGGCACCTCGCCGCGATAAAGAGATTCCGCATGGATGACGCACGCAATATTCTCGTTCAAGACTTCGCGACGACGATCAGCTATATTCCGCACCTCGTTGGTGCGCTTATCATCTTACTTATCGGCGGTCTCATCGCTTGGCTTCTCGGCCGCATAACGACGATAATACTTTCACGCATTGGCTTAGATGCCTTAGGCGATCGCACGGGATTGACGGACGACCTTACCAGGCTGGGGATTCAGGCAAGTCCCTCGAGACTCATCGGCGGACTGATTCTCTTTATTGTGCTCCTAGCAGCGTTGAATCAAGCTGTCGATACGCTAGAGTTTGCCCCGCTCTCGCAAGCATTGCGTGATTTGCTCAATTTCACGCCGCATGTGTTGCTTGCGGCGCTTGTGGTGCTCCTTGGTGTGATCGTCGGTGACACGCTCGCGCGTGGGGCTGCGCATGCAATGTCCCGGGCCGGCGTCCTCTATCATGGGCTTGCGGGCTCGGTGCTGCGTACCGTCGTCATCGTGTTGGCGGTGCTCACGGCGTTGCAGCAGCTTACGATCGACTCAGGCTTTTTCTTATATGTTCTGCTTGTTATTCTCGGCGGTGCGGCGCTTGCGATCGGGATTGCCGGCGGCTGGGGTGGCCGATCGCTCGCTGAAAATCTCATCGCTGGCCGATACGTCGAGCGTGAATTCACCGTTGGCGATTTTATCCGCGTGGACGGCACCGCGGGGACGATCGAGCGTTTGAGTGCGACAAGCATCATTGTTCGCACGGAAGATCATCGCCGGGTCACGGTGCCTAACGGCCTGCTGACGCGCATGGCGGTAGAAACCAAATCGGGTATGAATACGCCCCAATAGAGACCTGCCTTGCTTAACCTTTGCCGTTCAATGTGACCGAGCGAGAAACTCGCGTGTCTTTAGGCTGTCGCATAAGCAAAAGGACGCGCATGGGTCGCCAACAACGAAGCCGGTTCGAGCCAGACTTCTCAGATCACGTGCGCAGCGCTCGCCTCGACTCCAACTTAGCTGAACCGAATGCTTGCCGGCGTCAACGATGTTGTTCGCGATCGTGAGCTCTTCGTGCCGGTTCGTGGCGTCTCGAAAAATGGAGAGCACCGTCATTAACGCGCCGCCCTCAAGCGTTGTCGCGCGCGAGCACCGCTACTCGCTTGGAACCAGAAACCACGCACGTTACTCGACGGCCGATGCGCGCCTCATTGCGACGACCCGTCTAATAGGAAGCATACACGATGAATACATCTGACCCATCTTACCGTGGTAGCGTAAACGTCGGCACAATTGCCGCAACGTTCTCGGATCGTGAAAGCGCCAAGAAGGCCCTAACCGAACTTCACGACGCGGGGTTTCGCAGCGTCTGGCTGGGCGTAACGCACGGCGATGCTACCAGCAGCGCCGGCGCGACAGTTGCCTCCGACGACGCGGCCAATGGGGGCATAATGAACTCCTTGGGACGGTTCTTCAGTGGCGAAGGCGCTCAGGAGCAAGCTTTGCACCAAGCCCTCATCGCTCACGGCTTGAGCGACGACCAAGCTTGGCGAGTCGAGGCCACGGTTCCAGCCGGTACCGCCATTGTAACGGTCGACGCTGAAAATGACGCAGACGAAGCACTTGAGACTTTGCAAATGCACGGCGGCAACGCGGTGACGAATTCCGTGACGGCAGCCTCGCCGAAAACCGCTCCCAGCGCCGGCGCTGCCGGCCAAACTTCTCGAACGGACGTTGACCAAGCTCGACGCTTGCAGTTGCGCGAAGAGCGGCTACTGATTGACAAGCAGCGTGTTGCCAGCGGCGAGGCGCGGATTCGCAAAGAAGTAGTCTCCAAAGAGCAATCGGTCGACGTGCCGGTTTTCCACGAAGAACTGTTCATTCAGCGCCGGCCGGTGACTGACGGAGGGACGGCGTTGACAACGCCGATCGGCGGAGGCGAGGAGATTCGCGTTCCGCTAAGCGAGGAACGTGTTGACGTGCAGAAGCGGACCGTCGTAACCGAAGAAGTCGAAGTCGGCAAACGCAAAATCGAGGGCATGGAGCACGTGAGCGACACAGTTCGGTACGAAGAGCTTCGAGTTGACGATAACGTGTCGCCAAAGAGCGACGACCCGGGGCTGCGCGGTCGGTAAACCGCACCTCTGCTAGAGAGCCGTGGCTATTTGCCGCGGCTCGCTACTCAGTCGTCTAAGCACCGTACTGTCCCACGCCTTTCACCTATAGCGAAGCATCGCGAGATGCGGGGAGACACTCATATGGCGAATCAGCAAGTCACGACGTTGCTCAAACAGCAGGTCGAGACTCGTTCGCAAGGCCTCGGGCAGAATGTTCGGATAACAGCCAAGACACTTCATACGGTCGCCGGCGAATTGCGTCAGGATGCCGAGACCCATGGAGCCGCCGACATGGCGGATCGCGGTGCCGACTTCATTGAACGCATCGGCATCTATCTCGAGCAGAGTGATTTCGATGCGCTCATATCGGATGCCGAAGAGTTTAGCCGCAAACGGCCGTGGGCGGTGGCAACGATAGGAGCTGCGGCCGGGCTCGTCGCCTCGCGACTTCTGAAATCAACTGCTACTCGACGCCAATCTCGTGACAACTCGGTTCGGATCAATGGAACCTAACAACCGTCGCGGTCCCGCGGAGGCCGATCGCTCAATCCCGGAACTCCTCCACAAACTTGCGACGGAAACGACCGTTCTCGTTCGTCAAGAGCTTCGACTCGCTCAAGCGGAACTCGGACGAACGTTTAAGCAAGCAAAGGGTTCGGCGGGTTTCTTCGGCGCGGCGGCGCTCTTAGGGCTGGGCGCTTTCGGTGCACTCACGACGACATTCATCATCGCGTTGTCGCTAGTGATCCCGTCGTGGGCGGCTGCATCGATCGTGACAGTGGTCTACGGCCTAATTGCGGCGATCGCAGCTCAGCGAGGTATCGCATTGCTAAAAAAAGTCAGCACCCCCGTCCCGCAACAAACGATCGAAACGCTGCAGGAAGACGCCGAAGCGGTACGGGCGGGGGTTCAACGCGGCAGATGAGGTTAACGCTCTTGAGAAACATCTGGCAGGCGTTCAACGAGGACAAAGTCTTACGTTTAGCCTCATCGATCGCGTTTTCCACGATCTTTTCGATCGCGCCGCTTTTAATCGTGTTGATCGCAATCGTTGGCTGGGCCATTGGTCTGCAAAACGGTGGTCACGGCCATAGCCAGGCTGAGAATGCGTTATTGGCTCAAATTAGCAACGGCGCCGGCAAGGGTACGGCTGATACGGTTCGCCAAATCGTCGCGGCTTCGTTCAATAAGCCACGTCAAGGCCTCATTGCCCAGATCGTCGGATGGGTAGCGTTTCTGTTCGGAGCCGCTGCACTTTTCTCGTCGCTTCAAGACTCGCTTAACGCCATCTGGCACGTCGAGTCGATCAAGGGCGGCTGGAAGCAGGTGGTTCGCGATCGTGTGGCGTCGTTCGGAATGATTTTGGTCGTTGGTTTTCTCTTGCTTGCGACATTCGTTGCTAATGCCACCGTTGCGTTTATTGGTTTGCGCCTTCTCTCGCACATTCCATTCGTTGGTAATGCCACCGTGTTGACGGTCGTGAACCAAATCATCAGCGTTCTATTGGTCGCCGCTGTTTTCGCGCTTATTTACAAAGTGCTGCCCGATATTAAGATTGCGTGGCGCGATGTTTGGGTCGGTGCTGCGGTTACGGCGGTGCTCTTCGTGATCGGCGAGGCGCTCATCTCGTTTTATCTCGCTGTCGCGGGCGTCGCCTCGGCCTATGGTGCCGCCGGATCGCTGCTCGTTGGCCTTCTGTGGATATATTACTCAGCGATAATTCTACTGCTCGGAGCGGAGTTTACCAAAGTTGCGGCGGGACACGCGGAGACCGTGGCTCCGAGCAACGTCCGCTCGCTCAGCCAACAGCCCGCCGGCATCGACCCGCGGGTCGCCGGCAAAACGACTTCACAAGGGAGCTAAATCAATGGACCAAGATCCAGCGGCGATTAAACATGACATTGAACAGACGCGCGAGCGCATGGGCGAGACCGTTGAAGCCCTGGCCTATAAAACCGACGTCGCGGCTCGCGCGAAGGATGCGGTTAGTGATCGCGTTCAGGGCATAACGGGGGCCATATCCGACGTCGTTGATTCGGCGCGAAGCGCATTAGGCGGGGCGGCCGCGAACGCACAATCGGCTGCGGCCAACGCAGCTGATGTCGTTGCGGGCGTCGGCACGTCGACTGGAGACGCTGTCGCACATGCGCGTATGCAGTTACCATCCGGAACGGATGCAAAGGAACGGTTTGAAACCGTCCGTGCGCTCGTCTCAAAGAACCCGCTTGGTCTTGCAATCGGCTCCGTCGCGGCAGGCTTTCTGGCGGGCTTACTGCTGCCCGTCAGCGATATCGAGCGCGACCAAGTCGGACCTATCGGAGAACAGATGGTCGGTAACGCAAAGGCGGCCGCCGGAGACGCCATGGAGCAAGGTAAGACTGCGATAGCCCAGATCGTAAACGAAACGCTGAACGTGAAGTCGACGCCATTAGGGCCTGTAACGCGCTCGCACAGCGCTGATGGAGTCGATGCGGAAGATTCAAGTTACGAGTAGTCGGCCATTCGCAGAGCCGACGTGGGCTCATGGTGCTCAAGCAGTCGTTCACAACTCGTCGCCGTAGTGGGTGTGCAACCGGATGGATGATCCGCTATCGCAGGCGCTCGATGAAGCGCCTGAAGTACCTTGCCGACAAGCCCCCGAGCTAGTCGAACAACATACAAACCCAGCGCGTCCGGTGCACGATATTTTGGATGCGATTACCGAGCAAGTCCGAGATGCGCTCTCTTCGCCATTCTTTGACGGCGGTACCGGGAATGAGAGTACGCCGATCATCAAGCTCGGTATCGCCGAAGCGGGCAACGTACACATTTCAGCGCATCACTTGGACCCGCCCTATCACGTCGATATCACATTGTATGTCCGTAACGACCTCGGACCGGCGAACGAGGGCCAATGTCAGATTCGCGCTCGATGCGAGATAACGTGCGATGTTTGCAAGCCGGTCCCTCATCGTGATTTTGCCATAGGCTTAGACATTAGCAATAATGGGTCGGTTACCGTCGATGTTGCTCAACTGCGCCGTGAAATGGCGGAGGCGATACGGTCAATCGCAAACGCCCTTCCGGCAAAGTAAGGGTCAAGGAGAGTTAAGCTGGCCTTCGTCGGCCAATCAACGAGGATGGGCACGCCGTTCTACATATTTGCATACGTGATGTTCGCAACGCTTTACGTTATGGGCGTCGTGACGGTCTTGCGCGTCGCGCAAACTGCCGTCGAGGATTCCATCCACGCGCGAGGTATCAATCGATCCGCCACTACTATCTCGAAATCGCTCCGCAACTGGAGCCGTACTTCATTCACACGACGCACGATGATATGAGGGGCATGATCTTGGATATGGGTGTCACGCCGAATCGATGGCAAACGTATCTCTCGAGCAATTCGATGCTGTCCTTTATCGCAAGCGTTATGCTCGGCGTGCTCGTCGGTTTCTTCGCGCACGCAAAGATCGGAGCGTCAATCAGCGTCGCTGTTGCCACCTCCGTCACTCTCGCAACCGCGAATTTCTTCGCCCTGCAAAAACTCGCGACAGCACTTTGGGACGCATCCGAACGTCAATTCCCGCCGCGCTTTCCGTCGAATGCCGTTTAGATCGCAACTGTTCCAGCCGCCGTGCTCTCCGATCGTCTACGAGCTGGTGAGCTGTACGAACGAGAGGCTCGCCAGCCGGTGTTTAGACGAGTTGGATCATCAGATTTCACGGAAAGCCGTGACGAACGGTTTCGCTCGCATCGCTCAGGGACCGGAATCTCAACGACGAGCTTGCACTCCGCTGGGAATACAACGGCTACCCAGCTTACAGCATGCGGTGTCGATATGCGAACGACCGCATCCATCCTTGGACACTCGACGGCTAACGTAACCCTCGCTCCCTATTCGCATGTCGTCGAGGGCGCCGAGCGAGCAGCCATGGACGTAATGGAAGGGCAAAAGATGGCACGGCACGCGAATGCCACGCGGCCGCAAGTAACCAAAAAACCTCGCCGTAGCGAGGTTCGAATGGTTGCGGGGACAGGATTTGAAGGCGTTCCTCGAAGGGTGCTGCGGGTCGCCAATGGTCGAAAACCCTCGTAACCGCGCGGTAAACCGACAGGTTAGAAGTCGCCAAGGGTCGCTGAGGGTCGCCCCCGACGGCTACCAAATGGCTACCGCGCGCTTCGAGCCATGGTGCTCGGCAGCGCCCTTGTCAACGGCTCCCCGACCTTCTAGGCTGTCACCTAACCCTTCGGGATACGCTGCGGGTAGCCAGTAGGTTTCGGCGTCGGGCGCTATGAGTGGCGCCGCTGTCGCGAACGCGCGCACCTCGATCCTTGGGGTGCGTATCTTCGAGAAGCTCGCCCGCGCCGCCGGTGACGCAATACGCATGAATTGGCCGCTGCTTTGTTAGGTCCGTTCGGGAGCCGCTTGATCGTAAGCCCGTTCATCGCCGAAGCGAAATGACGCCATTCGTTTGCGGGCTCGCCTTTGTTGAGTGCTCGGAATGCAGTGTCGACCCGGTCTAGCGTTGTCACCACTTCGTCGAACGCGGTCGACGGGAAGTCCGGGGGCATGGGCAGCTGCGGCATCTACGCATCGACCTCCGCGGGCACGCTCATAACGCGGAAGCATTGTGGGCACTTCTCGGGTCGGACCAAGTCGCGACGTTGGGCCACCCAGGGACGTTTTCGGCTTCGTCTTTTCGACCTAAGCGTATTTATACGGGCTCCGTTCAAAGCGGTTCAACCAAGGAGCAGGCGAGGAGCCGGTCGGCCGTGTATCAGTCGGTTACGTCGGTTAGCATGAGAAGGGTGCAAGCAATAGAAGCGCGGTTTGGGGTGGATCGGCGTCAATGGTTTACACCCGGCCGTGCACGCGGCTCCGTCTCCTCGTTTGGCCGAGCGTGGCACAGGTCGCCCCAGCGTCCCGAATTTGAGGGGGCCTCTGTCGAGGTCTTCAGAGCATGGGGGCAGGGGAACGATCAGCACTGCCGCTATGCGACCGCCGTCCTGAACGGCCGCGTCGTGTCCAAGAACCGGCCGGATCGACTGCTTGCCATCTGGGAACAGCACTGACACAAACTGCTCCGCTGGCCTACTACGCCATGCGGTCACGCGCCGATTGCCGCAGATCCACTCGGCCTGGTCGTCCGTTATTATGCTTTCGACGCTTACGCCGGCCGCGTTCGCTAAACGATCGACCGTTTTCGTGACTGTCTTAACCCGGTCGTCGTACTTGCTCATCGTCCGCGATGCTTCGGTACCCCCTGATGTCAGTCTGCTGGTCGCTCGCCAAAACTTAGGTCTCGATCGCGAGACTGGTCAATTGTGCGAACTCGATGGGTCGCACCAGTTTGACTTTCTTACCTGCGAGGAAGCTCGCGACGTGTGGCTTGGGCTTAAGCACCTTCGTCTCGTACGAGACGATGTAGTCGGCTCTGCCGACGCATGCAAGGTCGTAGAGATGGTCATCCTCTGCGGCTAACAATGCGCAAACCGCCGAACGCCCCTCGGGGCGGCATCGCTGGTATGAGAAAACCGTCGTCGAGGGCTGGAATCCAGGCGGCCGTTATCGTCGGGCAGGCGCAACGTTAGCTTGCGCTTACCGGAGGACGAGGACGCGGTCCCGGAGGTCGACATGTGGCATCGTCTTTCATGCCATCGCGCCCTTGGGCCGTTTCGCCAGCGGGCTGGTACGCTGGCAAGATGGCAACATGGCGCAAATTTAAGAGCCGCGACTGTTTGGTATTTTGTATCTATGCCGCTTGTATATCGCATGACTTATCTATCATTGTGCACCGCCGCGCGTCAAGGTGACGTGCGACGTTCGAAGATGTCAATCAATCCGTCGACGGCCCACGCCCGCAAGCCGTCGATGACATCTCTGACCGTCCCCTCCAGATCCGGATGATGAAAGCCAAAGAGCATGCGCTCACCGTGTTTGGCATAGAAAAACGGCCGGTCGAAGCCTAGCGGTCGCGCCTCCCAGCCGTCCGCAATTTCGAGTCGGTGTTGCACAGAATTCCGGAAGTCGCGAAAGAGGAGATGTCCATAGGAATACGCCGACGTGAGGCGATCGGTCTCCGGGACGCCGTTCCTCGCGCACCACGCCTGAAAGTCTAGACGGCTAGATCCTCGCTGACTTGCCGAATCTGACTGTACGCGGTATGAACCGGAAAAGCGCGCTCTACATCTGCGATGAGCGAGGCGCGCACGGGTTGTTCGCGACGAAGGGCATCAAGCAGTCTTGGAATCGAAACGCGGTCGACATACGCCGGCCAATAGTCGAGAAGAAGGCGCTCTAAATTTTCTTGATCGGCGTTCCGGCGGCCATAGCGACGGTCACCAAGCGCGGTGAGGACCGTCCCGGCAAGGATGGTCGCATCCATCGAAAACGCATCGTCGCGAAATAACTGCCTGATCGTCGTGAGCCGATTCTGAAGAAACTGGTCGTAGGGGTTGGTAATGCGCCACAGCTCGTGCTCGGCCGGGGTAAAGTCCATAGAGCTAACCGGAAGTCATGCGCGGGTGATGAGAGGAGGTCAAGCAAGAACTCGGTTCGGCTACGGCCGCGCTAATGTCACCGCGCTTATCGCAAGCCGAAGGGTTCGCAAGGCTGCGTTGATAGGCCTCACGGATTTCCGTAAAATCGAAACCCGCGTCGCTGAGCGAGCGGAGATTGCGAGCAACCATCGCGTCTAGCTCGCGAGAGCGCGCATCGATGATGGCATCGGCGTCGCGCACGACGTAGATGAAGCGCCCCAACGACTCTCCGTCGACGCGCACGACGTCAGCTTCGCGGAGATGCTGGAGCGCGAGCATTGCCGTTTGCTTGGCACACGGTACCTGGCGGGCAAGGCTGCGAACGGAGAGATTCGTGCCGGCGGTGTAGCGCTTGCGTGCGATCTCACGGCGAACGAACGTAATCGCATCGGCGACGCTTGCGGTGGGGCGCGAGCGCTTTGGCCGTACGTCGGCGATTTCGTCAGCCGTGGTTGCGGCGGTGCTACTACCCGCAGCTACTGCTGGCACAGGTCCTTCATTTCCGGAGCGGGATCCTAGCCTAGGACACGTCTTGTGGACAGCGAGCATTCCGAACGTGATTGTATTGCTCATGGTAGGGCCCGTGTAAGGCTTTGAATATGCTTCAAATTTCCTTTTGAGTAGGAACGGAGGTTTGACATCGAGTATACCGATGTGGGACAGTTCACGCATGAAAATCTCGATCAACCTGTCGCAGGGCGTGGCCGACTGGTTAGCCCGGACGGTCAAGAGCGAGGACACCAACGCATCGATCGTTTGTGAGGCTGCTCTGCTGCTGTACCAGCGTGCAGATCCGGCCGAACGGATCCGTCTGCAGCGCGAACTTTTACGGCAGCGCCGGCCGCCAACACCGACAACTTGGCGGGCACTCTTTTGGGAGGCGCTCGCTGAGGAGTTCGGCGTTCGAGACATGGCCGGCGGCGAGGAGCGCTATCTGATGGCCCCGCGGCCGTACTGCGACTTCCAGGTCATTTTTGACGCGGCACACAGCCTCTCGCCCGGACACGAGCACGAGATCGTCGTCTTCACCGACACCGCCCCGCCCTATACCGAGCGCACCGTGCGGCTCGGGACGAGTTGGTCGTTTACCGTCGGAAAAGACTCGGTCTTCGACGCGGCCCGAAAAGTCGCAGCCTGGCTTCGCGAAAACGAAGGCCGCCTGCAGTGACCGCCCCACAGCCGCAGTCCCCGCCGCCCGTCATCTGCGATTGGGCGGGTCTCGGGCTCGCCGATTGGGATGAGGTCATCAACGCGTTTGCGCGCCCCGAGCCGTGCCGGCCGGGCGTGACGCGCGACCTCACGAGCGCCCAGCGCGGGGCGCTGGTGAGCGCCGCGCTTGGGCTTCCCGAAAACGGCCAGATCGTTCTGAAAAACCATGCCGGCCTGGGTATCCGGCTGCGCGGCTCGCAGCTTATTCCAAAACTCGCGCGGGCTGCCAATCATGCCGCATACGCGGGGTGGATTCGCGAGACGCTCCGCTATCCGCTCGAGGTCTGAGAACATGTCGATCCGCGCAGGCCGCAGGGCGGGTTACGGAGCTACTACCTCGCAGCCTACCTGGGCCCGGACGGCGCCACGAGCGTCCTGCTTATCTGCGCCGTCGCGAATGGCATGTTATTCATTGTTTCCGGCTCGATGGGCTCGGCTATGCCAACGAGACGCGGTTCGGGCAGCTGCTGCACGTCGGGTACGAGCCTATCTACCCTCCCCTCCCGCAAGCAACAGGAGCTCCGTTTCCGAAAGCTCCCTTTACTTAGTACTTGGATTTCGGTGCGCCGTACGGCGATGAGCAGCCAGGAGCCCCTGCCCCTCTGCGGGCCACGACGTCAACGGTCTTCGGGGACCTCGATCGCGACGGCGGGAAGTTATCGGCCGAAGCCTCACCCACGGCTATTATAGGTCGCTGCCGCAGAAGAGTCCACCCGCGCGTGGCCCGGCAGTGGCCGAAGCCTGGGCATCTTTGCGATCTCCGCAGCGGCGGAGCGAGTGGGCGAGCAGTCGCCGCAGTGAGCGTTCGTCCCTCCGTGCGTGTTCATTCGTACTTAAGACGCACGCAGGGGGACGCAGAAGACCACCCAACAACCTGCCTGTGGCCGCGCTACACGTCGGCGGTGCGCTCGGCTTCCGATCCTCAAGCCGTGCAGGGCGAGTTCCCCGCGTCGGTCCCTGCTGGGCCAGCTCGCCAGAGGACAATGAGCGCTCCCGAGCCTGAAGGCGTCGGCTCCGTCGGCGGAGCGGCAAACACCGGCGGCGTGAATTATCAAGCCGCCATCTCGACCCATCTCGCGGCGGTAATGTTGGCCGAACGGCCGCACCAACTCGACGCCGCCTTTCCGCCCGGCATTCCGATCCGCGTGGGATGCGAACAGGCCTCGCCGACCGATGACATTGTGGTCTGGTCTGATGCGGCTATCGGTTGGGTTCAAGTCAAGAGCAATCTCGACCGCGGGGCTTTGCGTGATGCGATCGTGCAGTTTGTTGGCCAATATGACCAGGGTCGTACCCGATCCAGGCCCACCATTCCACTCGAGCGTGAGGATCGGCTGATCCTTGCGTTCGACCACGGCACAGCCCAACTTGCCCAGCAGTTGCCCGGACTTTTGGATCGGATTCGGAGCGGCGAATCCATCGATGAGTATCTGCAAGCGAGTGGACGAGCGCGTAAGGTCTACGACGCGCTGCTGGACGATCTTCTTGCGGCGAGGCCCGGATGCAGCGTCCAGGATGCGCATGCCATCTTGCAACACGTTCGGCTCTATCATGCGCCAGTGACGCCGCTCGCGGAACTCACGCGCGACGTCTTGCACGATGTCGTGATCGAAAATGATGTCGGCAAGGCGTACAGCGTGCTGGCGTATCACATGGCTACGGTCGCCGAGCGGCGCACGCTGCGCGATGCCTCTGCGCTGCGGCAACTGCTGCGCGACGAAGGTTGTCAGCTCTTAGAACCGCGTAGCGTCCGGTCCGACATTGAGCGGTTAACAGCGCATACGACGCGCACAATCATTGCCGAAACGACCGCACGTACCATGCGGGTGGGGACCGATACGATACACCGCGATCGCCCGGTCACCGCGGCACTCATCCGTGCGCTTGCGTTGGGCAACGTGATTGTCACGGGAGACGGGGGAAGCGGAAAGAGCGTCGTTCTGCTTGACGCCGCACGCCGCTTGCGAGACGGCGGCGCACCGGTCGTCTTTCTCAACGCAGACGATACGTTGCCGATCTCGAGCCCGCGCTTCGAGGATGTCCTCGCCGCATGGGCTGAGACCGGACCTTCCGGCTACCTGTTCATCGATGGGCTCGATGGCCTACGGTTAGGCAAGACGATACGCCCTCTTCGATCGCTGATCGCGCGACTGGTCGGTACGCGCTGGCATGTCGCGATTGCGAGCCGTAGTTACGATCTTGAACACAGCTCCAGTCTGGACGACTTTTTTCCGCCGCTTGCGGGACTCGAGGAATACGTTGATCCCCGTTTCCTGCATACCGCGCATGTGCAGCTTGACGAACTCAGCGCAGACGACCTCACGTGGTTCGGCGATCAGAATGCGCACCTACGCAGTCTGATCGTCAGCGCATCACCGGATCTCTACGAGCTTATTCGCAATCCGTTCAATTTGTCGATCGCAGTGTCGCTCTCTACGGCCGTCGATCTCACCGACGTGCGCACGCGTGGTGACTTGCTGAAGCGATGGTGGGACTATCGCATACGGGACCAGGGCGGCTTTGAACGCGAAGCGCTGTTGCGAGCGATCCTGCGGGACATGGTCGCGCGTCGGGCCACGCGGTTGCCGGCCGCTGACGTGGCGGCTGGAACGCCCCTCGATGATCTTCTCTCGCAGACGGTGCTCACGCACCGGGGCGAGGACGATTCGATTGCCTTTCGCCATGCCGTCATTTTCGACTACGCCGTTGAGCGTCTACTTCTCCTGACGGACGCGGCCATTGCAACGCTCTTGCAGAACGACCGGGATGCGTTCGTGTTTATCCTGCCGAGCCTGCGTGCACGGTTTGAGGCGCTCTACGCGAACCCTAGCCACTTCTTCGGCGCGTTAAAGGCGCTCTTTGCGGACGGCCGGCAGCGCTGGACACTGCTCCTGATCCTTGCCGGCATCCCTGTGCGCCGAATCCGGGACGCCGAGGAGATTGTTCCGCTGCTCGGCGGCGATGCGGTCAGTCAAAAAGCGTTCCGGGTCCTCGTGCGAACGGCGCTGCGCGTTCAGGAAGACGGCTACGCGCTCGTCGGTGAGAAGGGGGAGCCGTGGGCCGGCATTGCGCTCGCAGCTGCAACGCATTTGCCGGCGTACTTTCACGATGCCGCCTTACTCGTCGAGCGCTGTAGTGTCGGCCCAGCCTCGCCGGAGCAACGCCAGTTGCTTGGTGCCGCATCGCGAATGCTGATGGCATATCACCTTGACGCCGCCGAGAGTGGCTTGGGGTGGCGCGCGATTCAAGTCATCGGGTCCTTTTGTCGCACGTTCGATACCGACCCAGCAGCAGCTCAACCCCTTCTTGAGCGTCTACTGGATTTCGATCGCCTACGGTACAGCGGCCAACACGAATTGCAGCAACTTTGCTACGAGCTCGAGCACATCCGGAATCCGAAGGCGCTCGAAACACTCTATTCGCGACTCTTCGCTGACGTCGTGTTACCCGAAGGCCAAGTCATGTTGGGCCCACCAACGGTGGGTCTGAATTTTACGCAGCCTACAAGCCAGATCCTGGAGACGACCCGTTCACAGTTAGCCGAGCGATTTCACGAGTTCTTCATCGATGCCCCGGTTGCTGCGGTACGCGCGTTGTGTCTTGTTGTACACGCATCCTTCCGCGATCGCCGATTCCAGCGGGTGCTGCCGATGCGCTTCCGCGGCCAACATCTGTTGCTGGTTAAAGATAACAGTAACGGGAGCGATGACTTCAGCGAGCACGAACCATGGCACATCATGGCCACGGCGTTCACCCGTCAGCTCAAGGACGACTTGAAACACGGTCTCACGGATCGCTTTTTTACTGCGCTCGCGCAGATCGAGCTTCATGGGCCAAATCTCTACCTTTGGAATCTGCTCATCCGCAGCGCTGCGGGTAATAAGACCTCAGCGTGCGCCATGCTCTCCTTTCTTCTGCAGCCCAAGGCGCTAGTCGCATACGAGCTGCGCGATGCGATCGCCGCGTTTTTCGGCGAGGCGTATCCGCTACTCGGAGTGGCGCAACAGCGCCGCATTCAACGGGCGCTTACCGGTCTCGTCTCGGGTGAGCGCAACGCAAGCCGGCGTCGTTCCCGGCTACGTCTACGCGAAGCGTACGTGAATGCTATCGCGCCCGAAGCATCGCCGCGTCTTTCAAAGTATCGCGCTCGTATCGCGCCGACGGCCGAAGAGCAAGAGCTAACGCTGCAGGGCGCCGCAATATCGGCGGCAACAATGGGAAGCCCCGCCCTCTCAAGGGACGCTGCGAAGGCCGGCGCTTCAACCGCACTTCAGGATGCCATCGATGCGGCGGATGACTTCATCTTTCTCGGCGGGCCCGCGGGTTCAGCAAGTGAAAACTTGGCGCCCACTATTCGGCGCATTCTTGCTGCCGCAGAAAATCAATCGGCCGCTGCGAAAGTTCATGCTCTCGACGTTCTCGCGGAACTCGTGCGCATTGGTCTTGAGCGCAATGTCTTCACCGATGAGGAGGTCACGGCGTTTGAGACCATCGTTTTCGACGCCGCGGCGTTGGTCTCGGCCCCCAACAGCGATGATGACGATAATAATGACGATGTACGTTGGGGCTCGCCGTCTGCGACGACCGCGGCCGCCATCGCCCTCGTCCCGCTTTATCGACGTAGGCGAACGAGTCGTATCGCGGAGGCGCACCTTGCACTCACCAACCATCCCTCAGCGTCCGTACGTTTCCTGGCGCTTCGCGGAATCTTAGTGCTCTTCAAGGGCCACACCGATGAAGTCTGGGAATGTGTCGAGACTGCTATCGACGATAAGAACCTCGCTGTGGTTGACGTCGCTGCCGACGTGTTGGAGCGTCTAGAGAGCGAAAACCTCGTGAGAGCGCGCCGCGGACTCATGCGCGCGCACGATCGATATTTCGTCTCCCCGAAGTCCGATCGCCGCCTAAAACACCTTCGACGTATCAACGACTGGGCGCTGGCCGGTGATCCCGACGGTACTGCTCGTCTCGACCGAGTCCTTACCGATCCTTGGTCGCATGCGGATGTCGCGAAGTCAGTTGCCTTTGACCTCGGACACCGCCTCGACGTAGGCTCTGAGCATGTGGCTCAAGCGGTAGCCCTCCTCACAACTCTTGCAGGTCGGCTCAACGCGTTTCTTCTGACGCTGGAAGATCGTCATGGAACAGATTTGGCGGTGTACCCGGAAGCAGATCGGCGTGGAGTGGAAACGTCGGTCGGTCTCCTTTACGAAATCGCGGAGCGCGTTGCCTCGGCGATGCGCATGCCGTCGTTAGCGGATGGCGCCCTCATTGAAGTAGATTTGTTAGAACGACAACGTTTTGACGTGCTTCAGCCGCTCCTCGATGAGTTGGCGAAGTCAAAACTTGGGAGAACCGCCTACCACCTAATCCGCGGCCTGAGCGTCGCTATCGACGCAGCACCGGCGGAAGTGCTCACCTTGGGCACGCGAGCAATCCTGGCTGGCATTGCCGGCGGCCTGGCCAACGATGGAACGGCGGCACTCGAAGTGCGGAAGTTTCTCCTGCAGTACGTGAGGCGGCACCGTAATGTGCTCGAATCTGACCAACGGGCGTTAAGCGGGTTTATGGACGTTCTCGACGGCTTCGCGGAGGCCGGATGGCCGCAATGGATTGATGTCGCCCTAGAGCTTGACGCGCTGTATCGGGAGCCGTAGTGAAAGAATCGCATCGCTCAGCGCAAGTGTCCAATCAACTCATACGAAGCTGCGTTGTGAACTCATCCGACCCCAGGTCCAATGGCGTCGGGGTTGTTCCGACGCAAGCCGCCCTTTCAGCAGAACTTGCGCACCTTCGTGACACTGCCGTCCATCTGCGCATCGCGGATGTAGAGTCCTCGACCGAGAAAACGTATGCAACGCTGAATCGTAAGTATACTGCGTTCTGTCGCCGACTGAACCTTGATCCATTTGCACCGGCGACGGTCGCCCTCTACATCGCCGATCGGCTAAAGGCAACGGAATCCGCAAATACGCTTAACAGCAGACTGGCCGCAATTGCGCGGCTCGCGCTTAGGGCGGGGCGTGATGATCCGACGACGCATCCCGATGTTGCAACAGTAGCCCAGAACGCGAAAAAGCAGCTCCGTATTGCCCGAGCTGTGCGCCGCGTCGCACCAGCCATGTACGAGGACCTCTGGAAGCTCGTCTGCGCGGTCTATGGAGTTACGCCTCCGACGACGTCTGCAGGTCGCGTGCCACCGGCGGACCGCTTACCAACGGAACTCGAATTGCGGGATACCGCCCTCGTCCTCTTTGGCTACGCCCTTGGAAAACGCGGATCCGAGCTCGCGCGTGTCGATCTAGAGCATGTTAATCTCTCGCCGGCCGGCGCGCTCGTTCTAATTCCATGGACGAAGACCAACAAGTCCGGTGAGCCGGAAACCATTGGGGTGCCGCGCTTTGATGGCGATACCCTTTGTCCGCTGGCGGCCCTCGAAGCTTACCTCGCGTTCATGAGTATCAGTGCTGGGCCGGTGTTTCGGACAATCAATGCTATTGAGGGACGCGGCGGCAATCGGTTGCGCCGCGAAGATGTCTCTCGCCGGTTAGACGCAATCGCAACACGTGCTGGCCTGCCAGGCATCTTCCGCAGTCACTCGCTCCGGCGTGGCGTTGTGACCGACGCAGAGCAGCGTGGGGTAGCCCGATCGCGCACGCGCTTACTGACTGGCTGGAAAACAGATGCAATGTTTGCGGTGTACGCCGATCATCGTGAGAAGATCGTCCAGTCGCCGCTCCATGAGATTTACGGTAAATTCCCGCCACAGACAGGCCTTAATATGAGTGGCGATGTTCGATAGTTGACCGCGCTCACGCGCGACGCCGCGATGTGTACGGCCCGCAAAGCCAGCGCTGCTGAAAGGCAGTGAGTCGCGCGCAACGTTCCTAACTGCGCGAGGTGACTGGCCCTGACTGAGATCGCCAGCCCTTCACTTGTTCGGCCCAGCCGATCGGATTCCACGTGCGCCAAGCCGCATCGATAGCGAAGAACCGGACACCATTCAATTGCACTTTGAGAGACCTGGACGCTCGTTAAGGACGCCGGCTTCCTGCAACGAGTGCCGGGGAGTATGGATTCTTAGTCGACTATGAAGACTGCACCGGTATTGAATTCTTCGCCCGGAGCGTGCGGTCCACGTGCGCCATTGCCGAGGAACCTGAATGAACGACAAACGCCCAGTGCCGCCGCCCGCGCCGGCGCATAGAGGCTACCGAGCTCCGTCCACGGTGACGGCCCTCCGCGAAGGGTACGCGGCGCCTGAGGGTCCGGCGCCGAGTAGGCCGCTCCCTTCCGCGTTCCGTTATCGCCGCTGCGGTTGCCTTTATTCGTAGTGGAGCGGGAGGCCGTGAATACGAAGATCGAGCCAGGGACGGGCTCCTGATCCGTCCTTTGGGGTTCCTTTTTCAGCACGAAACGAAGCGGAGGGCGTGCCGCGGTAGCCATTCGGTAGCCTCTGTTCGACGGGGTGAGTACTACGCTATGGGATCGGGGGGCGGAACCGCAGCCGCATCGTTGGGGCCATCGGTGGAGGGTACTAACCGAAACATCTCCGCGCAACGTTCCTGAATTATCCCATAGCTTCCGTTTGCCACCGCGTCAGCGCGAAATCGGGCGATTCCAAGCCAGAGATCTTCGTAGAGGCGTGAGATACTGATCCCAACAAAGTTGGCGTCGAGATCGGGACGGTGTCGATGGTGGGAGCCGTCGTGAAACGCGATCGATAAATGCTGACCAGACATCGTATGAAGCATTCCGCAACGGTACAAGTAGACTTGTTCAGGGTTGTAGTTATACTCGAGCGCTTCGCCCGGCCTCGGCTCCTGACGCAAGTATCTTTGGACCCACGCCTTATAGTCGGTTCGCGTGACCCGATGACGTTCGGCGGGAAGACCGGCCCACGCCATGGCGTCGATGATTACCAATGCCAAAATGATCTGGGAGAGGCGAGCGCCCGCGCCCTCCAATCGATCATTCTCTATGACCCACTGCCGCACCAAAACATCGCATGCGTCCTCGCCTGCGTTCATTGAACTGCATCAGCCATGGCCAGCGGCACTCTCGCAAAGTAGGTGTAGAGTGAAGTTACGATCGCCAGGGCGAACTCCGCATTGATCCGCTCGGCCGAATCAAGGCCGTTATGCAGCGGATCCGATGTGAAACCACATACCTCGGCAGCGCAATCGATGGCGCTCGCGAGAGCCGAAAACGGGTCGGCACCGCGATCGACGTGCTCCTCGCCGGCAAAACGTAGCCAGCCGCCAAGCGCGAGAAGTTGGGCGCTGTTTCTATGGGCAATCTGGACCGGTACCCAAAGCGTTGAGCCAATCGACGACTTTGTGCCGCCAAAGCGCATCAAGTCGCACTCGATCACGAACGCGATCGAGCCTGGCTGCGTATCTGGGTGCAGGTCAACTCTCATCAATCGGAGCGTTACTACGCCGTGACTGCTGGCTTGCCCGCCAGTTAGCGTCATGGTGCAGCAGCCACGCCCAAACCCGCGGGCTTAAGCACCGCGTGCTCGAATCGGAATCGCTACGACGGGCCGCAGGGGCGTAAGCTGCGTCCGATACCGCGTGGCGATTCGATCGTACAAATCCGGCATATGCTTTACGGTGACGGTCACCACGAGCGCGTAAGGGATCGATGCCTGCGATCTCGGCGTACCGCCGGCTTCTCTGGCATTGTAGTGAATATCGAAAACGGGATCGTTCAGTGAATTGACACGAAAACGCGATGACGCGCGTACGGCGGTTTCCCATTTGTGTGCATCGCTGCGCAAGGTGGCCTCAGGACCTCGATGCGCCTTAAAAAAACTTCGAGTTTTTGCGGCGGTACGCTTACCTTCGTTTTTCCCGAACTCGTCTTTGTCCGGACGAAACACGATTTCAAGCCCCGACCGCGTGTAATTCGACGGGTCTTCTGGGTCCGTTTCCGTCGCGAAACAGAATGTAGCCAATAGCTCGACGTAGCCGCGTTCGGGTAACTTTTCCGGCATCGGAATGATCGCCCTGAGATACTTGCTCGAATCAAGCATGCCCTGATAAACAATGTGCGCCTCGCCATCCGCGCAGGTCACGAGTTCTCCAAGTTCAGTTTGGATTCGCCCATGCCCGACTTCTTCGATCGGGTAACCACCATCCTGAGCGTGGTGAATCATCAGAGCGCGCGAAGCGAGCGGTGTAATCGTATTTCCAAGGTGAGCGCGGATCGCCACGGCCGATCGCATTGCGAGAGGCGAGGCAAAGCTTGTTCCCGTCAGCCCAACGGCGCCGGTGCCGCTCGAGTGAACTGTCCAGAACGACTCGGCGTCTCCGCCTCCGAAAGCGAGGATATCTGGTTTGACGAGGCCGGGCGACCGTCCCGGACCTAGCGAGCTGTAAGGCGCGCGACGCCAGTTCTCGCCGCTCTGATCAGCCGCTCCGATGCCGAGGAGATTCACGCCATCGGAAGGCGCCTGTATCCGCGCGTTTCCAGAAGCCCGGTCACCTTCGCCTCCGTTCCCAACCGCGGCAAAGATGAGCATCTTGCCATCATCGGCCAGTTCATCGAGTTTAGCAGTCCACAGGTTGACCTCGTCGTCTTCGATCGGCAGGGTGGGGCCGAGGCTCAGATTCACGAAATCGTAGTTCTTTGTCCCGAGCACATCGACGATTCGATCGAGCACATCATAGTACTCTCCCGTAGCGTCGAAAGAATGCTCATCGACGACGCGATAGTGGTCCACATGTGCATGGGGCCTGGCGGCCTCGCCTTCCTCGAGTTTCCCAAACAGGAACGCCGATGTAACTGCGACCCCGTGGGCGTTGAACTCTGCGGACGCTGGGCCGAGACTGGGCGGCTCGATGTGATTTACCCACGGTGCGAACACGTGTCCCGCGGCAAGTCCACCATCGAAGATCGCAACGCGGACGCTGGCGTCCGCTGGCCCCACGACGGGCAGGCTGTACGACGGCCCTGCATCACCAGAGGCTGTTGTTCCCGTCGAAGCCGGCGTAAAGGCTCGGAGGCGTGGCATTGGACGAGCAGCTCGCAGAAACGAAAACCTCGCCAGGTCCAGTACTCGCGAAAGATCTGCAAAAACGGGCAGAAAGCACAATCCTTGCACATGACGCCGCCGATCAAAATCCGGTGCAACCCGAGATCGTCCAGGTATTCAAAAAAACCCCGGATGATCGCTTCGTCGTCACTGTGCGCGTGCAAGACGACCTCGAGCGATGCAGCACCCGACCCCGGTTCGATACTCTTGAGGCGTTCTTCCGGCGTCAGCGCTCGCAGATCTTCGATTCGAACAAGCTCGCCAAAATTGTCGGAGCGTCCATCTTTGAGTTTGGCAGCGAAGGCTCGAAAAGCAGACCGTTTCGCCGCAACAAACAGCTCGGTTGTTTCCTCAGCCGATGTTTCATTTTTGCGCGTGGTTTTCTCGGCTTTAATCGTACGTGCGCGGCTCCCGACATGCTCGAGTTCGAATTTGGCGAGCAACGCCGACGGAAAGTAGCTCTTCGCAATGTACTGCGGGTGAAGCGTAAAGGCCGCAACGGTGCGATCCTCCGGACAAGCTTTCGCGGGAAGACGGTCAAGCGTTTCTAGTAAACGCGTCGCACGCGGGAGCAACCGGTCGCGCGCTTCCGCGACGGAATAGGCGTCAGCCTTGGCCGCGCCGCCCGATTTGATGGTCACGGGCGCCGTGAGCCGTTCGCCGGTGCCGAACAGATAGCGGACTTCACCAGCACCATTGGCTTTGGGTTTATCGGCCACTTGCCACCGCCAGGCTTTTGCGAATAGTGTCTCGGCTGACGCCAGTGATTTTCTGGACATCGCGCTGTGAGAATCCGATCTCGGTCAGTTTCATTGCGACATTTTTGCGCTCTCTATCCGACATCGATCCTCGGCGCTCCTCAATTAATTTGAGTATCAGCGTCTCATAGCTTATTGAGGAGAGAACGGCTTTGCGGGCAATACTTCGCAGTTCTCGATCCATGTCGCTGAGGGAATGCCCGGCGAACATCGCCGCCACGGTCTCGATAATCTGATCAGTTGGGTTGGCATTTCCGAGGCGTTGCCGAACAATTGTCATCATTTCGCTGGCAGATGGCATTGGAAAGTCAATGATCCGCTCGAACCGTCGCCACACGGCCGGGTCGAGTAAATCAGGATGGTTCGTTGCGGCAATTAGCAGCGAGGTCGAAGGCCAATCGTCGATTTCTTGAAGCAAAACGGTGACGAGGCGCTTGAGCTCTCCGACCTCGTCGCCATCATCGCGACGTTTTGCAATCGCATCGATCTCGTCAAGAAGTAGTACGCAGTTGGTTCCCTTCGCGTAGTCGAGGACGTGCCGTACGTTGACGCCGGTCTTTCCTAAAAAAGAACTAATGACGGCGGAAAGATCAAGGACGACGAGCGGAAGTCCCAGGCGATGTGCGACCCAGCGAGCCGACATCGTCTTTCCTACGCCCGGTGGCCCGACGAACAATGCCGTGTGAGCGGGTTCCAGGCCGGCCATTAGGAGCTCGGATTGTCGTTGTCGCTCTTCGATGATTTCATCGAGAGCGCGCTGGACAGCTGGTCGCAAAACGGGCGCCGTGGCCATCTCGACGGGGTTTTCAATCCTCGCTAAACTCAGCCGGCTGTCCGGATCGACGGGCACGATTGGTATCGCATCGTTACGTAACGGCGATGAGGCGGTCGGGGCCTCGCGCAAAAGCGCTCCCACCCGGTCAGCCGCAACGGGGGCTTGCTTACGCATCCGTTGGGCAATGCGCTGTAGGTAGAGCAGGACGTCCTGGCGCCGCCCGGAGAGCGCGAGTCGAGCCAGGTGGACTAGATATGATTCCAGTTCTTCCGTGTAGTCCGAAACGGAAACTGAATCACTGTTTTTAGAGGCTTTTATGCTCACAGGTGGTGGACCAGTTCAGGCCTAGTCGACGGCATGCTAGTCCATTTGGGTGAAAATCCGGGAAAACCTTGTCCGAGGCGCGGTCAGCTTGTGCTGGCCTTTCGGTAAGGGCGTCTCACGCTCGTGCGGCGGTAAATGCGCTCCATGAGAGCAGTCAGGGGATGCGACTGACCGCGCGCGCGCGCGTAAGGAAGTGCGTCTCAGGCCCCTAACGGAGGTCGCCGACTCGTTTCCGCGGCGTCCGAATCCGCAGGCGTAGGGCGTGTCCAGTTGTACCCTCCTGCGCCGCCGGAACGGACTTGCGGAGTCGATCGATCTCGGATTAGAGCTCGTCGTCGGTCGTCTGCGAGACCGGGTCGGGTATCGGCGTCACGAGCTTAACTACCGCCAAACCTTCCGTACGGTTCAGTAGATGCGACGCCGCCGCGACACGGAGGGTGACCGATGCGCTCTCGTCGGTAGCGATTTCGTATTAGATCTCGCAGAGCGCGTCGCGGCGAGTCTCATCGGCCGCGCGGCGGGCGAGTATGCGTCCCGAGTGTCCCTTGCTCGGGTGGATAGCCGCGCCTTTAGCCGGTCCGCCGCAACCCGCTCCGTTTGCTGGACCACCCCAGCCCGCCCCGTTGCCATGCCGGCTTCCGGACGTTGGGGGACGCTTCAGCTCTGGGCCCATGCTCGGGAGCATTTATAGGGAGTGTTCGGGCAACCCGCCGATGATCGTGATTTTGATGTCGGACTGCTCGTTGTCGCGTGACTGTGGGCCATAGTTTTCGCGGTACCGCCGCTCGAGGTGCCACGTTGCCTGTCGAGATCCGGGACCGCCCTCAAGGGATCGGACTACAAGGCTCTTCGCCCCCATCGCGCGCGCGCGTTACCCGTCCAGAAAATTCCGGGTAATCATTCATCCAACCGCGGACCGTCGAGCGGCCGACCCCCTCGGCCTCCGCTGCCAGATCGAGAGGCATCGCGACCTCGAGGTTGTCGCAGATCGCCTTCGCGATCGCTGGATTGACCTCGGTCTTGCGCGGTCGGCCGACAAGGGGCTTATTACGCGCCCGGGATTCTGATCCGGCGACCTTTCGCGAAGGCAGCGCGTCATCAGAATTGGACCGCCCGGCTTTGTCTTGCAACGCCTTCATGATCATCTCATTCCAAGCTTCTATTGATTTGCAGTATTTCTTAACCTCTTCCACTGCATCAATTTTCGCAGACGCAAAAAATATTTTGACTTGATCGCTCGCGAGATGAGGACGAACGTTCTGACAGGCCCCGCGCAGGTAAGCTATCGGATACAGCGCGGGTAGATCGTCGGAAGTTTCCGTGCGTACATAGTCAGGACACCTTCCCGCGTCAATTACGGCAGCGGCCTCAAAAACGCCATCCTAATTGAGCAATCCACCTCCATATCGGAGAGAATTTTGCGCAAACGCCGGGTCAGCCTTTCGTTGTTCCGGCGTCGCGATGAGATAGGCCAGCTCTTGGCAGTTTGCTTGCTTCGACGCATTGATCGCGTGGAAGGCTTTAGTGGCTGCGACCAAGTCGCTTTTTGATTCGGTGGTTTCCGGCGTTGTTGTCGCCCCACTCGGCGCCGCGCCACCCGAGCTAGCCATCGCACTTGACGTGTTGGTGGCCGTTGCGACAGGCCTTCCAAGCTAGCATGCGATGCCGCCACCACAAACGCCAATGACGAGGAGGGCTACCACGAAAAAAGCGACGATACGGTCCATCCGGTCGTTACCCCCTCTCTTGTAATTACAGCGTTTATATACGCGTCACTAGTCGTCAGAACGCAGGACGCTAGAACACGCTGAAGGTCGCGGCAACCTCAACTCCGCTAGCGAACTGCTCTCGAAGCGAGCGATACTTATAGTCCGTGGACTGATAGTCCTCAGCCTGCTTCCATTCAAGGCACATGGCGGCGGATGCCCGACTCGAAGTCCTACGCCGATTCGGCAAACGCAAGCGGGCAAAGCGCGATGAGCTTGGCATCTCTCAAGAAGAGCTTGCGGCCCGAGCCGACCTCGATAGAACCTACGTTGGAGGAGTTGAGCGAGGCGAGCGCAACGTCAGTTGGTCAATTTCTACCGGCTCGCTAGGGCGCTCGAGTTAGCGCCAAGGGATCTGCTCTGAGCCGAGAATGCAAATCGGGCGTCGCGTGGCCAAGGGCGCGTTCCGGCAATATCAGACTCGTTCTCGGCAAAAGCTCCGATCGCAGCGAACGCGCCAATTCACGGTCACCTGCGCGTTTTGCGATTTCACTGGACCCGACAACGCTGACCGTTTTCTCTCGCGTGCGTGCGTGCGTGCGTGCGGTATCACCTCAATGCCGGCGCCGTGGAATTGCCACGAGGCCATGAGGGGGAGGTGGTTACGTCACCGGCGCCCTCGAAAAGGATGTTCGACTCGGGTGAGGACCGCAGCGAAGCGAGGACCGCAGCCCGCCCCGGTCCAGCGCGGGTGCGGTGGCGGGGGGTGCGGGGGGCGAGGAGCCCCCGCCTTCGTGTTTAGCCGCTAATCTCTGATATTTTGGGGTTCCCGCTGGTTTTGTTGAAAGATCGCGGGGACCGGATCGGGACCGGTACACCGTTGAATCCCTCGGGCCATGAGCCCGTAGTCTAGAAAGGTGGCCGGTCCCGTGGGCATCAGAGGTCGGACGGTATCGGAGGCCGCTCGTTGAGCGCAGCCTGAATGTATCAGGGCGACCATGACGTCACGCGGCCGGTCTGTCGGTGAATGGACGGTGAAATGGAAGCGATCTTAGGGATCGATGTTGGCAAGTTTGATTGCCACGCTGCGTTGCTCCAAGAGGCTCGTGTTGCGCGTAAGAGCTTTCCGAATACGATAACCGGCTTTTCGCAACTCGCTGGATGGCTGCGAAACCGAAAGGTCAACAATGTACGAGCGTGCATGGAATCAACCGGTGGATGGAGTGAGGCGCTCGCGTTGCACCTGATTGAGAGTGGTCATCGCGTTTCGGTAGTGAACCCCAATCGTATCAAGGCATTCGGCCAGAGCGAACTCCTTCGGACGAAAACCGACGCTGTTGATGCTGCACTTATCGCTCGATTCTGCCGAGCAATGGATCCAGAGCTGTGGGCGCCCCCCGCACCAGAAGTGCGCGAATTACAAGCATTATTACGGCATCTCGCAATTTGGAAGAGACGCGGCTCGAGCAAAGGAATCGACTCGGTGCACCGCTCTTGACCGAAGCGGTGCGCGCCTCGCTCAAAGACCTGATCGCTACACTCGACGCGCAGATCGAGCGCATCCAAGCTCGTATCGACGATCTCTTCGACAACCACCCAAACTTGCGGCGCGACCGTGATCTCCTCACATCGATTCCCGGAATTGGCGAAAAGACCGCGGCTCGAATCATCGGCGAACTGCCCGACGTGAGTACATTTGCGAGCAGCAAGGCCGCTGCGGCTTATGCTGGGCTCTCGCCGGCACACCGACAATCAGGCGTCGGAGCAAAACGAACGCGACTCTCAAAGGCCGGAAATTCGCACCTCCGTAAAGCGCTGTACTTCCCCGCGATCGTCGCAATGCGATTCAACCCGCCACTTCGTGCAATGGCAGACCGCCTCGCCTCGCGGGGAAAGCACAAGATGCTCATCCTGGGCGCCCTCATGCGCAAACTCATTACGATTGCCTATGCAGTGCTTAAGTCTGGTCAGCCATTCGATGCTGTTCTCGCGGCCGCTCGGGCTTGACTCCAAAGACGGTATCTAGTCTCTAGTTCTGGGCTTTATCCCCGGGGTTAACCCTCGGGATATGTCGTGGCTTAAGGTTGGGGTTACCACCGAGTTTTCCGTTCTCTTGGTCACGGCGCTTCAGTTCTTCATCCCGGACCATACGTCGGCTATAGATGCAGCCGTCATCGTCAGTACTGAAAACGCCGTTTGACGAGAGTTCCTCGAGGCACCGCGCTATGCTCCTTGGCTCGCTCGCGATTTGCGTGGCTATCAGCTTCACGTCCATTTCGGTGAGCCGGCGCTTCCCGATCGTCAGATATCCGCGCGGATCGCCCTCGTGCATCAGGCCGAGTAGTTCAATCCAGAGGCCGCGTGCTGCGAGCGAACAGACCCGAAGCCGCGCTTCAGCGCGCCAATCGCCGGGATAGTACTTGAACCACGGTAGACGCATCAGACGTCTGCGCCCAGACGAACGAGAAGTACCTCGAGTACGTCGTTCGCAAAGTCGGGGGCGAAGGCAGCAGTTCGGCGCCACGCGCCGGTATATTTGTCGCGCACACTTGCTGGTGCGACGAATTGGGTTCCGTCAGCGAGGACGAAAAGATCGGTTTCGATCGTGGGGGCATCGATCTCAACCACGAACTGTGCCTTCTTCGAGCCGAAATCAACGCGCTGAAGATCGCGGACTTGGAATGATATCCCTAAGGATTTTTCTGCTGCAGGAGGAACGCTGCCATCAGCATCACGCGCTGCCCCTGCACGGGCGGCGCGTCTGATTTTGCGAGCTGCTGAATGAATCGGTCGAGGTCTGCCCTGCGAAACAATGTGCGCCTGCCGATTCGAACGACGGCGAGTTCATTTCGGCCGACCAATGCTTTGAGGGTTGACCGGCTAACGCCACCGAGGTAGCGCTGTGGGGCCGGGTAATCCAAGAGGGCTGTGGTGTCTGGTGGGCGTGAAGCACTGTCCATGGCTTGACTTTAGCACTAAACTGGTGTAGACAAAAGATGACCATGCGTCTACAAGAGCGAGTCGAGAGGCTTTGGGCGGAGAGCGTGGTGGATCTACTTGAACGGAGCGGGCGGAGACAGGCTGATCTCGCGCGACTGATGGGCATCCATCGATCCGGACTTCAGCATTTTCTAGGCGGAACGCGGCACCCGACGATCAACGTCGTAAAACGTATTAACTCTGCAATGGGAAAACTGCTGGGGAACGGCTTTGACTTCCAGGCCAAGGATGTAACCGCGTACCTAGACTCCGTAGTTGGGGATTCGCTTGATGATGCAGACGCCGGGTTCATGCGAGGGCTCGATATTATCGAACCATATTTACGAGCTAGTGCAATAACCGAGATAATGCAGGCATCGCATGAAGTCGGGGCGCCAGGCCTATTGCACGATGTGAACCGGGCATGGCGCAAAGAAGTAATTCGCCGAATCGATGGCACCGTTCCGCCGAAACTTTTCGTCGACGAAATGACTTCGATCTTCGACAAGCATGGCATCTCGATACAGAAATGGTTCAAGCCCGAGTCCGAGATCCGTAAATATCGTGCCTTAGGGAATGTGGTCCGCACTATACGAATTGCACTTGCGCGAACCGAAGCGCCCGTCGCGCTACGAAACGAGCTTGAGGGAACGATCATTCCCGCGGTCTTGAATTTAGTCCACGAAAAACACGACTATGATCGTTTTAAGCCTAGCCGGCGAGGGTCAAAGAAGTGAGCATCTACAAGCGCAAGTCGGGAAGATACGCCGTCGCGATCGACGTCGAAGATCCGCAGCCCTTTCGAATCGTTGAAGCATTGCCGGCAGCAGCCGACGGGCGCCGCCGCGCGAGTGTTTTGCAGCGTTTCAAGACGGATGCCGATGCGCAGCGCGAACTAGCGCGGATGCTCAAGGCAGATCCACATCGCTCGCTTTCGGTTGAGCGCATCGCAAGAGGCAAACGCAACGTTGGCACCTTCAAGACGAAGAAAGAAGCGGAACAGGCGGAGCGCACTGCGCTGGATGCTAAGGATCGCGGAGTCGACGTCGAGCCGACGAGACTTACAGTCACAGAGCTGGCAGACCGATACGTCGCTCAACGGCGCACACTCGGACGTTGCGGTCTAAAGACGTTCGAAGAGTACGAGCGTATTGTCAGGCTGTACATTGAACCGCATTTTCGCGGCGTACTCGCACGCAAGCTGAGGCCCGCCGCAGTCAGCGATTGGGTCGTGGCGCTAATGCGCAGCGGTGGTCGCGGCAGTAAGCCGATCTCCGCGAGGACCGCGAAGCACGCTTTTGCACTCCTCAGTAGTGCGCTCCGCTGGGGAGTGCGCCAGCAGATCGTCGCGCAGAACGTTTGCGACGCCGCCGAGGCGCCCACGCCGCCGCGGTCGGAAGCGCGGGCCCTAGCCTCAGATGAGATCTCGAAGCTCGTGGCCCAGGCACGCGGTACGCGCTGGGAGACGTTCATCGATCTTGCCTTGATGCTTGGAGCGCGCCGGGGCGAGTTGCTTGCGCTGACCTGGGATGACGTTGACTTCGATGCGCGGCGGGTGACGGTGCGTGCTAGTCTTTCCCAAACGGCGGCCGCGACCGCGATCAAATCGACGAAGTCGGGCCGGGTGCGGAGGATTCCGTTGACGACGAGTGCCATCGAGGCGTTCCGCCGGCAAAAGGCCCTTCAGAACGAGGATCGGCTTGCCAACGGCGAAATCTATCAAGCCGACCCGCGCCGTCCGGTGTTTACCGACGAAATGGGGGGCCAACTCAGCCCAAAGGCCGCGACGAACGCGTTCGCGCGGATTGCGGCCAAGGCCGGAATCGGGACGACGTCGCTACATAGCACGCGGCATACCGCGGCGACGCACCTCATCGCCGGCGGCATCGATGTAACGACGACTGCCGCGATTCTCGGGCACTCGACGCCTACGGTAACGCTGTCGATCTACAGCCACGTTGTCGAAGGTAACGAGAGCGCAGCGATGGACGTACTCGGCGATCGTCTTGAGCACATGCGCAACCGCATTGCAGACGCTCTCGAGAATTCGGATGGCTACCGAATGGCTACCGCGGCCGATTCGGCAAAGAAAAAAGCCCGTCGAAACGGGCTTTCCATGGTTGCGGGGACAGGATTTGAACCTGTGACCTTCGGGTTATGAGCCCGACGAGCTACCGGACTGCTCCACCCCGCGACGGGCGCACACGAGTATACGGGTCTGCTATCAGGGTTGTCAAACGCGCCGGGTCGAACATCGGGAAATGGCCGGTCACACCCATTTCGACGAGTCGACCGAGGAATATCTCGAAGCGATCTATCGGCTTGATCGCGAGGGGCCGGGTGTTACCACATCGGGTCTCGCGGCCGATCTCGGCGTCGCCCCGGCCTCGGTTTCCGGGATGCTCAAGAAACTCGCTTCGGAGGGATACCTCGCGTACGTGGCTCGTGGCGAGGCGAAACTGACCGAGCGCGGGTTGGGTGTCGCTGTCAAGGTGATGCGGCGGCACCGCCTCGCCGAGGTGTTTCTCACGACGATCCTCGGCATGCCGTGGGATGAAGTGCACGAAGAAGCGTGCCGCCTCGAACACGCGATCAGTGCCCGCGTTGAGGAGCGGCTCGTCGCCGTCCTCGGCGATCCGAAATACTGTCCGCACGGGCTGCCGATTCCGAACGCCGATCTGAGCGAACCCGAACGTATGGATCGCAAACTCGCCGATGTCGAAGCCGGCGCGAGCGCGCGCATCGTCGACGTCGCGGAGGACATCCCGGAGATGCTGCGTTTCCTCGATCAAATCGGCGTTCGGCCGGGCGCCGTCGTCGACGTGGTCGCGCGCGGCCCGCTCGGCGGACCCGTCACGCTCGCCGGCGCGAGCGGCAGCCACGCGATCTCGCTCGAACTCGCGCGCCTCATCTCCGTCGAAAAACACCAGACTTCGCTTCGCAGCGCGTAACCCGTGCTGACACGGGTCCTCGTGGCGATCAACGTGATCGTCTACATCTGGGAAAAATTCAGCGGCGCACTTCGCACCGACGGCGCGCTGGAAACGCACGGCGGCCTGCTCGGCACCGACGTTTTAGTGCATGGCGAGTGGTGGCGCATCTTCAGCTCTGCGTTCTTGCACGGCAGCGAGATTCACATTCTCTTCAATATGATCGCATTGTGGCAAGTCGGAACGTTCATCGAACTGATCTACGGAACGCCGCGCATGGCATTCATCTATTTTTTCGCCGCCCTGGGTAGCGGGCTCGCGGTGGTGTACTTTACGCCCGACGCGGTCACGATCGGCGCAAGCGGCGCGATCTTCGGCCTCTTCGGCGCGCTTGCCGTCGCCGGCGTTCGTATGGGTCAACGCGGCCGCGACATCATGCGCCAAACGATCGGCATCATCGTTATCAACCTGATCATCGGCTTCACGATTCCAAATATCTCGAACGCGGGACACATCGGCGGACTTATCTTCGGCACGCTCGCGGGCCTCGCGCTCTTCCGGCAACCTCGACCCGCCCCGGCAGCCCCCGTCTACGCGCAACGAATCGATCCGCGATACGATCCGAACGTCGTCACGATCGAACATCCGCCGCTCGACGAACCGCGCGCATGATCTCGATCGACGATACGTTCGATACACGCGGTCCGATCGCAACGGCACTCGCGGGCTTCGAGCCGCGTCCGGGGCAAGTGCAGATGGCGCAGTTGATCGAGCGCGGTTTTCTCGAAGACGTGCATACGATCGTCGAAGCGGGAACGGGCGTCGGCAAATCGCTCGCCTATCTCGTGCCCGCGCTGCGCGCCGGCAAGAGAGTCGTGATCTCGACCGGCACGATCGCGCTGCAGGAGCAGCTCGTGCGCAAGGACATCCCGCTCGTCGTCAACGCGCTCGGCATCGCGGCACGCGTCGAGCTGCTCAAAGGTCGCAATCATTATCTCTGCCGGCAGAAGTACGAAACGATGAGTGCGGAGCGGCTCGTGGCGCCGAGCGTCGCAATGGAGAAGTTGTGGACGTGGGCCGAACGGACGGAGACCGGCGACCGCGCCGAACTGCCGTTTCAGCCGCGCAGCGAAGATTGGGAGGCGCTCGACGCGGATGCCGACGACTGCGTCGGCGAATTCTGCCCGCGGTTCGCTGATTGCTGGTTCTTCAAACGCCGCGATGCCGCGCGCTTCGCCGACATCGTCGTCGTGAACCACGCGCTGTTTTTTCTCGACCTCGCCAGCGGCGGCGGGTTGCTGCCCGCGTATGACATCGCGATTCTCGACGAAGCGCACCAATGCGAGAAGTACGCCACATCCGCGCTAACGGCATCGCTCTCGTCGGCCGGTGTTGCTCGCATGATGCGCAAACTGCACCGCACCTACGCTTTGCCCGCTTCGTACGATGCCGAGATCGACGAGGCGATGCGCCGCCTGCAAATGACGCTTGCTCGCGTGCCCGGCGAACGCTATCCGGTGGCGGCGAACGACGGCGTGTTGGAATTGTTGCCGTCGATTCGCGAGTCGCTGTTTCGCTTGGAGAGTTGGGTGCACGGACACTGGCTCGACGCGCGACGCCGGCCGAGCGACAACGAGGCGGAGAGCGAGCGGCAGCGCGACCTCGCCTTGCGCGGTGTGTCGGCGCATATCGCGACCGTCGACCGGATCGAACACGCGGCGTTGCAATCATCGACGGGCGGCGTACCGGCCGACGAGCGCGAGGCGATCGCGTGGGTCGAACGCGCCGACCGTGACGCGCGCTACGAGATCAACGCGGCGCCGTTCGACGTGGCACCGTTCCTGCAGACGATGCTGTTCCGCCGGGTGCCCAGCGTCGTGCTTACGAGCGCGACGCTGGCCGAGGGGCGATCGTTCGCTTTTTTGCGTCAAACACTCGGGATCGACGACGCGCAGGAGTTGATCGCGCCCTCACCGTTCGACTACCCGGCGCAGGCCCGGCTCTACATCGCACCGGCATCACTTAATCCGAAAGACCCGTCATTTGCCAAGCGTGCCGCGCCGATCATTGAAGAGTGTTTAGATCGGACGTCCGGTCGCGCGTTTGTTTTGTTCACATCGTACGCGCGCTTACGTGAAGTTCACGCGTTGCTCGTCGACCGGCTTGCCTTTCCGACGCGCATGCAAGGCGACATGCCGCGCGCGGCGCTGCTCGACTGGTTTCGTGCGACGAAAAACGCAGTACTCTTCGGAACCGGAACGTTCTGGGAAGGGATCGACGTGGTCGGCGAGCAGCTCTCGTGCGTTATCATCGACCGTCTCCCGTTTCCGTCACCGGCCGATCCGCTCGTCGCTGCGCGGATCGCCGCGCTCGAAGCGCGCGGCCGCTCGGGGTTCGAGGCGTACATGATTCCGACGGCGATCGTTCGGCTCAAACAAGGATTCGGCCGACTCATTCGCTCAAAAAGTGATCGAGGACTCATTGCATTGCTTGACGGGCGCGCGTTAGGGATGCGCTACGGCGCGTCGATTCTCAATGCCCTGCCGCCGGCGACGCGGATTGAGACATTGGACCGTCTCGACGACCTGTGGCGCGAAAATGCCGTGCCCGCACACACGTCGCAGCTTTTCGAGTAGTCGTCCCCACGCCATGGAACGCATCGTGATGCGCCCGATCGGCGCGACGCCGGAAGTCGTTTGCTGGCACTGCTCGCGAACGATCGATCGCGACTTGGCGGTGCACGCGGCACGCTATATTTACCGCGGCGACCAGCCGTTTACGGCCGTGATTGAAGACTGGATGGAATGCGTGTGCGGCGCATATCAGAACCTGCGTCGTATGAGTGAGATTCACGTCGAGGCGCTCGGCAAGGGCGCGTAACGGGCTCGCGGAAGGCGACGTCCATGCGCGTCGTTACAACGACCATACTCATTCTCTGCTTCGTTTCCGGCGCGCACGTCGCGGCGCTCGCGTGGGGCGCGCTAGGACATCGCCTCATCAACGGCGATGCCGCGCGTGCGTTACCGGCAAGCGTGCCGCCCTTCGTGCGAACGCCGGTGGCGGTCGCGGAGATCACGTTGCTCGGTCCGGAAGCCGATCGGCTCAAGGGCGCCGGTAACGCCTACGACGCGGACCTCGATCCGGCCCACTTCGTCGATGTCGACGACGATGGAACGGTATTGGGCGTTGTTCCGCTCGCCCAATTGCCGCCGACGCGCGAAGCCTACGACACGGCCTTGCGCGCCGGTCACCCCGACAAAGGACGAGGCGATCAGTTTACGGCGGGATATCTTCCCTACGCGATCATCGAGGGCGAACAACAGGTCGAGATGGATTTCGCAATCTGGCGTATCGACACGTACGAGGAAGCGCACGCAGCGACAGCGGCGGCGCGCGCGGCGTTCCTCGGCGACCGTCTCCTTCGCGAGATCTTGACCGAACGCGACATCGGCTATTGGGGACATTTCATCGGCGACGGTTCGCAGCCGCTGCACGTCACCGTGCACTTCAACGGATGGGGCGACTATCCGAATCCGAACGGATACTCGCAGTCGCACACGATCCACTCGTTTTTCGAAACCGCGTTCGTCGGCGCGAACGCGACGCCCGCGCTCCTACAGCCGCGCATCGGCGCGTACGTTCCGTCAACGCAGGCCTACGCGACGCGCGTAAGCGCGTATTTGCAGACTACCGCGAGTGCCGTGCCGACGGTCTATCAGCTCGATCGCTCCGGCGCGTTTTCCGCCGCGACGCCCGCGGCCGTAAACTTCATGCTCGACCGGTTAGCCGCCGGCGCGCAGATGCTGCGTGACTCGATCGCCGATGCGTACGCCGCATCGGACGACGACGTGGTTTATCCGAACGAGCGCGTTCGCGACGTCGAGAACGGGATCATCATTCCGCAGATTCCGGCGACACCTCAATAGCCGCTGGGTTCGTGAAGACGTTTTTCGAAGAAGACGCTTTTCTCGACCGCCTTCGCCGTCATCGCGAGGTAGTCGCCGAATGCGCCGCGGCGCCGGTATCCGGCGCGTTCGTACAGGCGGATCGCCGCCGTTTGGCGGTCGCCCGTCTCCAAGCAAAGGATGGTCCGTTCCGCGGCGCGCGCTTCGGCCTCGATGCGTGAGAGGAGTGCCCGAGCAACGCCACGACCGCGCGCGACGTCGCGCACGTACATGCGCTTGACTTCGGCGAAGCCGGCGAACAGCGCAACCCCGCCGCAACCCGCGGGCGCACCGTCGAGGTGGGCGATGAAGAACCGGACGTGCGGCGCGAAGATGGCGTCGAGCGCCAGCCCGTGACGTTGTTCCGGCGGATACTCGAGCGACAGAACGCCGTCGAGCTCGGCGATCAGCGCGCGCACGTCATCGCTCGGAGCCGGTGCCGGCTCGACCACGATCATATCAGTGCGGGCCTAGTCTTCGGTTTGTGATTCGGTCGCCGCGCGGGACTGCAATTCGGCGACGACGCTCGAGTCGGCAAGCGTCGTCGTGTCGCCGAGCATGCGGCCTTCCGCGATGTCGCGCAACAACCGGCGCATGATCTTCCCGCTGCGCGTCTTCGGCAGTTCTTGCGTGAACGTCAGGTACTTCGGATAGACGAACTTTCCGAGCCTGTCCGACACATGAGCACGCAGCGCGTCGGCCAACTGCGGCGATCCGTTGGCGTGTGACTTCAGTGAAACGAACGCGCAAATCGCCTGACCGGTGATCTCGTCGTTCTTGCCCACCACCGCCGCTTCTGCAACGTCGGGATGCGAAACGAGCGCCGATTCGACTTCCGTCGTCGAGATGCGATGACCGCTGATGTTCATCACGTCGTCGATGCGTCCCATGAACCAGTAGTCGCCGTCGCCGTCACGGTTGCAGCCGTCGCCCGCGAGGTAGCGGTGTGGAAAACGCGACCAATAGGTTTGTGTGTAGCGTTCGTCGTCGCCGTAGATGCCGCGCAGCATCGACGGCCACGGACGCGTGAGCACGATGTAGCCGCCGCCGCCGAACGGCACGGTGTTGCCGGCCTCGTCGACGATGTCGACGCCGATGCCGGGAAACGGCTTCGTTGCGGAACCGGGCTTGAGCGTCGTGATGCCGGGCAGCGGCGTGATCATGATCGCACCGGTTTCGGTTTGCCACCACGTGTCGACGACCGGACAGCGGCTTCCGCCGATCACCGTGTGGTACCATATCCACGCTTCGGGATTGATCGGTTCACCGACCGAGCCCAAGAGCCGCAGCTTCGAGAGATCGTGGCGTTCGACGAACTCCGTGCCCCATTTCATGAAGGTGCGAATCGCGGTCGGCGCCGTGTAGAGAATCGTGACGCCGTAGCGTTCAGCGATCTCCCACAAACGATCCTTATCGGGGAAATCCGGCGTGCCTTCGTAGATCACGCTCGTCACCCCGTTGCACAGCGGCCCGTACACGATGTACGAGTGTCCCGTCACCCAGCCGATGTCGGCCGCGCACCAGTACACGTCGGTCTCCGGTTTGATATCGAACACGAGCTCGTGCGTCGCCGTGACGCCGGTCAAATATCCGCCCGTCGTGTGCTTGATGCCCTTGGGCTTCGCGGTCGTTCCGGATGTATAGAGTAAGAAGAGCAGATCTTCGGCATTCATCGCTTCGGGCGTGCACATCGAGGGTTGACCCGCGATGACGTCGTCCCACCAATGATCGCGCCCGGCGACCATTTCGACGGGTTGACCGACGCGCTTGGCGACGATCACGTGCTCGAGCGACGGCATGCCCTTGGCGATCGCCTCATCACAGTTCGCTTTGAGCGGTACGGTTTTGCCGCGCCGCCAACCTTGATCGGCGGTGATGAGCGCAACGCACGTCGAGTCGTTCACGCGGTCGACGATCGCGTCGGGCGCAAACCCCCCGAAGATGACCGAGTGCGCTGCGCCGATACGCGCGCAGGCGAGCATCGCAACCGGCAATTCGAGGATCATTGGCATGTAGATGGCGACGCGATCTCCACGCTTGATGCCGAGCGCGCGCAGCCCGTTCGCGAACTGACACACGCGGTCGAGCAATTCACCGTACGTGACGCTCCAACGATCGCCGGGCTCGCCTTCGTAGTGGTACGCAACGCGCGACGCAAGACCGTTCGCGACATGGCGATCGAGCGCGTTGACGGACGCGTTGAGTTGGCCGTCGGCGAACCACCGTGCGAACGGCTCGTTCCATTCCAAGACCGAGGTGAACGGTTTGCTCCACTCGAGCTTCCGCGCCCAGCCGGCCCACCACGCCTCGTAATCGGCGGCCGCGTCGTACGCGCCGGGCTTGGCGTTCGCGTTCGCGGCGAAATCCGGGGGCGGCGGAAAACGTCGTGTCTCGTGCTGCAGCGCTTCGATGGCATCGGTCTGCGCGGGCGTCGTCATGCGTTCCACCTTTGTTTCGCCGAGGCGATGCCCTCTCACATCGCGAAGGTACTCTATGCGATGGTACGTTGGTCCGACGGCCTCTACGGCGGTCTTATCGCCGGCCTGGTTTCCGCGTTATATTTTCTCCTCGCCGGCGTGACGATCGATCACGCGCAGTTTGGAGATTATTTCATTCGGTACGCGGTTGCGATCTTCGGAGACCGGGCGGAACATTTCGGCGCGATCGCGCTCCTCTTCGGACTCTTCATGCACTTTTTGGCAGCCGCGGTCTTCGGCGTCTTCTACGCGACGGTCGCGGCGCGGTTCAAGCCGATGTGGTCGGCACCGACTTCGGTGTTGTGCGGCATAACGTACGGGCTGTTCATGTTTTACGTGGCCGAGGATCTCACGGTCCCGGTATTGCATGTCGTCAGCCTCACGCCGGCTTGGGAGGCGCTCGTTGGGAACGTGCTGTTTCACGGCTTGATTCTCTCGGAGTACATTACGATCGCATACCGGCGGCACGTTGCGGCGATGGCTTGACCAGCCTCGTCGAGGATGCTACGCTGACGGTTGATTTAGCACTCTTACGTGCCATCTGCTAAACGATCGATGAACGAAAAGCCCGAACTCGACAAACGGAAAGCATTCATCCTGGCGACCGTTGTGTGCGAATACATCAATACGGCCGAGCCGGTCGGCTCGGTCACGTTGACGCAGAAGTATAATCTCGGGGTAAGTTCAGCGACCATCCGTAACGAAATGGCCGAACTCGAAGCCGGCGGATACCTCGTTCAACCCCACACGTCCGCCGGCCGCATCCCGTCGGACTCGGGTTACCGGACCTACGTCGACCGGTTGATGCCGCCGGAACCGTTGGGCGACGAGGATGCCCGTCGAATTCGTGAACAGTTCCGCGAGGCGAGCCGCGAATTGGACGGCGTGATCGAGCAGGCGACACGCCTTCTTTCGGGTCTGTCGCGCAATTTGGCGATCGCGATCGCGCCCTCGCGGGACACCCACTCCTTCAAGCACGTGCAGTTATTGTGGCTCTCGGCGCGCACAGGGCTCGTCGTGATCGTGACGTCGATGGGCGTCGCTGCGCAAGAGCTCGTCGAATGGGCGACCGACGTCGATGCCGACGAGCTGACGCGGCTCTCGAACGCCCTCAATGCGACACTTGGCGGACGCGTGATGGAAGACGTTGATCCGGCATCGATCGATCGTGTGTGCGACGATCTCGGCGCAACCACGGAGATTCGGCGTGCGGTGCTCGCTGCGTTCCGTAATGCGCGCCGGAGCGATCCGCACATCGAAGCAGCCGGTGCGCAAAATCTGCTCGACCAGCCCGAATTCCACGACTTGCGTAAATTGCGCTCGATTCTCCGTATCGTGGAAGAACAGAAAGTGCTCTACGATTTGATGGCCGACGACGTCGCGCAGTCGGCCGGTATGCCGAACGTGCGCATTGGCGCGGAACTCGGTGCCGACGAGATGGCGGAATGCAGCGTCGTTACCGTGCCGTACCGTTTCGGCGACCGCGGTGTCGGTCTGCTCGCAATTCTTGGCCCGCGCCGCATGCCGTACGGGCGGCTAATGTCACTCGCGAGCGGTACCGCCCGTTCGCTCGGCGAGTACCTCGACGACGTCGAGATACGTTAGTGCCGGCCGATTATTACGACGTCCTCGGCGTTGCACGGAGTGCGAACGAGGGCGACATCAAAACCGCATACCGTCAGCTGGCGCGTAAATTCCATCCTGACGTCGCGGACGACAAAATCGCGGCCGAGACGCACTTCAAGGAAATCAACGAAGCGTACGAAGTGCTCTCCGATCCGCAGAAACGCGCGAACTACGATCGCTTCGGTCATGCCGGCGCGCCGAACGGCGGGGGCGGTTTCGCAAGCGAAGGCTTCGGCGACATCTTCGACATGTTCTTCGGTCAAACGCGCAGCGGTGCGACCGCGGGCCGTGCGAACGGTCCGCAGCGCGGGAGCGATCTGCGCTACGATACGGAGATCACGCTCGAAGAGGCGTTCAGCGGAACGCAACGCGAAGTCTCGTTTCGTCATCTCGCGGCATGTCAGACCTGTAAGGGCAGCGGCGCCGAGCCGGGCACGCTCGTCGTTCCGTGCGACCGCTGCGGCGCGACGGGCATCGCGCGTCAGGTCCGGCAGACGCCGCTCGGGCAGTTCGTCACGCAAACGACCTGCGGCAAATGCCAAGGCGACGGTCAGATCGTGCAAACACCGTGCCATACGTGTCGCGGCCGCGGGCGGATCGAACAGGACAAGACGTTGACGGTGAAAGTCCCCGCCGGAGTCGATGACGGCAGCCGCATTCGTCTCAGCGGCAGCGGTGAAGCCGGCGTGCGTGGCGGACCCGATGGCGATCTCTACGTGTACCTGAGCGTCAAGCGGCACGAGCTCTACCGGCGGGATGGGCTCGACATTTACGTCGACGTGCCGATCTCGTTTCCGACCGCGGCGCTCGGCGGCGATATCACCGTTCCCGCCCTCGACGGTGAACTCGACCTCACCGTCGCTCCGGGAACCCAGACGGGTTCCGTGTATCGCGTGCGCGGTCGCGGCATGCCCGCCGTTCGCGGGGGCTTGCGCGGCGACCAGCTCGTCAATGTTCACGTTGCGGTCCCGACGAAGATGAGCAAACGCGAGAAAGAAATCCTCGAAGAGTTCGCGCGCGCCGGCAACGATCCCGACGCGGATCGGTCGTTCTTCGATCGCGTGAAGGAAGCGTTCAACTCCGAATAGCGGAGCGGCCCGATGGCACGAATACGGGATCGATTCTTCGTCGAGGGCGTGCATGGCGTCGGCGATCGTGTGGCGTTCGCCGACGATGATGCGCGGAAAATTGCGACGGTGCTGCGCGGACGTTCCGGCGAGCGCGTGCAGGTCGTCGACTCGTCCGGCGCGGCATACGCCGCATCGCTCGATGTCGAGGGAACCAACGTGCGCGCGACGCTCGACGAGCGGCTCGCACGTGGAGCGCGCGAAACATCGCTACGGGTCACGATTGCGCAGGGCATTCCTAAAGGTCAGAAGATGGATTTGATCGTTGAAAAGGCGACGGAGCTGGGCGTCGCATCGATCGTTCCGCTGCGCTCCGAGCGCGTCCTCGGCGAACGCACCGGCGAGGCGAAGCGCGAACGCTGGGAGCGGCTGGCAAAGACTGCGGCGCAGCAGTGCGGACGCTCGACGATTCCCACGATCGAACCGGTCCTGGCATGGTCCGGCTTGATCGCGACCTTCGCTGAATACGATCGCGTGTATGTGCCGTGGGAACTCGCCGATGTCACCCCGTTGCGCGCGGTCTTCGATGCCGATTCCGGGTGCGCGAACGTCCTGATCGTCATCGGTCCGGAGGGTGGCTTCTCGGCCGACGAGGTCGCACGTGCCGCAGCAGCGGGGGCGGTGACGATCTCGCTCGGAACGCGAATCTTGCGCACCGAAACCGTCGCGCTCGTCGTGCTCTCCGCGCTGCTCTATGCACGCGGCGAACTGTAGTGCCGGGGCATCAGGCGGTGACGAAGCGCGAGATCGCTTTTGCGAGCGGCGGTCCGCTGGCCACGACGGCAAAGAGCCGCAACATCTGAATCGCGAGGACCAGCGCGACGTTGCTGCCGCTACCGAGCGCGATGATCGACACCGAGTCGAGCCCGCCGGGCGTCGTCGCAAGATATGCGGTCAGCGGATCGGCGTGCAGCAGCACGACGAGGAGGACGCCGGAGAGCGCGCAGAGCGCGAGCAGGACCGTCGTCGAGAGCAGCAGCGTCGGCAAAATGCGCGCGACGAACCGCAACGTTTCACGCGTGTAGAGTAAGCCGATCGTCCAACCAACCGTGACGTATGCGGCGCCCAACAGCCACCAGGGGACGTCGATCGGAAAGACGCCCGTGACGTGGATCGTCGCACCGATCAGCAACGGCACGATGAACTGACCCCCAGGAATTCGACTAAAGCGTCCGCCGAATGCCGCGCCGATGCCGACGATGACCGTGAGCAGAAAGGGGACGAGCGTAAAGGGCGTCGTGCCCGTCGCGGCGTTGGCCGCGTGAGCCGCCGGGCTGAAGAAGAGCGCACGTGAGACGAACGAAGCCGTGAGCACGACGAGGGTCACGCGCAAATATTGCATGAACGCGACGACGCGGGGATCGGCGCCGTAATCGCCGGAGAGCGCAATCATCGTCACGGCGGCGCCGGGCGAGGAGCCCCACGCGGCGGTCTCGGGGGAAAGCGCGCTGTACTTCGCCAGAATCCAGCCCGCGACGCCCGCCGCCACGACCGTCGAACCGACGACGAAGAGAATCGGCACCCACGCGTGAACCACTTCGCCGAGGATCGGCAGCGTGAAGACCTGAGCGATCGTCACACCGATGATGCCTTGCGGTGCGGTTAGTGCGAGCCGCGGCACCTTGAGACCGATACCGTTCACCGCAAGGACGACGGCGACGATCATCGGCGCGATTAACCAAGCGGCTGGGATTTTTGCCCACTGCGCCAACGCGCCGAATGTCAACGAGGCGGCGGTCAGGACGAGCCATTTCATCGCTACCATTGATGCGCGTCCGACAAAACCGCAAGCTGCCCGCGGGTTGCAGTCCACCGATTGTCGAAGAACACGCGCTGAATGGCTCGGACCCTCGAAACACTCGATCTCGGAACACCGGTCTTCTGCGGCGACACCCGTGTCGGTGCAGTCCGTGGTTTGTATTCCGAAGGCAATGCACGTTCGGTCGAATGGGTGATCGTGGACTGGGCGCAGCGCGGTAACCTCGCGGTGTCCGTATCCGAAGTCGAGAATATCGACGATCGCGGCGTGACGTTGATGCACAGCGACCCGCACTTCTACGACGACCTCATCGATTTCGACGCGACCCGTTTTCCGACCGCGCATAAGCTCGCATGACGACGACGGCAGCGACGACGTCGCCGGCGGCGACCACGATTCCGTTCTCGCTCGTCATCCCGACGTATAACGAAGCTGCCGGTATTGAAAAGCTGATCGAAACGCTCGCCGAGGTCTTCCGCAACAACGCGCTCGACGGTGAGATCATCGTCGTCGACGATAACTCACCCGACGGCACCGGCGCGATCGTGGACCGTCTCGCCGAGACGTATCCGGTTCGTTGCTTGCATCGTCCGGGCAAGATGGGCCTCTCGTCCGGCGTGATCGACGGTTGGAGATTCGCACGACCCCAGTCGCAAGCGCTCGGCGCGATGGACGCCGATTTTTCGCATGACCCCAACGTGATTCCGCAGATGGTTGCAGCCGTTACCGGCGGCGTGTACGGGTTGGCGATCGGATCGCGATACGTCAAGGGCGGCGGCATCGAGAACTGGCCGATGAAACGTAAGATCACCTCGCTCGTCGCCATCGCGCTCGCAAAACCACTCACGAGCGTGCGTGATATCACCTCGGGGTTTTTTCTCATCCACCGGCGTGCGATCGAAGGCGTTGCGCTCGATCCGATCGGTTTCAAAATCGGTCTCGAGGTGATTGCGAAAGCACACTACGGCCGCGCGCTCGAAGTGCCGTATGTGTTCACCGATCGCGTTGCCGGCACGTCGAAACTCAACCAGCGCGAGATCTTCAACTACCTCCGCCAGCTCGGGCGCATTTACCGCGGCCGGCTTCTTGGACGGTCGTAACGGCGTGCCGGTCCCGGAGTGGTTGCGCATACGCCGCAACCCCCAGCAGACGTCGGAAGAAGCCGCGCAATGGATGAAGTGCCCGCGCTGCTCGACGATGCTCTACCGTCCCGATCTCGCGAAGAATCTCTACGTCTGCAACGTCTGTCAGCATCATTTCCGGATGCACGCCTTCGACCGCGTTGCGATGCTCGTCGATGACGACTTCGCGGAAATCGGCGGCGACGTCGTTCCCGGTGATCCACTCGGCTGGAGCGACAAAGTCCCGTACCCGCTGAAGCTCGAACGGGACCGCGAAAAATCGAAGTTGACAGAAGGCGTCGTATGTGGCTTTGCGTCGATCGGGAGTATTGCGGTCGCGCTCGGCGTCATGGACTTCAACTTTCGCGGCGGCACGATGGGCACGGTCGTCGGAGAACGCATCACGCGCCTGCTCGAAGATGCGCGCGAACGCGGCGTGCCCTGCATTCTCTGCACGGCGTCGGGCGGCGCGCGCATGGAAGAAGGCATGCTCGCGCTGATGCAGATGGCGAAGACAACGCTCGCCCTCGAGCGGTTTCGCTCGAACGGCGGGTACGCGATCACCGTGCTCACCGATCCGACGACCGGGGGCGTTTCCGCCTCGTTCGCGTTCCAAGCCGACGTGATCGTAGCCGAAGCGAAGGCTGCGATCGGGTTCGCGGGGCGCCGCGTCATCGAGCAAACGATCCGTCAGAAACTGCCGGATAATTTTCAGACGGCGGAATTCTTACTCGAGCATGGCGCGATCGATCTCGTCCTCGAGCGGCCGGCACTGCGTGAGACGCTCGTGCGTTTGCTCGATTATGGTGTCGGCGCGCCGCTCCGCGAGCCGCGAACCAACGTCCGCAACGGGCTTGCGCCGTCGCCGACGCCGGCGACTGCATGAACGCGATCGTCGAACGCGAGCGCGGGCTGCTCGAACTCGAAGGGCGCATCGCCGATCTCAAGCTGCATGCCGCCGATCAGCCCGTCGATCTGAGCGCCGAGATCACGGCGCTCGAAGACAAATACGTCGAGATTCAACACGAGATGTTCGGACGGCTCACGCCGTGGCAGCGCGTCAATATGGCGCGTCATCCGAAACGTCCGCTCGGCTCCGCGTATCTCGCTGCGCTCGACGTGTTCGACGAACTGCACGGTGACCGGCATCTCGCCGACGACCGCGCCGTCGTCGGCGGGTTCGCCAAGCTGCACGGGCGGCGCATCATCGCGATCGCGCAAGACAAAGGTGGCGACACGAAGGAAAAGGTCGTGCGCAATTTCGGCATGCCGCGGCCCGAAGGCTATCGCAAGGTGCAGCGCCTCGTGCATCTTGCCGCGCATCTCGGCTTACCCGTCGTCACCTTCGTCGACACGTCCGGCGCCGATCCGGGCATCGTCTCCGAAGAGCGCGCGCAATCGGAAGCGATCGCGCAATCACTCGTCGCGTTTGCCGAAGCGCCGGTCCCGATCGTGGCGACGGTCATCGGTGAGGGCGGCAGCGGTGGCGCGCTCGCACTCGCGCTCGCGGATCATGTGATCATGCTCGAACACGCGGTCTACTCGGTCGCATCGCCCGAAGGTTGCGCCGCCATTCTTTGGGGCGACGCGAGCAAAGCGGAAGAAGCCGCCTCGCGCTTGCGTCTAACGAGCGACGATCTCTTGGGCTTCGGCATCATCGACCAGATCGTGCCGGAGCCGCTGGGCGGAGCGCATCGCGATGCGGAGGGCACCGTTGCGCGCGCACTCGCGGCGATCGACGCCAACCTCGAACGCCTCGCCGCGGCCGCGCCCGACGAATTGCGCGCGCGCCGCTACGAGCGCTTCCGGCGCATTGGTGCGCCGGCGTGAAGATGCGCGCGCTCTTGCCGTTGGCCGCGCGTTTCAGCGCGATCGCGGCTGCCGGCGTTGTCGTCGTCATGGTGACAGTGCAATACGTGCACATCATTCAACGCAACGTCGCGTACGCGCTCGAGTTGCGTGACGTGCAGCGCGACATCACCGGACTCGAACGCAAGCGTGCCGGGCAGCAGCGCGACATCGCGCGTTTGAGCGACCCGCAAGGCGCGATCCCGGAGATTCACGACCGCCTGCACCTCGTCGGGGACCATGAAGCGATCATCTACCTCAAGCATCAAGCGCCGCTGAGCGACCCGTAGTGAGCGAGCGCGTTCGCGGCAGCGTGATCAACGTCCACGCATTGGGCGCGACGGTGCGGCTCGAGGACGGGAGGCTCGCTTCGGTCCCACTCGTTGACGTCAATAAAAATCGCGCCGCATACACGCGGGCCGTCGGAACGAAGACCACGTTGCCTTTCGATCTCGATGGGCGCTCGGTGCGGCTTGCGATGACGCGCGTCGATGAGCCGATCTTGCCGTCGTCGAGCGCGTCGGCCGGCCTTGACGATCCCGGTTTCGAGGCGCAGATCGCGGCATATCTCAAGCAAACGGAAACGTGGGCGCCCCCCGATCGGCCCGAACCGTTCGAACGGCATCTCTTCCGTAAGCGTCAACGCGCGAAGCAGTTTCGAGGCGAGGGAGCGCCGTAAGGCGAATCACCCGCAGGGTGACTACTTCACGCGTCGAGCCCGTTAAAGTTCCCGGGTCGTTCGTCCGCATCGAAGGCGCCTACGCGACCTTGCGCGCTGCCGAGCAGCGCGTCGCGGACTTCATCCTCAAACATCCCGATGAACTCATCTACTTGACCGTCACCGAACTTGCGGAGCGGACGAACACGTCGGAATCGACCGTCGTGCGCCTGTGCCAGAAGATCGGCTACAAAGGTTATCAGGAATTCAAGATTGTGCTCGCGCGCGATCTCGTCGAGCCGACCGCCGACATCTATGCGGAAGTCGAGCCCGGCGATCCGCTCGAAATCATCAAGAACAAGGTCTTCCAAGCAAACGCCCAGGCATTGCGCGACACGATCGAAGTGCTCGATGACAGCGATCTCGAGCGAGCTGTCGCCGCGCTTGCCGATTCGCGCCGGGTCGACATCTACGGCGTCGGTGGAAGCGATCCGCTCGCGCTCGACGCATATCACAAATTTCTTAAACTCGGTATGGTCGCGGTTGCGCTCTCCGACGGCGATCTGATGGCGATGTCGTCAGCGTTGCTGCGCAAGGGCGACGTCGCGCTGGGAATTTCGCATACGGGGGCAAGCCGCGACGTTACGGACGCGCTCGACCGCGCGAAGAATAACGGCGCGACGACGATCTGCATCACGCATCGGTCCACATCGCCGATCACGAAAGTTTCCGACATTCGTCTCTACACCGCGGCAAAACAAACGGCGTTTCGCAGCAGCGCGAGTTCGAGCCGCATCGCGCAGTTGACGATCATCGACACCCTCTACGTCGGTATCGCGATGCGCGCGCACGATCGGTCGCTCGAGACGATCGGCAAAACTCGCGAAGCGACCGAAGCCAAGCGATACTAGCGAGCGAAGCGCACGCGCTGATCTCGATCGGGACGAACTCGACGCGTCTAATGATCGTCGACGCGAACAACGCCGTCCTGGCCCTCGATTCGCGCGGAACGCGACTCGGTAGCGGGCTCTCGCAAAGCGGGCGCCTCGATCCGGCCGCGCGCGAGCGAACGCTCGCGGCCGTCGACGACTATGTCGCCACCGCGCGCGAACATGGGGCGCTTCTCGCGTGCATCGCAACGAGCGCGATGCGCCGGGCGTCGGACGGCGCCGCCTTCGCGAACGAGCTAAGCGCACGCGTCGGCGTGCTGCCGCGCGTGTTGAGCGGCGACGAAGAAGCGACGTTTTCGTTTCTCGGTGCGACATCACTCGTGACCGTCGACGAATGCGTCGGTGTTCTCGATGTCGGCGGCGGCAGTTCCGAATTGGCCGTCGACATCCCGGCGCGTGCGCGCGGCAGCAACCGGGTTGCCTTCACCGTGTCGGCCGAGATCGGCGCAGTGCGGCTCGCCGAGCGGCACTCCGCGCTACTCGGTGCCGCGGCACTCGGCGACGCCGAACGCCGTGCGACGATCGACGATGCGCGTCGCGACATTCGGGCGATTCTCGCTCCGTATGCGCAGGCGCCGCGCCCCGATCGCCTCCTCGCCGTCGGCGGAACCGCGTTTACCGCAGCGTCGATGATCGTCGCGTCCGCGTTGCGGGACGGTGTCACGATGCGTCACGCCGAGCGCACGCAGTTGATCGACGAGCTGCTCTCACGCGGCCTCGAGGAACGCAAAGCGATGCCGTACATCCGCCCCCAGCGAGCCGACATTCTCCCGGCCGGACTCTTGATCGTCGACGAAGCATGTGCGCTGCTCGGAATCGACGCCGTGACGGTGAGCATCGACGACCTGCTGGCCGGCTACCTGCGCTCGAGCGACTATCGCGCGACGGCGCGAGGGCTGAACCCCGCGCAATAAAGGCAAGCGTTCGCGTACGTGACGAAACGAGTCTGCGCGTCAACGGGATGATGGTGGAATAGGCAGACACAGCAGACTTAGGTAGTGAGCCGGCCGTCCGGAAACGGCGGTCGGGATGCGCTCAAATTCGGCGAACTCTCGGCACGAATTTCGTGCCTGACAACGCCGAGCCAAGCCGTCGAGTATCGACGGAAGGTGTAGAGACTGGACGGGCGCGGCCTACGGCAATCCGGCTATGGCCAAGGCACAGTCCAGACCACGAACGTCGCGTTCCGTGACGGCGGCGAAAGCCGAAGTGGTACGAAAATCTGCCGCCCGCGAGGGCATCCGAGTTCGAGCCTCGGTCATCCCATTGATTCGACGTAGGGTTCTCTTCGGGTTATCTGATGAAGGTTGGCAGCCGGAGGCGTCCTCGTGCTGCTTGCTCGGCGCGCAGCGCGAGGACGCGGCGCCACGCCTCCGAACGCCATCGCAAGCCGGCGCCAGCGCTCGGCAGAGGACGGTTTCAATGCGAGTGAAGCGTCGTGATCTCTTGGTGCAGGGCGGTATCGTTGCCGCGGCCGCGATGGCCGGATCGAGTCCGGCAACGGCGGTCGACGCCGAATCGATCCAAGCGCCCGTGCACTGGGACAACACCGTCGACGTCGTTGTCATCGGGTCCGGCGCGTCGGGCTTGCCGGCCGCCATAACGGCGCGCGAAGCCGGCAGTTCGGTGATCGTGCTCGAGACTCAACCGCACACCGGCGGACACGGCATCTGCAGTGGTGGAAATGTCGCCCTCGGCGGCGGGACGAGCCGGCAGCGCAAGTACGGCGTGAACGACTCGCCGGCCCTCGTGTTTCGCGACTTGACCGACTGGTCCGTCGTTGAGTCGAACGGGGCTGCCGATTATCGCTACAACGATCGCGAGATCATTCGGGCCTTTGCCGACAACAGCGCCGATACGTTCGAATTTCTCGTCGCGCACGGCGTGGTGTTCGTTGAAAAGCCGCCGGACGGGTTCGGTGGCGAGTCGGTCGGAAATTCGGTTCCGCGCGAAAATCACGCCGCCGTCATGGATTGGCCCATGGTGCAAACGGGCGAGAAAGCTGATCCGAGCGTTCGCGCGACGCTGTCGACCGGAAACGGACTGATGCATCCGCTGGATGCCGCTGCGCGGAAAGCCGGCGTACATATCCTGCTCGAGCACAAGGCCGTCAAGTTCTTCCGCGAGGCGCATACCGCTCGTGTCAGCGGTCTCGTCGCCGACCATCGCGGCAAACCCGTGACCGTACGCGCGCGCAAGGCGATCGTCATTGCGGCCGGCGGGATGTCGACCAACGTCAACTTGCGGCGCATGTTCGATCCGCGTTTGACTGAAGAATACTGCGGCGTCGCCGGGATGCCGTATTCGGCGCAAGACGGCACGGCGGAGATGGCCGCGATGAACGTCGGTGCATCGCTCTGGGGGACCGGCAATCAGACCGGCGAGTTCGGCCCGAACATCACCAAACCCGGCACCGTCGGTTCGCAATACGGGTACGTTCATTTGCAGTGGATGCCCGGGAGTCCGGTGTTCGACAAGGCGCGCGCGACCGGCCTGTTCGTGCACGATTGGCAGAACCTCATTCTCGTCAACATGATCGGCAAGCGTTTCTACGACGAGACCGGTCAGCAGTATGCCTCGAACGACTACAACTCGATCAACCCGTACGCCGCGTACAGCTACCTCAACGCGAAGAACATGAAGTACAATCCCAACAACTTCATCAACGCCGCGCTCGCGGGTATTGGCGACGAGCACAACGGCGGTGGCCCCATTTGGGCGATCTTCGACGCTGACGCGGTCGCGCGCGAGAAGTGGGTGCCGCAACCGCCCAACGTCGACATGGCCGCAGGCTTTTTCTTCAGCGGCGAGAGCCTAGCCGAACTCGCGCGCAAGATCGTCATGCCGTACCAGCGTGTGCCGATGCCGCCCGACGCGCTCGAAGCGACGGTGGCACGCTACAACACGTTTGTCGATTCGGGGGTGGATGCAGATTTCGCAAAGCCAAAACCGGTCTACAAAATCGCAACGCCGCCGTTCTATGCAGCGTGGGCAACACCGGTCCCGCACGATACCCGATCCGGCTTGCGGATCAACGCCAAGGGGCAAGTGATGGACATGCACGGGAAGATCATCGCCGGTCTCTACAGTTGTGGCGAGTCAGCGGGAGGCTTCAGCATGCACGGTTTGGCGCGAGCGACGTGCCAAGGTCGCATCGCGGGCCGGCATGCCGCGGCTGACCCGGTCTGAGGACGACGCCGACGCTAGGGATGCGGTGGAGAAGCCCTCGTGCCGATTCCGGGGAAACGTGATTGTGAATGTCGGCTAGTCGTTGGTAGCCGTTGAAGCGCCGCCCTCGGTCATCCTAGAACTTGCTCCCTCGGGCATATGCGTTCGCGAGGCGAGGAACGGACGCGCGTCGCCGTGAACCTTCGGAGGTTCCCCGGAAGCCCGGCGTAACGGCCGGGTTTCCTGTTTGCGGAGGTCCCGGTGAAGATCGTCGTTACCGTCAAACTCGTTCCGGACACGAACGCGGATAAGCGCATCGACCCGGTGACCAAACAACTCGTTCGCACGGGCGTCGAAACCGTCCTCAACCCCTTCGACGAGTACGCGATCGAAGCCGCATTGCAGTTACGCGACAAACGAGCCGACGGTTCGACGGTGACGATCTTTTCGATGGCGCCTGCGAGCAGTAAAGACGTTATGCGCAAGGCCCTCGCGATGGGCGCGGACGACGGCATTTTGCTCTCCGATCCCGCGCTCGCGGGTTCGGACGTATGGGCGACGGCATATGCGATCGCGCACGGCATCAAAGCGATCGGGTTCGATCTGGTTCTGACCGGCACGCAATCGACGGACGCGATCTCGGGCGAACTTCCGGGGATGCTGGCTGAGTATCTGAACGTTCCCGCATTGACCTACGCGCGCGAACTCTCGCTCGACGGAGCGACGCTGCGCGTGAAGCGCGAAACGGAAAACGGTTATCAGACGTTGCGAGCGCAGTTGCCGGCACTCGCGAGCGTAACGAAGAGCGCGAACGAGCCGCGCTATCCCTCGCTCAAAGGCATCATGGGTGCGAAGAAAAAGGAAATCCGCACGTTGAGCGTCGCGGACCTGGGCTTGACCAAGGCCGTCGGAACCGATGGTGCACGAACGGTGCTGATCGCGATCGCGACGCCTCCCGTGCGTGAAAAGGGCCGCATCGTAACAGCCTCCGACGGTGTGTCGGGCGCCGCCGCCGTGGTCGATTTTCTCAAAGAACGTCAGTTACTTTAACCGAGGATTCCGGGACCATGCAGAACGTCGTTGCGTTCATCGAACATCAACACGGCATTCCGCGGCGCTCGTCCATCGAAGCGGCGTGTGTTGCGCGCTCGGTCGCCGACCGACTGGGTGGAACGGCGCACGCCGTGGTTGCCGGGGCTGAGGCAACCGCCGTCGCCGCTCGTCTCGGCGCCTATCCGCTCGACACGATTCACGTGCTCGACGACGCCTCGATCGCGGCCCACGGGATCGACCCGCACGTCGACGCGCTCGAGAGCGTCGCGCGCGCCGTCGGCCCCGCGCTGATCGTCGTGGCGAATACCATGATCGGCCGCGACATCGGTTCGCGCTTCGCAGCCCGCGTCGACGCCGGCGTCAACGCGGACGTCACCGGTATCACGGTCGAGGGTGGCACCGTCGCGTGCATCTCACCGAAACTCGGGGGCACGACGATCACCACGTGCGCGTTCCGGAATGCCGACTACGGCGTTGCGGCAATTCGCCCGAACGTGTTCGCGGTCGTCGAAGGCAGCGGCAGCGTCGCAACCGTCACGCTTCCGCCGAGCGGCAAAACCTATCCGGTGACGGTCGAAGACGACGTCGAAGAAGCGGCGGCGGCGCTGGGCGTCGAGGAAGCATCGGTCGTCGTCGCCGGCGGCCGAGGAATGGGCGGTCCCCAGCCGTTCGCCGGTGTGCTCAAAGATCTCGCCGAAGCATTCGGCGGAGCGGTCGGCGCTTCGCGAGCGGCCGTCGATGCGGGATGGATCTCGCATGGCCACCAAGTGGGCCAGACCGGCAAGACGATTAGCCCGCCGCTCTACATTGCCGTCGGCATCTCCGGTGCGATCCAGCACAAAGTCGGGATGCGCACGTCCGCGACCATCGTCGCGATCAACAAAGACGCCGGCGTTCCGATCGCCGATTTCGCAGATCTTCTCGTCGTCGGCGACGCGTTCGCGATCGTTCCCGAACTCACTAAACTCGTACGCGACGCTAAAGCCGTCCACGCGTAAACTGAAAGAGCATCCCGTGAATCGACTCCGTCTCACCGTACCCGTTGCCGTCATGATTGCCTCGCTCGGTTTCGTCTTCGCGCCGGCCGCCGGCGCGGCGTCGAAGCCGTCTCCGGCGCCGTCCGCGGCGCCGGCTCCATCACCGACCGCAACTCCCGAACCGCTCGACGTGCAAATCCCGCGGCTCGAAGCCGCGGTGAAAGCCAATCCGAACGACAAAGATGCGATGACGCAGTTGGCGACGGATTACTTGCAGGTCCAACGACCCGATCTCGCCTTGCAGCTGACGCAAAAATTGCTGCAAGGCGGTACGAAGAACGCCCAGGTCTACTTCGCGGACGGCGCCGCACAAGGGTCGCTCGGCCACGCCAACGAGGGGATCGCGAGCATGGAGCAAGCCGCGAACCTCGAGCCGACGAACATGGTCGTGTTGCAAACGCTCACGACGATGTACATGCGCGCGAATCGTCCCGCGGACGCCGAACGTGTCGCGAAGCGCGCGCTGACGTTCAACACGAATCTCGAGCCGGCGTATGAGAACTATGGCTACGTTTTGTCGGCGGAGAAAAAATACGACGATGCACGGACGCAATTCGAAGCGGCCGCAAAGCTTGATCCCAAGAACCCGCATCCGGTAACGCTCGAAGCCCGCACGTATGAAGATCAAAACGCGAACGCGCTCGCGTCGCAAACGTTCGATCGTGCGATTGCAATCGATCCGCAAGGGCTCGAAGCGCTCATCGGCAAGGCGCAACTCGCCGGCTCGCAGCACGACGTGGCGACGGCGATCGCAACGTACAACACGATTCTCGCGCAACAAACGCAAGACATCGACAAGGCAGCCGTCCTCGATGAGATCGCGAAGGTCTATGCGGTCGAGAAACAGGACGGCAACGCAGAGACCGCTTTTCACAAGGCGATCGACACGTATCCGAAGGTGCTCACGACGCACGTCGTTTACGGCGATTATCTTGCCAGCAAGAACGACAAGGCCGGCGCCCAACGTGAATGGACGACTGCTGCCGGCCCGAACCGCGATAATCCCGACGCGCTCGCGCGCTTGGGAAATATCGCGGCCTCGGGTAACGACTTCAACACCGCGATCGGCGACTACAAGCGCCTGACGGAAATCGCGCCACAAGACCCGCGCAGCTATCTGTTGCTCGCGCAAGGCTATATGGCGCAGAAGAACTTCACGTCGGCGCGCGACGCGTTTCGCTCGTCGTACAATCTCGCCCATACGCCCGAGTCGCTCGTCGGTCTCGCGACGGCCGATCAGGGCTCAGGCAACAACAACGAAGCGATTCAAATCTACGAAGCGCTCGATAAAAATGCGCCTGGGCTGATCAAACAAAATCCCGGCTTGCTCTACAACTTGGGCAGAGCCTATCAGAACACGCGGCAAAACGACAAGGCGAAGGTGGCTTACACGCGGTTTCTCGCGTATTTGAAACCGGGAACGCCCGGCTACAACGAGGTGAAGACCGCGATCGCCGCTGTCGGCCGTCCGTCGTCGACCGCATCCGCGCCGAAGCCTAAAGCGACGGCTACGCCGAAGCACTGACGATGCTCGTCGCATACGACGAGACGCTCACACGCCATCTCGACGGCGTTCCGCACATCGAACGGCCCGATCGCGTCCGCGCGTGCGCGACGGAACTCGCACGTCGCGGCATGCTCGACGAGCGTATCGACGTCCGCGCGGCGACGGTCGATGAACTGTTGCGCGTGCACGATTCGGCGTACGTCGAACGTGCGCAGCGCGAATGCGAACGCGTCGCCGCTGGTTCGTGTGCGTTGCTGTCGACCGGTGACACCGAAATCGATCGCTCGTCGTACGACGGCGCGTTGCGCGCTGCGGGCGGCGCACTCGCTGCGCTCGACCGGGTTGTCGGCGAAGGGCGCGCGGCATTCGCGCTCGTGCGGCCGCCCGGTCACCACGCCGAACCTGCGCGCGGCATGGGGTTTTGTCTCTTCAACAACGCGGCCGTTGCGGCGCGCGCGTTTACCGCGGCGACGGGCGAAGGGGCGTTGATTGTCGACATCGACTATCATCACGGCAACGGAACGCAGGCCTTGGTCGGCGCGGGGCTTTCGTACGCGTCGACGCATGCGATGCCGGCGTACCCGGGAACGGGAAGTCCGAAGGATAACCGCGTCGAGGCCGACGGCGCCTTGCTCAACGTTCCAATCGCTGCGAGTGGCATCGCGACCGAGGGATTCATCGCGATCTGGGCGGCCGCACTGCGAATACTCGCGGCTCACATACGACCGCGTTTGCTCGTGATCAGCGCCGGCTATGATTTCGCCGCCGGCGATCCGGTCGGCGATCTCGGCGTGGCGCCGTCGGCAGCGCGTGACCTCGGCCGGCTCGTGCGTGCGATCGCCGATGAGTGGTGCGACGGCCGTGCGCTCTTCGTCCTCGAAGGCGGCTACGATCCCGCCGTGCTCGCGGGCTGCGTCGCCGAGACGATCGCGGGCTACGAAGAGCAGGCGGCGAGCGGCGACCCCGATCCGGCGTCGATTCCGGTTCCGCAGCGCGCTGTGCTGGCGCGGGCGGCGGTATGATCGACGTTCTCGTGCTCATTTTGCGCGTGGCGCTCGGTCTGGTCTTCGCCGTTGCCGGCGGTCTGAAGATCGGACACTTTGATGCTTTCGCCTCACAGATCGCCGGGTTCCAACTCTTGCCGCAACCGCTGATCGCGCCCTTGGCACTGCTCTTGCCCTTCGTCGAGGTGCTGCTCGGCGTCTATCTGATCGTCGGACTCTTCACCCGCGCGGCGGCGGCGTTCGGAGCATTTCAGCTCGCCGTCTTCGCGGGTGCCATCGCGTCGGCGGTGGTACGCGGTATCTCGACGTCATGCGGCTGTTTCGGACCGGCCGATCAGACGACGACGTCGTGGCCCGAGGTCACGCGCGACGCGAGCCTCGTGGTCGTCGCGCTTTTCATTGCATGGCGGGCGCCCGGGGCCGTCGCACTCGATCGCCGAATGGAGGTTGGACATGAGCAGAGTCGCGTCACGTCCGGCTAACCGGTTCAACCGCACCACGATCATCTACGCAACGATTGCCGTCGTCGTCATCGGCGCGATCGTCGCCGTGGCGCTCGCGAATCGGGTGCCGAAAGCGGCGCAGTCGGTCAACCCTTCCGCGCAGCTCGCCGTCGGTGCGCCGGCGCCCCCGTTCAACGTGAATACGAACGCCGGCGCCTTTGATGTATCGACGGTTTCGTCGCCGGTGTTTCTTGAAGTCTTCGCCACATGGTGTCCGCATTGTCAGCGCGAAGTCCCGGTCGTCGACGCGCTCGCAAAGCGGTACGCCGGAAAAGTCGCGTTCGTCGGGGTGACCGGTAGCCCATACGGCCTGGACGAATCGTCGCCCGAAAATCAAGCCGACGTCGACGAATGGGTGCAGAAGCTCGGCGTGACGTATCCGGTCGCCTTCGATCCGAGCCTCACCGTCGCGAACGCGTATCTCCAGGGGGGCTACCCGACGCTCGTCGTGATCGGCAAGAACAAAAAAATCGCATACATCAATAGCGGCGAAGTGCCGCCGCAGACCCTTCAAAAAGCGCTCGACGGCGTTCTCTCATCGGGTTCTTAGGACACTCGGCGTGACGCGTGCGTATCATCGATACGCAATCGTCAATTCGAAGGAGTTCCTCGTGAGTCGTCCCGCCTTTGCTCTGGTCGCCCTACTCGCGGCACTGCCGCTTGCCGCTTTGGCCCAAGCCGCCCCGCCGGCGCCCGCTCCGGCGCCGGCCCCGACCGCCGGGGCACCGGTACAGCATCACCGTTGGCGCTACATGCAAGCCGTTCGGGCGCTGACGCTTTCACCCGATCAAAAGCAGCAAATCATGGGGTTCGTTCGCGACACGAAGGCGGCGAATCAAGGCGCCGATCGTCCGACGCGGCATGCGAACGTCAAGAAACTGCGCGGTGAAATCGACGGCGTGCTCACGCCGGATCAGCGTTCACAAGTGCAGACACAGCTCGAGCAGCCGCGCGCGACAACGCCGGCCCAGTAACGTCGCTTACGGCACGACGCTTGTCGCAATTTGCGTAAGTTCGTGAATGTCGAGGTCGCCGACGAGCGCGAATGCGAGGCCATGCTCGCGCCAGGCGAGTAACGTCGTGGGACCATCGCGCACGTACGTCGCGTCGTGCCCCTCGAAACGCGTGCCGAGCGGTTTGAGTCCGTTGAAATTCGCCGCCGCGTCGGTATTGTTTTCGAAGAGCGAGAGGCCGCGAATCCCGTCGCTATAGATCACGTGCAGATTGCGCACGCCTTTGATCGTCGAAATATCTGCCCCGATCGAGTTGAAACCGTTGGGCAGATAGTGCGGGATGACCGGCTTGAAGCCGGCGTCGTCCATCGCGCGTTGCGCTTCGAGCGAGCTGTCGGCGTAGTGCCGTCCCTCGACCGATTGAAATCCCGACGGAACACCGACGGCGAAGATGTTCGCCGGAATCTCGCCGGTGAACCGAATGTCGTCGAAGCGCGTGCGCCACGCGAGTGACCCGTCGGCGTGATAGGCTTCCTTCGCCAGCACGATCTTCGTCTCGTTATCGATCCATAAACGCATCATGCGTTCGCCCGTAAACTTGTTCACGAGGGACACGGTCGTTGAGGGCCGCGCTGCCACCACTTCGACCGGGCCGACGATCGCGCGGTAATTCGCTTCCATCAACGACAAGTTGCTATTGATCGCCGCGGCATTGTCGGCGGTCGCGTTCTCTTCGACCAACACGCGCTTCTCTTTCGGATCGAACTTCGTCGTCGTCTCGCCGATGGTAACGTCGTATTCGCCGTAGAGCGCTTCGGGTGCGAGGAACGTGCGCCGCGTGCGTTCGGGTGCAAGGTGCTCGACGCGCTGGATCGTCGCGCTCGCGATGCGCGTACCCCAACGGATCGTCTGGAGTTGCCCGACGTACGACACGCGCTTGGGCGCGTCGAACGCCGTGCGAACCAATGCGTCGGATTCGGCCTCGGTCGGCGTCGCAACGGCCGGCGCGGGGGTTGGAGCTGCGAGCGCGAACGACGGCGCGGCCGCAAAGGCACACGCCGCAACGACGGCTCGCACGCTCATACGAGCCGGCTCAGTTCCCGTCACTCGATGGGTCGTTCATCGTGGCCGCGTCGACGGCTTCGATCAATGTCAACGACGGGTGAACCGAGTCGACGGTCGAGGCCGGCACGACGAGCCCGTGGTCGGCAAGCGGATTGCCGGCCATCTGTGCTGCGTGTTCGAGTAAGAGATCGCTGGCGGAAACGCCGGCCGGCGGCGTACCGTGAATCGCCGGCACGCCGAGGTAACCGGCTACCGTGATCGCGGCGGCAACCGGCAGCGCGAGCCACGGCCGCCAGCCGCTGCGCAGCCACGCGATGCGCGACGGCGGCGCGGTGCGAATCTGCTCCCAGACGTGCGCCTTGACAAGCGACGGGAACTCGCGTTCTTCGGCTCGTGCGGCCGAACGAAGCCAATCGCGCAGGGCGGCCGATCGATCGCAAGCGGCACGACACGTCGCGCAGGTCTCGAGGTGGGCATGGACGGCCGCATCGTTAGCGCTGTCGAGCTCGCCATGAAGGTAATCGTCGAGAATATCGATTTCGTAATGCATGTTTGTTATTGTTGAGCTTGCTGTTCGCGGAGGACGAGGCGGCGGAGAAGAGCGCGAGCACGGTGGAGGCGGGAGCGAACGGTCCCGATGGAACACCCCATGATGTCGGCGATTTCTTGGTAGCTGTACTCCTCGATGTCGGCCAGAACGATCACTTGCCGTTGGTCGGGTGAGAGAAGCGAGAGTGCTCGTGCGAGCGGCCCACCCAACTGCCCGGCCATGTAGTCTTCGATCGGATCCGTTGCGAGGGGTTTTGCTCCGCCAAAATCTTGCGGTGCGTTGTCTTCAGGTAGCTCTTCCTGGAAACGTCCTTTTTTGCGCCGAAGTTCATCCCGGTGCAAATTCGTTATGATCCGATACATCCACGAGAGAAACGAGGTTCCGGGTTCAAACGAGCGCCATGCGCGATAGACGCGGATGAACGCCTCTTGCGTGAGGTCGCGCGCGTCGGCCTCGTTCGCCGTCAGACGATACGCGAAGTTGTATGCCGCCTTGCCGTACTGTTCCATGGCCCGCTCGAGGAATGCAGTCGCTTCGACTGAGGGCGGCTCGACCGGCTTACGCGGTACCCCCATTAGGAATGCTCACTTCGTTTGCTGCATTCGGTGAGGCCTGGTCTGCCGTGGAACGCCGTGGTATAGTGGCCGGGCGGCGGCTGTTTAGGCGGGCCGAATCCATACCTAAGGAACGACGAATGGCACCCCGCTCCTGATGGCATCCCTTCTTGCATCATCCCTCACGCCGTCCCGTCCGCGCGGCTGGTGGGTGAAGTATCTGGCCGTCGCCGGACCAGGCTTGATCGTCGCCTTCGCGGATACGGAAGCCGGCAGCGTCACGACGGCGGCGACGAGCGGCGCGCAGTTCGGCATGAAGCTGATTCTGCTGCAGTTGCTGTTGATCGTGCCGCTCTTCGTGATCCAAGAAATGACCGTGCGGCTGGGAACGGTCTCGGGTCGTGGACACGCCGCTCTGATCCGCGACCGCTATGGACTGTTTTGGGCGTGGGTTTCGCTCGGCACCATGCTGGTGACGAACCTCGCGGCGCTCGTCACCGAGTTCATCGGCATCGCCGGCGCGGCGCTCATATTCGGGCTGCCCGCACCGCCGATGGTCGTCGTCGCGGCGACGCTGCTGATCGGAATCGCGTTCTCCGGACGCTACAAGCGGGCAGAATATCTCGCGCTCGCGCTGTGCCTCCTCGAACTCTTGTTCATCCCCGCGGCCTTTGCAGCCAATCCGTCGTGGTCGTCCGTCGTGCACGATGGTCTCCTCGGTAACCAACCCCTCGCCAATCGGGCATATGTGTTGCTCGTCGCCGGAAATATCGGCGCCGTGATCATGCCGTGGATGATCTTCTACCAACAATCGGCCGTCGTCGATAAGGCGCTCACACGCAACGATCTCCCGCTCGCTCGCATCGACACCGCGATCGGCGCCGTTGCGACGCAGCTGATCATGATCGCGATCGTCGTAACGACGGCGGCGACGCTTTTCGTGCGGCATCAGAGCGTGACGGATGCGGCTCAAGCCGCACTCGCTCTGGTGCCGCTCACCGGCACGAAATGGGCGGGTGTCGCGTTCGGCGCCGGGCTGCTCGGCGCGGCGATGATCGGCGCACTGGTGGTTTCGCTCGCGACGGCGTGGGCGTTCGGTGAAGCGTTTCGCTGGCCGTGTTCGCTCAATTTTAAATGTCTGGAAGCGAAGCGATTCTACGGACTCTACGCCGCAATGGTGATCGTCTCGGCAGGAATCGTGCTGATTCCGCATTTACCGTTGATCAAGATCACGATTTATGTCGAAGCATTCAACGCCTTCGTCTTGCCGGTCGTGCTCGCGTTCTTACTCGTCATGGCGAATGATAAACGCATTCTCGGTGATCGTGTAAACTCGACCCTCGGCAACGTTATCGCTATCGGCATCTCGTGTGTCTGCGTCGGCTTGGGCGTCTGGATGGCGTTTCTCACGTTCACCGGTCAGGCCGGCGTCTGAAGCCGCCCCCGGCGCCGCTGGCCGCGCTCTTCGCGCTGGCCGTCATGGCGACGGCATGGCTTGCGAGCACGCGAATTTGCGCGCATCCGATCGCCATGCAAATGGATGACGCGATGATGCCGATGCCGATGCACGGTGCGGTCATGCTGTGCCCGGTCGTCGTCGGATTGATCGCGCTTTCAACGCTGCTCTCGGCGTGGGCGCTCGTCACCGGTTGGCGAGACCGGCATCGCGCTTTGACGCTCGCCGTGATGATGCGCACGCTCGCTCGGTTGCCGGTAATGCGGACCTTCGGCGCACTCGCGGCGGCCGGGGGCATCGCAATCGGGACGATCGTCGCCGTGGATGGCGGATCTGCAATCGATCCGTCGCTGTGCGCCGTGCTGGCGTCGATCTTGGCCGCTGCCTCGCTGGTCGCGACCTTCGGCGCCGTGCTGATCGCGCGCGTCGTACTCGCGTTCTGCGCACGAATCTTCCTCGCGTTCGTACGCTCGGTCGGCGAACGGCGCAGCGCAACGCGTGCGATACGCCGGCCGCGCGCCCTACCCCACCGCTTCCGTTCGATCACCTTCGGCCGCGGTTTGCGCGCGCCGCCGCTTCCCGCGCACTGAATAACGCGCCCGTCGCGGGCGCTTCACTGCACGATTTTGGGAGGCTACCGGATGGCACTCGCTCGTTTGGGCGCGCGACCACTTTTTCTCTGTGGGTTGCTGTTTTTTTCAGTCTGCTCGGCGGCGCTCGCCGACGTGACCGGGGTCGTCCGCGGAACGGTCACCGCCGCGGGCGTAGGGAGCAGCGGCGTCACCGTTACGGCGAAAGGCGAAGGTGTGACAACCCGAACGGTCACCGACGCGCGCGGAGCGTTCACGTTCGCGCGGCTCGCGTTCGGCCGCTACGTCATCAGCGCGCATACCGACGCCGGCCTCGACGCGCAAGGGACGGTCGAGGTTACCAGCGATTCGGTGAACGATCTCACCCTTGTACTGCGCGCACCGCAAACGATCGGGCAGACTCGCGTCAACACGCACGGCGTTCCGACGTGTTTTTCAATGCAAACGCGCAGGACACCGGACGCGGTCTCGACACGCCGAGTACCAACATCCTTCACGACGATGCGAGTCTCTCCGATGCATTTTTGCGGACGATCACGCGCCTAACGCCGAACGATACGCTCGCGATCAACCTCTCGAACCAATACAACACGTATCAGATTCCGATCAACGCGACGCCGACATCGGTCGATTCGATCGTGAACGTTGCCGGTCAAGACGACGTGCAGCGCGAGTACAGCGCGTTCGCGACGCTCAATTACACGCACACCTCGCGTGACGGGCGTGCCGACTGGCAAGTGATTCCGTGGTTCGCTCCTCGCGCATCGCGTACGCCGGCGACCTTGCAAACGACGTCTTGGCCCAGAATTACAGCCCGACCGACTGCGATCCAAACGCCCCGCCGTGCATGATTCTCGCCGGACTCTCGCAGGATCGTCGCGCGACCGTCGTCGGGTTGCGCACGGCGTATGCGCGTGCTTCGTCGGTGCACGCATTGAAATTCGGCGTCGACGGCGCGGTGGAGAATTTTACCAGCGCGGAAACGATCGTGCAGCCCGCCGCCAATCCGTTCTTCGACAACGTGGCGCAGCGCGGCACGACGCTCGGTGTTTATGCCCAAGATACGTGGACGCCAAATGCCGTGATCTCGCTCTCGTCGGGTGTGCGGTACGACTTTTCGAACGGATTCGTGCAAGGCAGTCAGTTGCAGCCGCGAATCGGTCTCAACGTGCGCGTCGCGCCGAACACGATCGCGCACGTCTACTATGGTCGCCTCTACGCCGCGCCCGCACTCGAAGATGTGCGGCGGGATGCCGTGGTCGTCGGGGGCGGTACGGCGGATATGTTACCGGTCTACGATCTCAAACCGCAAACGGAATCGTACGACGAAGCGGGCGTCGGCCAGACGTTCGGGTCGAACGTGTATGCCTCGCTCAACGCGTGGCAGCGCAACGTCTGGAATGTGCTGGACACGACCCAGCTCTTTCCGACACCAATTTTCGCCACATATAATAACTCGCTGGGACTCGCGCATGGCCTCGAGTTGCGGGTGCAGCAAACGGCTCGCGCCGATGATTGGTACGTTTCGGCAGCGTATTCGCAGTCGGTGGCGGGCGGAATATCGGGCGGAACGTTTCTCTTCTCGCCCGACTCGGTCTCGAATACGTCGCTGCAACCGGAGGATCACGATCAGGCGCTGGCAGTCAACGACGCGTACACACAGCATTTCGGTCACGGCCGGCGCTGGTATGCGACGCTGGGCTCGGAATATGGAACCGGCTATCCGGTGCAGTTTCAGAACGGCAGCGGGCGGCTAACGCCGCATCTCACGCTCGATGCGGCGGTGGGACGAACACCGCAATCGGGTTCATTCGGCTTTCGCATCAGCGCGTTGAACCTCGCGAATTACCAATATCTGATCAAGGTCAACAACGGGTTCAACACGACGCAGTACGCGCCGGGTCTGCAAGTGCTCGTCGAAGGACAACTCGCCTTCTGATGATACTGCGAGAGAATATCAACCGGGCGACAATTCGCTTTTCGTGGAGGTCGTATGCGATGTCATCGCTTTTTTGCCGGTCGGGCCGCCGGCCGGCGCCCGCGCGCCGGTGCGGTGGCGCCGATGCTGGCCCTTGTGTTCAGTTTTCGGAGCGCCGGCGTCACCGGAGGAACGGACCGATCCCACCGGAGTTGGCCGCCGTGCTGGCGCGCTTCACGGTCGACGAGTTCCGCAAACCGTTGTGGCGACTCGACCGCTTACGGCGGCGACGGTTCGATGTCGCGATGTGCATGGCCGGCGGCGCGACGACCCTGCTCGTCCACGATCCGGGTACCGGCTTGAGCCCCTTTGAACGTCTCGCGTTGCTTGCGACGCTCGAACGATTGCCGAATGCGGGCGTCGCCGTCTACGTCATCGCGCCAGGGATCGGACGCGCGCGGAAGACTGCGAAACGCTGCGTGACAACGCCGCGCGTGCGATGGCGGACCACGTCTCTACTGCAAAGGTCGAATCAATAATCCGTTCGAAAATACGACACCGAGGCATGCACGTTCTCGTTCGTCCTGCGCTCCGCGGTTACGAGCTTCCGACGTATATGGGGCTTGCGTCGGCGATTGTGCCGGTCGCCGTCCTTATTCATCTGATTGCCGAAATTTCGGCGATCAGCGTTCAGCCGAACCTGGCCGGCTTCTTCGGCCGGCACGTGTATCTGCTGCTGCCGCTGCTGCTCGGAGCATGGTTCTTCTGCTCGACGATCGGTGTCGGACGCTCGTCCGCCGAGCGCATCCGTCGCTGCGCAATCGCGCGGGCGCACATCGTTCGGGCCGATCGCGTACGCGGATTCGGCCACGTGTTCGCCGCGAACATGCTCTTCTTTGGTTTGACGCAAGCGCTCGAAGGCGTCCCGATCGTGGCGGGCTCGGTTTCCCTCGGCATCCTTGTCGCCGCGTTGTCGTCGCTTCTCGCGGCGTTCGCACTCTCTGCGTGTCGACGACGTTTCGCCGACACGCTGCGCGCGCTCGTCGCCGGTTCTCGGAATCGGCTTGCCCTCGTCGCTTGCGCGAAAATTGCCGTATCGCTTGCGACACGCACTGCGGCGGCATCATTCAGTCTGTTCATCCCGAATCGGCCCCCGCCGCAGTCCCCTTTCTTCATAAACATTCGTTTTTAGAAGGGGACCACTGTGTTCGTTCGTTATCGACGAGCAGCGCGGCTTATGCCGGTGCTTGCCGTCGTCATTCTGTTGATGTCATCGCTGTGCGTGCCGGCCTCCGCACAGGGGACGACTATTCTCTCCGGCACGGTGACCGCCGACGGGACGCCCGTGGCCGGCGCAAGCGTTAGCGCCGTCGGCAGCAACCTCAGCGTCCGCTCGAAAACGGATGCGAAGGGCCGCTTCGTGTTCGTCGGCATTCCCATCGGGACGTACAATATCGACGTCACGACCGATGCCGGAAACGCGTCGTTGCGGGTCGACGCATCGGGCGGCGGCGTCGACGTTGCCGTGTCGGTCAGTCGCACCAAAGAAATCGGCCGAACGTCGGTGATTTCGCATCTGCCGGTCCGCGGTTCGGGCACGGATCTTAGTTTGCCGGGCGAAGTGCTCGATCGTTCCCCGGCAAACGGCAGTTTGCCGGCGTTGCTCTTGCAGTTACCGGGAGCGGCGCGCGGCGCCAACGGCGTCGTCCACCTCAACGGCGATCACGGCGACGTCAACTACATCGTCGACGGCGTTCAAATTCCGCAGGAACTCAATCGGAATATCGGCACCGAGTTCGACTCGCGCGATATCGCGTTCGTCGACGTTTTGCAAGGCGCGTACCCGGCCCAATACGGCGAGCGATTTGCGACGGTCTTAAACATTACCACGCGTAATGGGGCCGGGCCGCCCGGAGTCTCCGCGCTACTCGAGGCCGGTTCGTTCGCATATCTCGATTCGGATCTGTCGTTCCACACGCCGGTCGGTACGGGCAATCTGATCGTCGCCTCCCGCAATCAACAGGGGAGCCGGGGTCTCGATCCACCGAACGTTTCGTCGCCGCACGACAAATTTAACAGCAGCAACCAGTTTCTGCGTTTTACGCAGCCGCTGGGCGCGGACTTCTTAAACTTGACGTTGACGCATACGTACGGCACGTTTCAAATTCCGCCCGATGTCGAAGGCGGAGCACCTGCGACGACCGACGACAACGAGACGCAAGACGACTCATTCGCGTCGCTTCAATACCGTCATCCGATCGGCGACCACGGCTTCTTGAGTTTCGGACCGTCGTACAAACGTTCGCGCATTCGCGATTTTGGGGATTCGTCGAACGATTTCGTTTACGGCGAGGCCGGTAACCCGGGGGCGCCGACCGATTGTGCGCAAGCGTTGCAGTCGACGGGCCCGATCGTGAACGGCCTCGTCACGAACCCGCTTCCGAGTCCGAATGTGGCCTACGGCATCGGAACGTGCGGCTTTTCGCTCTTCGGAGATCGCACCGCCAACGACGTCATCGGTAATCTCGACTACTCGAATCAAAGCACGCACCACGATGTCCGTTTCGGCGCGCTCTACGATGCGACGCACGTCTCGAAGACGTACGCGATATCGCTGCAACCGGGAAATTTTCTCGCCCCGATTTACACACCCGGCACACCGAACGATCCGTATACCGTGGCCGATTCATCGCCCAACAACGGACATCTCACCGCGCTGTACGTGCAAGATTCTTGGAAGATGGGTGACGTCCAGCTCGACTACGGCGTTCGAGCAAATTCATTCCTCGTGTCCTCGGATCAATTCAGCGTGGGTTTCGGTCAAGTCAGCCCGCGCGTGAAACTGACGAAATTCTTCGGCTCGCGGAACAGCGTCTACGTTTTTTACGGTCGATTCTTCACACCGTTTTCGCTCGAAAACGTCTCGCCGGACGCCGCCTATACGTTGAACCTTCCGTTGCAGGCGAGCGTCGCGCAATTCGACCTCAAGCCGCAGCGCGATTCGGTGTACGAGTTCGGCGGTCACGTCGCGCTCGGAAACGGCGACCTCGGAATACGCGTCATGCAAAAGAACGCCACCGACCTCATCGACGATACGCAGGTCGGGACAACGAATTTGCACCAGGATATCAACTACCAGATCGGGCGAATTGCAACGCAGACGCTGTACTATCAACACCCATTGCCTCGCGCCGGCCGCTTTTATTTTTCGGCGACGCATACCTATTCGGTAAACAAGGGGTGTGAAACGCAATTGCTTGCACCGTGCTTCGGGGCACCGAATGATTTTACGCCTGCCGATCACGATCAGCGTGTCGACGCCACCTCGGGCCTCGTGCTCAATGACCGCCACGGTGGTTGGTTTTCGGTCGACGGCGAGTATGGAAGCGGTTTGTCATCGGCCCTCAATCCGGACGGCGGCATCACGTGCGCCGGGGTGGATTACGCAGAGAATATCGGCGGACCGTGTAAACGTACGGCGCACATCACGTTCGATGCGGAAAAGGGCTTTCCGATCGGGTCCAACGTTCAACTGACGCTGCGTATCCAGAATCTCTTCAACGACGAATACTTGGTGACGTATTTGAACGCGCAGGGCAATCACTATGCGGCGCCCCGTACGCTGCAAATCGGGTTGCGCTTGAACCCCCGGTAGAAAAGGCGGGCCGATCTTGACGCTTTCTTGCTCTCTGGTTGTATAATTCAGAGACTTGAATGACGAAAGTGGCGGTCGAGCGGAGTACGCGGCAGA